>DATAZF010000359.1:0-6717 GCA_036272235.1 Bryobacteraceae bacterium | reverse complement strand
GGCCCGAGCCTCGAAGGCCGGAGATCTGAATCAATTCGCGAGCGGCCAAAAATCTTAGTCAGGAGTCTTTGCCATCATAGAGAACTATGGATCGCGCTCTCCAGCCCCAAATCGAACAGCTCTTCGATACGCCCCCTCCCGCGTACGCGCCGGACCATTTCGCCCTTTTCTCCACCTTCAAACAAGGCATCAACGCCGGCACCATCCGCGCCGCTGAGCCGGATGCCTCCGTCCCAACCAGCGGCTGGCGCGTCAATACCTGGGTGAAGAAGGGAATCCTCCTCGGCTTCCGCATGGGCGGGATAGTCGACATGTCGATCGACGCAATCCGCCAGCCCTTCTTCGACAAGTCGACCTATCCGATCCGTCAGATGACCCCGGCCGACGGCGTTCGCATCGTGCCTGGAGGCTCCAGCATCCGTGACGCCACCCACATCGGCAAAGGCGTCATCTGCATGCCCCCGATGTACGTCAATGTCGGAGCATACATCGGCGACGGCAGCATGGTCGATTCCCACGCACTCGTCGGCAGTTGCGCGCAGATCGGACGCAACGTCCACATCTCCGCGGCATCGCAGATCGGAGGCGTCATCGAACCCGTCGGCGCGCTCCCCGTCATTGTTGAGGATGGCGTCCTCGTCGGCGGCAACTGCGGCATCTATGAAGGCACTGTGGTGAAGGCCCAGGCCGTGTTGGGCACCGGCACAATCCTCAACCGCTCCACGCCCGTCTACGATCTTGTTCTCGGAAAAATCTACCGCGCGTCAGACGATCAGCCGCTGGTAATCCCCGAAGGCGCCGTCGTCATCGCGGGCTCCCGCGCCGTCACCATCGGACCGGGTCGTGACTGGGGCATTTCCATCTACACGCCCGTGATCGTGAAGTACCGCGATGAAAAAACCGGCACCCGCATCCAACTCGAAGACTTACTGCGGTGAACTCTCTATCCCCAGATCTCCGCCAGCGCCCTCTGGAAATTCCCGCCCAGCACCATGGCGATCTGCGCATCGGTATAGCCGCGCCGGATCAACCCATCCGTCAGCTCATGCACGCGGTCAACGCCATTTAATCCCGCAATGTCATACAGCATCGGAGCCGCGCCGCGCTTGTCGCGTCCATCCAGATCCGTATCGCTCCCCAGCCCGACATGCTCGATCCCCGCGATCTTCACCGCATGGTCGAAATGGTCGAGCGCGTCTTCCATCGTCACCGGATCTTTCGCCCGCACAAATCGCCGCACGCCCGTCAGCCCGATCACGCCGCCCTTCTTCGCAGCCGCCACAATCGCCTCGTCGGACTTGCACCGCGGCACCCCCGCCGCCAGCGCCTTGCAATTGGAATGCGTGATCAATACCGGCTTGCTCGATGAGGCAATCGCATCGAGCGTTGTCTTCTCGCCGCAGTGCGACACATCGATCGCCATGCCGAGCGAATTCATGCGCGCGACAACTGCCTGCCCGAACTCCGTCAGCCCGCGATCCGCAGGGGCTTTGCAGCCCGCCCCCAACCGGTTCTTCGCGTTGTAAGTCAGTTGGGTCAGCCGCTGCCCCATCTTGTAGAACGCGTCGACGTCATCCAGATCCCGCAGATGATTCGCATCCTGCATTCCCAGAATGATTCCGATTTTCCCCTCGGCCTTCGCGCGCGCCAGATCTGCCGCGCCATCCACCCGCACAAACCATTCCGGATGCCGGGTAATCAGCCGGTTCCATTTCACGAACCAGTTGTGCGTGATGTCGTGAGCCTGCGCGTTCTCAAAAGCCACCGCCGGATGAAACACATCGATCCCCGACGCACGCAGCTTCGTGAAATCTTTTCCAGTGAAATTCTCTGGCGCGCGCTGCCACCGATCGAGCAGCGCCCAGTTCAGCGTCAGCAGCCCCAGCATGTCGATCACGTTCGACTGCGCGACCAGATCGATGGCGCGCGTGGAATGTCCGGCGGCGTAAAGGCGATCGGCAATCGGGGCCGCCGCACACGCGACCAGCCACGACGCCCCGCGACCAAGAAAAGTTCTCCGGTTCAAGATGGACTCTCAGAATGAACTTTGGAATCCAGAATACTACACTTTTAGTAAATGCTCCCGTGGGGGAGAGGCAGAGGGTGCGAGACATGTGTCTGGATCCGTGCGTATGATGTGCCGCCAGGAGAAGGAGGCAACCTAATTATGCTCGTCTCTCTGTCTGATTTCGAAGTCCGGCGCGCCAAGGTCCGGGCTGGCGGAACTGCATCAATTGTTGACTGGCCGTCGCGGCGGAGTTCGCGATATTCGCGAAACAATGAACGGGACAAGCCCGGTCAATGGCCGGCTGGCGACAGAACAAGTTGTCGTGTATCGATTCCTACGTTTTAAAGTGGGGGCTCGCTCTCCCACAGAACCCTCACGCCAGGTTGTCCGTAGTTTCCGTATATAGAGATGAAAGAAAACTATTTGCTGCAGTCCAGCCTTGTATCCCTGCGTATGTAAGCTAAGAGGACGGGTTTCCAGTTTGAAGGAGGGCGAAAAGCATTGCTCCACCGAAGCGCGAAGAGCGCTCTGACGCGTAGTCAGAAAACAAAGGAATCCCTGGCGCCGACGGCGCGGATGCGAGCCGTTATATGCGGATTCCACAAGACATCGATTCTGACGAGCGTTCTCACGATCGCGTACAGTGCTGCTGCCCTCTTCGTTATTGGGTGTTCGCGCGGCAACGTTAAAGCCGACGTAAATTCCAGCCCCGCACCCGTGGCCGTCCGTGTCGCGTCCGCGAGAGCGGCGGATTCTCCGCTTGAGATCGCCGCGATCGGCAACGTGGAGGCCATTGCGTCCATCGACGTTAAATCCCGCATTACCGCGCCCGTCATCCGCGTGCATTTTTCCGAGGGCCAGGAGGTCATGAAAGACGAGTTGCTGTTCGAACTCGACGCCGAGACCTATAACCGCCAAATCGCTGAAATCGAAGCAAATATTGCTAAAGACGTGGCAACCGCCAAACAAAGCGAAGCCAACATTGCGAAGGACGAGGTAACGCTCAGAAATGCGCTCGTTGTTGCCGAGCGCAGTAAACAACTGAAGAAGGAAGGGATTCTTTCGCAGGAGCAAACAGAACTGGCGGTGACGAACGCCGATGCTGCAAACGCATCCCGCGATGCGGACCGGGCCGCCCTCGAGAGTGCAACGGCGTCTGAAAGAGCCGATCGCGCACGACTTGAGCAAACCAGACTGCTTCTGGGATACACCAGCATCCGCGCCCCGGTCGGCGGGCGGGCCGGCGCGATAGCCGCAAAGGAAGGAAGTCTCGTCAAAGAAAACGATATGACGCTGGTGACCATCCTTCAGACATCTCCCATCTACGTTTCTTTTTCCATCCCTGAAGACTCCCTGCCGGAAGTCCGGCGCCACCAGGCATCGGCGCCGCTTCCGGTGAATGCCGTCGCCTCAGACACCAAAGCAGCCGCCGGGAAACTGAGTTTCATTGACAACACCGTGGATTCGGCAACAGGGACGATCCGTTTAAAGTCTCTGTTTGAAAACGCAGACCGGGCCTTGTGGCCGGGCGAGTTTGTCAATGTGAAGGCAACCCTCGGTGTGGAACACAATCGCATCCTGGTGCCCTCGCGCGCCGTCCAGACCGGCCCGGACGGAAAATACGTTTGGGTCGTCAAACCATCCGATTCGTCCGCATCGATGCGAAAGGTGCAGGTACTGCGAAACTATACGCCCCCGGGGCAGGCGGAACAGGCCGTGATCGAAGACGGACTCAAACAGGGGGAACAGGTGGTCTCCGAAGGGCAACTGCGGCTTTCACCGGGAGCGCACGTGCGCCTGCTCGCAGCCAACAACACCGGCGGCGCGTAGCAGCCAGGATTTTCCATGCGATTCACCGACTTTTTTATCCGCCGGGCGATTACAACCACGCTGCTCATGGTGGCGATCTTCGGATTCGGACTTCTCAGTTACATCAGTCTGCCGGTCAGTGACCTTCCGGCCGTCGAATACCCGAGCATACAGGTCTACGCCAATCTGCCGGGCGCAAACCCCGACATCATGGCGTCCTCCGTCGCTACGCCGCTCGAAAAGGAATTCTCGAACATCGCCGGCATTCAGGCGATGTCATCGTCGAGCGGTCTTGGAACCACAAATATCAGTCTCCAGTTCAGCCTGGACCGGTCCATCGACGCGGCGGCGCAGGACGTACAGGCAGCTATTGCCCGCACCGGCGGCAGTCTGCCCTCCAACATGCCGGCGCCGCCATCCTATTTCAAGGCCAATCCCGCCTCCAATCCAGTCATTTATCTGACGCTTTCGTCTTCCACAATGGCGCCGGCCGCGCTCGATGAATACGCCGAAACGTTGCTGGGCCGCCGCGTCTCGATGGTGAGTGGGGTGGCTCAGGTACAAATCGACGGCTCGAAGAAATACGCGGTACGGGTACAGGCAGATCCCGCCAGGCTGGCTTCACGCGACGTGGGCCTCGAAGAAATACGCGACGCGCTTTCGCATCAGAACGTCAACCTGCCCGCGGGCTCGCTTTACGGCTGGACCAAGTCGTACACCATTCAGTCGAACAGCCAACTCACGGCGGCGCCGCAATTCCGGCCCATGATCATCGCTTATCGCAACGGCAATCCTGTTCGTCTTCAGGATGTCGCCACCGTTTACGATAGCGTGACCTCCAACAGAAGCACCTTTTGGGTGGATGGCCAGCCGTCGATTATTCTTGGGGTGCGAAAGCAGCCAGGTGCGAATACGATTGAGGTGGCTGACGGCGTCAAGCGCCTGCTGCCCGCGTTACGCGAGAAGATGCCCGCAGGCGTCAATCTGAGCGTTGTTTACGACGCGTCCCAGAACATCCGCGACTCGATCCGCGACGTTAAATTCACGCTCCTGGTCACAATAGCGCTCGTCATACTGGTGATCTTCGTTTTTCTGCGCAACCTCTCCGCGACCGTAATCCCCGGCCTGGCTGTGCCGCTGTCGCTGCTCGGCACGTTCGGAATCATGAAGCTGCTCGGCTTTACGATCGACACACTCTCCATGATGGCCATCACGCTCTCCGTGGGCTTCGTAGTGGATGATGCCATCGTCATGCTCGAAAACATCGTACGTCACATGGAGATGGGGAAGCCGCGGATGCAGGCTGCAATCGAGGGTGCGAGGGAGGTCGGGTTCACGATCGTTTCGATGACAGTTTCGCTCGCCGCCGTTTTCATTCCGGTGCTCTTTCTCGAAGGCATTATCGGGCGGCTGTTGCGCGAGTTTTCGATTACCATCGCCGTGGCCGTTTTGATATCCGGCGTCATCTCATTGACGCTGACGCCGATGCTGGGCAGCCGGTTTTTACGGCAGGAAAAGCAACATGGAAGTGTTTACCGCTGGTCCGAGGCTATCTTCACCGGCCTCCACAACGCGTACCGGCGGAGCTTGCTGCAGACCCTCCGTTTCCGCCGCGTGACTTTGCTGGCGAGCATTGCGCTCACCGGCGCGACCATCTATCTGTTCGTTGTGATGCCAAAGAGCTTCATGCCCTCGGTCGATTCCGGGTTCGCGCAAGGCGGCACGGAAGCCTCAGAGGATACGTCGTCGAACGAAATGAACAACCTGGAACAGCAGGCGATGGATATCGTGCGGCGTAACCCGTGGGTGCAGGATTACGGCGGCGGAACGAATGACTCACCCCAGAACAACGGGTTCCTGTTCGTTATTTTTAAGGACGATCCGAAGCGCCCGCGCGAATCCGATCTTCTCGCCCAAATGCATGAACAGTTCGCCGCGATACCCAGCCTGAACGTATTTCTGCAAAGCCCGCCTCCACTAACCCTCGGGCAGAACGAATCGCGTTATCAATATTCCGTAGCGCTGCAGGACGCGGATGCGGACGAACTCTATACCTGGTCGCCCCGCCTCGAAGCAAAGCTCCGTTCGATGCCGACCATCGCGGATGTCTACAGCGATCTGCATTTGAGTAGTCCCCGGGTCAATGTGGATATCGAACGCGACCGGGCGCTTGCAGTCGGCGTGACGCCGGAACAGGTCGCGAATACGCTCTACGACGCCTACGGGAGCCGGCGCGTATCGACTATAGCGGCCACCGCGAATCAGTACGACGTAATCCTCGAGGTCCCGCCTGAAAGTCAGCGTGATCCGGCGGCTTTGTCGAAGCTTTATATCCGGTCGAGCAACGGTAAACCGGTTCCACTTTCGGCTGTTACGCGTCTGAAGCCAGGCGTGTCACCGCTGAGCGTCAATCACCTTGGGCAGTTGCCCGCGGTGAATTTCGAGTTCAATACGAAGAAGGGGATTTCGCTCAGCGAGGCGACCGGCCAGGTGCGGGAAGCGGCCCACGAAATCGGACTCCCCGACACGGCGACCTTTACTTTTCAGGGCACCGCGCAGGAATTCCAGAACTCGCTGCGTGGGCTGACCATCCTCCTTGTGATTGCGGTTCTGGTGATTTATCTGGCGCTCGGAATCCTCTACGAGAGCTTCATTCACCCCATAACGATTCTCTCCGGCCTTCCTGCGGCGGGCATGGGCGCTTTGATCACGTTGCGGTTGTTCCACCATGACCTGAATTTGTATTCGTTTGTCGGAATCGTGCTGTTGATCGGCATTGTGAAAAAGAACGCCATTATGATGATCGATTTTGCCATCGTGTCGCGGGCCGCGGGCAAGAGTCCGGAACAGGCGATTACGGACGGATGCCTACAACGTTTTCGGCCGATCATGATGACGAC
>DATAZF010000358.1:0-4980 GCA_036272235.1 Bryobacteraceae bacterium | reverse complement strand
ACGCGGATGCGGCTCCGCAAGTCGTTCATCACGAGGACCTGCTGGGTTTCGGCGAGCCCGAGTTCCCAGGGAGCACCCGCATGTTTGAGCGATGTAAGGGGTGACGCTCCGGTGCCACCGTCATGTCCGCTGATGAGGACGACATCGGCGTGCGCTTTCGAAACGCCCGCAGCGACCGTGCCTACGCCGACCTCCGCAACGAGTTTCACCGAGATGCGCGCCTGCGGGTTGACGTTCTTGAGATCGTAAATCAGCTGCGCGAGGTCTTCGATCGAATAAATGTCGTGATGTGGCGGCGGTGAGATGAGCCCCACGCCGGGGACGGAGTGGCGCACCCGCGCGATGACGTCGTCCACTTTGTGGCCGGGAAGCTGACCCCCTTCACCGGGCTTGGCCCCCTGGGCCATTTTGATCTGCAGTTCATCGGCATTGACGAGGTAGTGGGCGGTGACGCCGAAGCGTCCCGAAGCGACCTGTTTGATGGCGCTCCGGCGAAGGTCGCCGTTCTCATCGCGCTCAAAACGTGCTTCGTCTTCCCCGCCCTCGCCGGTATTCGACTTGCCGCCGATGCGATTCATTGCAATCGCGAGGGTCTCGTGCGCTTCCTTCGAGATGGATCCGAACGACATGGCGCCGGTGGCGAAACGCTTGACGATTTCGCTGGCGGGCTCCACTTCGTCGATCGGCACCGGCGTCGCCGATTTGAACTTGAACAGACCGCGCAGAGTGCAATGCTGCTCGCTTTGCCTGTCGATCAGGTCTGTGTATTCCTGGAACGTTTTGAAGTTGCCCTGCTGGACCGCGTGCTGCATCGTGCTGACTGTCGCCGGGTTGAGCAGATGGTATTCGCCGCGCACGCGCCACGCGTAGCTGCCGCCGACGGGGAGCTCGGTGTCCGCTTCCTGCAAAGGCTGGAACGCGAGTTGGTGCTTCATGACGGCTTCGCGCGCGAGCACGTCGAGTCCCACGCCTTCGATGCGCGAGGCAGTGCCGGTGAAGTATTTATCGATGACGTCTTTGTTCAGGCCGATGGCTTCGAAGACCTGCGCGCCGCGGTAGCTTTGCAGCGTCGAAATGCCCATCTTTGAGAAGACTTTAAGCAGGCCTTTGTTGATCGATTTGATGTATTGATAAATCGCCTTCTCGAACGTGATGCCTTCGGGAAGATTGCCGCGCTTCTCGAGATCTTCCAGCGTTTCGACAGCGAGATAGGGGTTGATGGCGCTCGCTCCATAGCCGATCAGCAACGCGTAATGCATCACTTCGCGCGGTTCACCGGATTCGATGATGAGGGCAACCTGCGTGCGCGAGCCTTCGCGGATCAGGTAATTATGAACCGCCGTCATCGAGAGAAGGCTGGGAATCGGGGCGTACTGCGCGTTGATGCCGCGATCGGAAAGAATAAGGATCGTGTAACCGTTCTCGATCGCGAGCGAAGCACGGCGGCAGAGTCCGTCGAGTGCGCGCTCGAGACCTGCCTCCCCTTCCGCAGCGGGGAAGAGCGCCGAGAGGGTGGTCGCGAGAAAATCGCCCTGCGAAACACGCCGCAGTTTTTCCAGATCGCGATTGGTCACGATCGGATGCGCGAGCTTCAGCGTGTGACAGTGCCTGGCCGTCTCGGCGAGAATGTTGCGCTCTTTGCCGATGTAGCTCACAAGAGACATCACCATCTCTTCGCGGATCGGGTCGATCGGCGGATTGGTGACCTGCGCGAACAACTGCTTGAAGTAATTGAAGAGCGGCTGGGGTTTATCGGAGAGACACGCCAGCGGCGTATCGGTTCCCATCGAGCCGATCGGTTCTTCGCCGTTCACCGCCATAGGCGTCATCAGGAAGCGGAGGTCTTCGTCGGTGTAGCCGAAGGCGCGTTGGCGGGCGGTAATGGTCGAGTGGTCAGACCCATGCACGCGCGCCGGCTCACCGAGTTTGTCGAGCGTGAGCTGGTTTTCCTGCAGCCAGAGTTCGTAAGGATTGCGGTTGGCCAGTTGCTCCTTGATCTCACGATCGGAAACGATGCGCCCCTGTTCGAGATCGACAAGAAACATCTTGCCGGGCTGCAGGCGGCCTTTCATCTTCACGTCCTCGGGCCTGACAGGCAGGACGCCGGCTTCGGAAGCGAGCACGACGAGGTCATCTTTGGTAACCAGATAGCGGGCGGGCCGCAGGCCGTTCCGGTCAAGAGTCGCGCCGATGACACGTCCGTCGGTGAACGTGATGGCGGCGGGCCCGTCCCACGGCTCCATCAATGAGCAGTGATATTCGTAGAATGCTTTTTTGGCCGCATCCATGTGCGGATTGTTATCCCAGGCTTCGGGAATCAACATCGCCATAGCGTGCGGGAGCGACCGGCCGGACTGCACGAGCAACTCGAGCGCATTGTCGAAAGCGGAAGAATCGCTCCCGTTCGGCTGCGTGATCGGGAAGAGCTTCTGCAGTTTGCCGCTGTAAAGATCGGATTCGAGGACAGACTGGCGCGCGTGCATCCAGTTGACATTGCCCTTGAGGGTGTTGATCTCGCCATTGTGGGCAACATAGCGGAACGGATGGGCAAGCTGCCAGGTGGGGAACGTATTGGTCGAGAACCGCTGGTGGACCAGGCAGAGAGCGCTGGTGACGTCGGGGTCCGACAACTCGCTATAGAAATTCGCAATCTGGGGCGCGAGAAGGAGGCCTTTATAGACAATCGTCCGGGCGGAAAGCGAGGGGATGTAGAACATCTCGCGATCCGAGATGTCGCTCGCCGCCATTTCCGTCTCGGCCCGCTTGCGGACGACGTAGAACTTACGCTCAAGCTGGTCGGTGGTCAACTGCTCGGCGCCACGCCCGACGAAGATCTGTTCGATATAAGGTTGTGAAGCGCGGGCCACGCGGCCAATGGCAGCGCCCTGAATGGGCGTGTCGCGCCATCCGAGAACGCGCAGCCCTTCTTCTTCGACAATGCGCTCCACGATGGCTTCGGTTTGAAGGCGCTGCTGGCGCTCGACCGGAAGGAAAACCATCCCGATGCCGTACTCGCCAGCGGCGGGCAACGTGAAGCCAAGCGTCGCCGCTTCGCGGGCGAAAAATTTGTGGGGGATCTGAATGAGCAGACCGGCGCCGTCGCCGGTTTCGGGATCGCAGCCACAGGCGCCGCGATGAGTCAGGTTGATGAGGATCTGAATCCCTTTTTCGATGATGTCGTGGGACTTCTGGCCTTTGATGTTGGCGACGAAACCGATGCCGCAGGCATCGTGCTCGTGGCTGGGATGGTAGAGTCCCTGCGGCTCCGGAAATCCGGAGTGCTCGGGCAGTCCTGGCATTTATGTACTCCTCACGAACATCATCACGTATGGCTCCGGGTACACTTCCCGTCGCAGAGCGGATTGGGGAAGTTTCTCAATATTAGCAGGAAGAATCAGTATCAAGCAAACTAAAGTTATCTCCTTGACAATATCATTAATTCTTATGCTATAGTTCGTGTGGTGTTCTTCGGGGATTGCAAGCTTTTCCGTGATGTGGCGCACGCCCGAAGTCTTAGCCGCGCTGCGGCGATGAATGGAATCAGCCAATCGGCGGCAACCCAGCATATTCAAGAACTTGAGAGGCGCCTGGGGGTGCAGTTGCTGGACCGGTCGACGCGTCCTTTGGGTCTGACGCCAGGAGGCAAACTCTACGCGGAACTATGCCGGGACGTGCTGCGGCGCGAAGAGGATTTCGTCGCCTCGCTGGATGAAATCAAGGCTGAAGTGGAAGGGACGGTCCGCGTAGCCTCAATTTATTCGATTGGACTGTCTGAAATGTCACGTTTGCGGGACGACTTCCTGCGGATCTGCCCCGGCGCGCAGCTTCATGTGGAGTATTTGCGGCCGGACAAAGTTTACGAGGCCGTTCTCGAGGACCAGGCAGATCTCGGATTTATCAGTTATCCGGAACACCGCCGCGATCTGACGGTGATCCAGTGGCGGGAGGAGCGGATGACGGTCGCGGTGTATCCATCGCATCAGCTCGCGGGCCGCGAGATGCTGCTGCCTGGGGACCTGGATGGACAGGACTTCATTGCGTTCGACGAGGAAGTGATTATCCGGCGGGAGTTGGATCGCTTCTTCCGGGACAATGGCGTGACAGTTTCGGTGGTCATGCAATTCGACAATATTCAGTCGATTAAAGAGGCTGTGGCGCTCGCGTCCGGAATCAGTATTTTGCCGGAGCGAACGATGCAGGCCGAGGTGGAGCAGGGCCGCCTGGTCTCGATTCCGCTGCATGCGCCGGAGCTGGTACGTCCGACGGGAATCATCCATCGAAAAAAGAAGAAGTTTGCGCGAGCGGGGCGGGAGTTTATGAATCTGGTCGCGGCGACCGGGGATGCGAGTGAGGCTGAATTGGTTGGGATGAGTTAGCGCTGCACCGCAAGGTTGATTACGACACCCGTGGGCGTTGCGCGCCCCCGACGCCAATGGTAATCGGGATGTCGCCGAGGCCTGCTCCCGCTGGCACCGTCGTGTTGATCCGATATACTCCAGCCCCGGTATTCCAACAAAAGTGGGGGTCACCGCCTCGCTTTCCGATTGGAGACGAGTTCGAAACCGAGTTCGCGATTCGGATGCATCCAGGGCTGATCAGTCCCTGGACTGCGCGGCAGCGATGACGTTCGTCGCGGCTTCTCGCACTACGCCGAACCCGTCTGGTTCCAACATACGGATCATCTCCGTCTTCCCCGGGCAAGCGTACTGGCGACGAGGAACCTTGCATCGTGTCCCGCGGGAAACGCGTCAGAACGTCATCTTGTCTTTGGCGGCTTCGAGTTTGCGGCCGTCAACGCCATAGACAACGAGCATTTCTCCCCATTCGCGATATTCTCCATGCTTGTCGCGATATGTCACGAGGGCCTTCGCCTCGTCTGGAGTCAAGCCGATAACGCTCACGATTTCTTCGGGCCTGGCTTTGTTCATGTTGAGCTTCGTTGTATCTTCCTGCTTGCCGAAGTTCTTCGCCATGTAAGCG
>DATAZF010000357.1:0-6552 GCA_036272235.1 Bryobacteraceae bacterium | reverse complement strand
GCGGTCCAGCCCGTGGTGACGCGCGCACCATATCAATATTCCGAAGCTTTTAAGGCGGAGCCGCAGAATGCCTGACGGCGCGCCCTTTGCCCCGCAATTCGCTTCGGTTCAGCATCGCGACGAAACCGCCGAGTTCGGCATTTGGGTATTCATCGCCACGGAGGTGCTGCTGTTCGGCGGGCTGGTGCTGAGCTATTTCGTCTATCGCCATGCCTATCCCCAGGCGTTCATGGCAGCCAGCCGGCACACCGACATCCTGATCGGCACGGCCAATACCGCCATCCTCCTGACCTCGAGCTTTCTTGTCGCGTGCGCCGTTGAAGCGCTCTCGATGCGGGCGCACACCACCAGTCGCGCGCTGCTGATCGGCGCGGCCATTCTCGGCCTCTTGTTTATCACGCTTAAAGGGTTCGAATATGCGGACGAATATCGCGAGCATCTGATACCCGGAATCAATTTCGCGTTCGATGGCCCGCTGGCCAATGGCGTCGAATTGTTCTTCATATTCTATTTTATCGCGACCGCGCTGCATGCCGTGCATATGCTGGTCGGCATCGGTCTGCTCGGCACCTTCGCTGCGCGGATAGGCAACGCAGAGGAATCGAGAATCCGAACCGCATTGCATTCGGCGGCCCTGTATTGGCACTTCGTCGACGTGGTCTGGATATTCCTGTTTGCGCTGATCTACCTTCCGGGAAGGTCATCCTGATGGAGAGATGGCGGCCGTCCACTCCACTGGTAGCGTCCTGGCTCGGCCTGCTAGCCCTGCTCGCCTTGACGGTCACGTTGGCCTATCAGCCGTTCGGTGCATTCAATGCGGTCGCGGCGCTCGGCATCGGCGTGATCAAGGCCTTGATCGTTGCCGCCGTCTTTATGGAACTGCGGCATCGAGGGCCGCGCACGCTGATCTTCGCGGCCGCAGGACTATTCTGGCTTGCGATTTTGCTTTGGCTTGGATCGATGGATTTTCTGACGCGAACCTAGAGCGTCGGCCAATCAATTGGTTCTTACGGCAAGCGCTGAGCGCGTCTTGTGCACCTCGGACTCGCTCACGGCCTGGGCCTTGTGTCCAAAATCCATGCGTACGAAGGTAGCAAGTGCGGCGATCTGCGCATCGTTGAGCTGCCAGCCGAAGGCCGGCATGGCCGGACCGGTCGGCTCGCGATCGGTTGCAACGCTTTGGGCGCCCTGCAGGATCACACGCAGCACCGTGGCGGGATCCTTTGCCGATACGGTTGCGGCCTCCGACAAATTCGGAAACAGGTTCGGCACGCCCTTGCCGTCAGGCGTATGGCAGGACGAACAGAGATCCTGATAGACGGCCTTGCCGGCGGCCAGGACGTTCTTGTCGGAACTTGCTGCAGCTTCAGCAGCCGGCCCGGAAACCTCCTTTAGGTAGATGGCGATTGCCTTGACATCGTCGTCAGTCATTTTGGAGGTCGAGAGATCGACGACCTCTGCCATCAGCCCTGCGGCCGCGGCATTGCGATTATGTCCGGTTCTGAGATAGCTGGCGACATCGTCAGTTGACCAACTGCCAAGAGCGCCTTGCCCGCTCGTGATGTCAGGTGCGACCCACCCCTGCAGGGTATAGCCGCGGAGTGAATCGGAAGCCTTGTCTCCTCCGAGCCAGGTCTTGGGCGTATGGCAGGCGCCGCAATGGCCGGGGCCTTGCACCAGATAGGCGCCGCGATTCCATTCCGCGGATTTCGACACGTCGGAACGGTATTCGCCGGGTTTGAAGTACAGCGCATCCCAAGCCGTCATTGCCGCGCGGACGTTGAACGGAAACGGCAGCCGCTTAACCCGAACAGCGTTGCGGGCCGGCTCGATGGTGTCGAGATAGGCGCGGATATCAGTGACATCCTGCCGCGACATGCGCGTATAATAGGGAAATGGCATCGCCGGATAGAGACGCGCGCCATCGCGACGGCGGCCATGCCTGACCGCAGCATCGAATTCGTCGTCGCTCCAATCCCCGATTCCGGTTTCGCGGTCAGGCGTGATGTTGGGCGATACCAACGTGCCAAACGGCGTCTCGATCGGCCGGCCGCCACTGAACGGATGGTCGCTGCCCGGAACGGTGTGACAGCTTCCGCAGTCAGCCGCATTCGCGAGATAGCGGCCGTGCTCGATGGAGGTGAAATCCTGTGGCCCGGCGCCATGTCCAGGTCCGGCGCTTGCGCCGACGGCGATCAACGCAGCGATGACCCGCACCTTACGCATCGATCAGATGTCCCGGACTTTTGAGATATTTGGTGCGGATCGCATCGGCTGACCAATAGGCCAGCGCGGCCAGCGTACCCGTCGGGTTGTAACCGGCATTCTGCGGAAAGGCGCTCGCGCCCATGACGAACAGGTTCGGCACATCCCAGATCTGTAGATAGCGATTCAGCGCGCTGGTGTTGGGATCGCTGCCCATGATGGCACCGCCACACAGATGGGTGGTCTGGTACTTCGTCACATCATAGGGAGCCTTGCGATATTCCTTCACCACCTGCCTGGCGCCCATTGCCTGGAAGATCGCGGCGAATTTATCAGTCAGGAAGGCGTTCTGCTTGATCTCGTTGTCGTGAAAATCCATCGTGATGCGCGCCAGCGGGCGGCCAAAGCGGTCCTTGTAGGTCGGATCGAGATCCATGTAGACATCGCGATAGCTGTACATGCTGCCGTGCACGCCGGTGCCCGGCTTCAGCGCGCTCTGATAGTTTTCCTTGACCGCCTTTTTCCACTGCGCTCCCCAGCGCGGCGTGCCGGGCGGCACCGGCGTGGTCTCGATCGGCCGTCCATTGGTCTGCACTTGCCCCATATAGCCGCCGCCGACGAAGCCATGCGGGCCATGATCGAAATTGTCGCCGTTGAACTCGTCGATGCAGGTGCCGATCGCGCCGGAGGCGATGAAGGGATTGAAGATGAATTTCTCCGGATCAAAGAAGCTCGTGACGTCGGAGATCGTCTGGTGGGTGAAATTGCGGCCGATGACGCCCGAGTTGGCGTCGGGGTCGTACGGCTTGCCGATTTGGGACAACAGCAGAAGCTGCACGTTGAAGATTGTATAGGCTGAGAGGATCACGAGATCGGCCGGCTGCTCCCACTCATTGCCGTCCGTATCGACAAAGGTGACGCCGGTCGCGCGTTTCCCAGAGGCATCGACGTTGATGCGCGTCACCTCGCTATTGTCGCGCGCCGAGAAATTCGGCTTGCGCAGCAGCGCGGGCAGGATCGTGGTTTGCGGTGTTGCCTTAGCGTAGTTGCCGCAGCCGAACCATTCGCAGAAGCCGCAATAAGTGCAGGGGCCGAGCCGCACGCCAAGCGGATTCTGGTAGGCGCGGGACATGTTGCCGGACGGCTGGGGGAACGGTTTGTATCCAAGTTCGCGCGCGGCCTTTGCAAACAGAGTGTGGCCGAACGGCTGGTCCTGCGGGGGATTGGGATAGGGCCGCGAGCGTGGCCCCTCGAAAGGATTGCCGCCCTCGACGATCTGGCCCTTGAGGTTGCCAGCCTGGCCGGAGGTGCCGCACAGATACTCGAAGCGATCGTAATGCGGCTCAAGTTCGTCGTAAGTGACGCCCCAATCCTGGATGGTCATGTCGTCGGGCAGGAAGCCCGCGCCATATCGCTCGATCAGATGGCTGCGCAGCACGAAATCGGACGGCAGGAACCGCCAGGTTTCGGCGTTCCAGTGCACGCCGCCGCCGCCGACGCCGTTCGGCGGCATGAAGGCGCCCCAGGAACGGATCGGAAGCGCGGTCTGCGCCATCTTGTTGCGGAACGTGAAAGTGGTCTGCTCGGGCCGGAGAAATAGCTCATGGCGAATGCGGTAGCGCAGTTCGTCCGCGGCATAGTTCGGCGGATAGTCGGTCGCCGTGTTGCGCCAGGGGCCGCGCTCGATCGCTACTACGTCGAGACCGGCGTCAGCCAGTTCATAGGCCATGATCGAGCCGGTCCAGCCCAAGCCCACGATCACGACGTCCTTTGCGGGCAACTTGCGCGCCATGAGCGGTACTCAGGTTGGATGGGGTATCCAGTCCGCTCGCCCCGCGATGCTGACCGGTGGGTAGGGATAGCGTTCGTTGTGACGATGGACCCAGTCGCGATAGTCGTAGCGGATGCCGGGAAAGCCGATCATCGACCAGCCGACCATGTTGTGGTTGCCGCCATGGATCGGATCGGAAAAGAAGCCTTCGGGCACGTCCTTCAACAGGGCGTCGAAGAAGCCTTGGGCATCGACCCCGTGAAATTTGATCTCGCCGGCTTCAATCTTCTTAAGCACGTCGTCCTGCTGGTCGGCCGAAAGCTGCGTAAATTTCTTGCCATCAAAGCTCGTAGCGCAGTGCCGGTCGAGGTTTGCCAGACCCTTGCGGTAAAGCTCGGCCGGTGTCTGCGCGGACTGCGCCCCCTGCTCCTTGGTCCCCTTGACGTGAGGTCCGAGATTGTAGAGCCCGGCGCGGGAGCCGTAGGGTCCCTTTAGCTGACGATCGATGAAAACGGCGCAGCCGGCGTCCTTGCCGCCCGGGGTCTGCGGATCGGGCGGAATGATCCGATCCGCGATCGCCTCGATCGCGCTGGCTTCGTCTGCGGTAAAGAATTGCCAGGGACCGGGGCGTTCGAACCGGGGCGCGGAGGATGGATACGGTGCCCAAGGCATGCGGTCGCGGATGATGGATGCTCGTGTCAACGAGGTAGTTCCGGCAAACCAGAGTGCGGCGTAAATCAGGAAATGACGACGGTGCATCATGGCGGGATCCGGTGCGGTCGTAGAACACCCGGCCTTCCGCCTGGTTCCTAAATAAAAAGTCCTAGATACCGATCAGGCCCTTGCCCAGATTGGACCGCTTCCGCATCCGCTAATCGCTTTTCGGCCCTTTGGCTTGTTCGAATCACCTGCCTTGTCGTCGCGCGTGGCTTCACGGGACACCGATTTATCCGGGTCGGTAGCGTGAACTGCTTGCGCGCGCTGCTTTTCCTTGGGCTGTTCCTCAGCCTTGTTCTTGACGATACCTTGATCGGAATGGGCCATCGTTCATTCCTCGCCGTTAGAGCCGGACAGCAACGGCAATCTCATTTCCGATTCTGGTTCATCGTTTGCGCCATCTCAAGATGGTGCTGCAGCGTCGGCAGGGTTTTGCCCGCCCAATCCTTGAGCTTGGGATTATCGCCCGATTTCGAGTAACGCTCGAACAGCGAAACGGCGTCCTTGTGAGCGCTGACCTGCATGGGATCGTATACGCCGGCAAAATTATCCGGCTTTACGTTATTCAACTCATCGAGCTTCTTCTGCGAAGAGCTGTCAAGCGAGGTCGGGATGTCCGCCTTCACATCGCCACTGCCAACCAGGCCCTTGAGATCCGAACTGGTCTTGGTGTGATCCGTGACCATTTGCTCGGCGAACTTTTTTTCCTCGGCATTGCCCTTGGTCTCCGCGATCTTGGCCGCCTCGATCTCGAGCATGTCGCTGGTCGCGGCTTCCTTGACGAAATCCGCCGTGGTCGGGCTTATTTCAAGCGCGGAATTGATACCGGTCTTTTCGCCGACCGATTGGGCGAGCACCGGTGCGCCGGCCAGAACGGCGGCGGTCGCGACCGAGATTGCGAATTTCCTCATGTAAGCCTCCAGCATGGAACGGTCTGTTTCCAATCCCGGGCCACGGCCTTCGTTCCTATCCATTCTCCCGGCAAAGCGTTTCATTTCGCCGAAATCGGAATTTCTTCGGCGCCGGCATATTCGACCGGGGCATCCTTGGAGATTCGCACGGGAGTCGACTTCGAGGCCGGCACCTTGCTTGCTTCCGCAAAGTGCCACAGCGGGATCAGCACGTTGCATTCCGGATAATACCCGGCGATGCTCCTTCGCGGGATGTCATAGGGGACCACCTGAAGTTCGCTCAGCGAGCGTTCGACACCGTCGCCGGCCTCCGTCGTGAGCGTGACAAGATCGCCTTGCTCGAGATCGAGTTCTGCCATGTCCTCGGGGTTGATAAATACGACGTAACGGCCGCCCTGAATGCCGCGGAAGCGATCGTCCTCGTTGTAGATTGTCGTGTTGAACTGACCGTCGGCGCGCATGGTCATCAGCTCGTAGACACCGTCCGTCTCGACCGGCGGATCGAATGCCGATTTGGGCACTGTAAAATTCGCTTTGCCGTTGGGCGTCTTCCACTTCCGCTCGCGCGCCGGCAAGGGCCGCGGGAATCCGCCGGGTTCGAACATGCGCCGGTTGAAATCCTTGAATTGATCCGGATAGGTCCGCTCGATCGCGTCGCGCACCCTGGAATAATCGGCAACCCAGGCGTCCCAGTCGAGCTTCGGGTTGGGGTTGAGGGTGGCCTTGGCTAGTTCCGCGACGATCTTCGGTTCGGACAGGGCATTCTTGCCCACAGGCTCCCGTTGCGCCCGCGAGCCGTGAATGCATGCCGTCGAATCCTCCATCGAAACCGCCTGCGGGCCGCTGGCTTGCATATCGATCTCGATCCGGCCGAGGCACGGCAGCAGATACGTGACTTCGCCTGGCACAATGTGGCTGCGGTTGAGCTTGGTCGCGATCTGCACCGAC
>DATAZF010000356.1:0-4274 GCA_036272235.1 Bryobacteraceae bacterium | reverse complement strand
CCCGCGCTGCTCGAAGCGCTGCATGTCCCGGTCGAGTCGCAGATGGCCGTATTCTCGAAGACCAGCCTCCAGGGGATGATCATTCAACCCTCGAACCCGCGCGTCCTCTACTTCAACGATTCAGTAGCCGTTGGCTGGGTGCGCGGTGGCTTCATTGAACTCGCCGCGCAGAACCCCGGGCAGGGGATAGCATTCTATGTTCTGCTGCAGCGGCCGGATGAGCACATCACTCGCCGGCAGGATTGCGTGAAGTGCCATAAATCCTCCGCGCTTCTGCTGCGCAGCGTGACTTCGGCTCCCTCCGGAGTGCCGTCCGATGACACCGATACCAATGTGGACGGCCGCACACCCTTCAGCGGGTTGTGGGGCGGCTGGTTTGTGACAGGCAAAGTAGTGCCCGCGGGACACAGCGGCAATGCGGTCTTCGAGAAGGCGGAACGGCACCGGATCGAGCTCGCTCCCGATCCAAAAACTTCCCTTACGCCTTCGAGCGATATCGTCGCGCTGATGGTTTTTGCGCATCAGGTGCGCATGATGAACCTTCTCGCGAATCCGGACAACGTAAACGAGTTGGTGGATTCCCTTTTGTTTGCGGATGCAGCCCCGTTTCCCGGGAAGGTCGCGGGAGAATCCGGTTTTACAGAAAATTTCACGGTCGGGGGTCCGAAGGACAGCAAGGGCCGCTCGCTGCGGGATCTCGATCTGGAGCGTCACCTGGTGCGCTACCCGTGCAGCTACATGATTTACTCGGACGCATTTGATGCCTTGCCCGCACCTATAAAGCAGGCGGTCTACAAACGCATGTGGGGAATTCTGTCGGGCGAGGTCACCGGCCCCCTTTATGCCCACCTTTCGCGGGAAGCCCGCAGGGCGGTCGTCGAGATCCTCCGCGACACCAGGTCCGGCCTTCCGGATTATTTCCAGCAGGCCATTCGATAGCCGGCGTGCCGCCCCACCATCGGTGACATCCCCGGCAATCACTCGTGTTTATTTGTTCGCCTGAATCCCGCCGTTACTTCTTGCCGTACTTCATAATTTTGAGATGCGGAAGATCGTGGTCTTCCTCATGACAGGCGGCCTCGAGCAGCTCGAACTTCTCGCGGCGAATCGGAAACGCGATCGTCCACGGGCGCGTGTAGGCCACGGGGTCGATCACGGTCGCCTGGTACGTGAAGGCATCCGGACCGGTGGGCGTGATGCGCTCAATAGTGTGCTCCGCGTAGGTGGCGATTTCACCCACTTCGTTCAGCCAGGTCTTGCCGTTGAAGTTGGTCGTATCGATCACCAGCGTGTCACCTTCCCAATGGCCGATCGAATCGCCCTGCCAGAGGCGCATGGATTCGGGCAGATGCCGGGTGCGGTTCAGCGCAACGATCCGCCAGGCGACGCGCTCATGCAGAAAAACAACATAGTCGGGGGTTTGAATGATTTCGATTCCGGCGGGCACGTACATCGATCGCGGCGCGCCGGCCGGGAAACAATGCGCCGTCGAGTCGTCGTAGCCGCGTTCATCCCGATTGCGATCCTTCCGCTCCGCCACGGCCCACGGCTGCATGGGAAGTTTGCCGTCCGGCGGATCCACGATGACGCCGCGACCGCCGGGAACAAGGCCGTCGCCCCCGTGCTTTTCCAGTCCATAGTTGGCGCCGCCCGCGCTCGCCTGAAAAAATCCCTGCAGATCTGGCTTGCCCGCCGGTGTGCGTCGCAGGTTCGGCACCGGCGCAACAGGAGGGGCAACGTATGTTGATGCGTCCATCTTCACCGGGGGCGCGGCTGGGCTGCCCGGATACCAGGTTCGTTCTTCGCGCGTAAAGTCTCCGTCGGCCTCCTCAACCTCCGCCTCGCAGACGTATTCGAAGAGCCGGTCGCGGTCGGCGCGGCGATGCAACGCCAGGTTGATCGTCCAGGGTTTCGAAAAAACTTTTGCATCATCGAGCGTCGCTTCGTACTGAATCGTGTCCCGATCCGTCATGCGATAGCGCTCGACGACATGGAGCGCTTCGCTATGGAAATCGCCGGCCATATCGAGCCACGTTTTATCGTTGATGTTGCGTACGTCGACCACCAGCGTGTCGCCCTCCCAGCGGCCGCGTGAATCGCCCATCCAGAAATCGTCGTCGGCCGAAGGATGCGGCGTGCCGTTCGTGTAGATGAGGCGGTAATCGAGCTCCCATTCGAAGGCCATGGTGACGATGCTGGGCGATTGGAAGATCTGGAACGGGAAGTCCAGGTACATCACGCGGGGTACGCCGGGAATATAACACTTCGAAAGAGGGTCTGCAGTCTGCCGGCTCGCAAAGTTTTCGGCGCGTTTTTTGGCGGCCCACGGCTGGTAGGGGATCGCGCCTCCCGCTGCACCTCCTGAAATGACGGAACGGCCGGCGAGCATGTTGAGGCTGGCGACGTGGTCCTGCAGATCGGCGGCAGCGGTGCCGGATGCCTGCCAGATCCCCTGCAGGTTTGGCTTGCCATCGGCGCCGCGCGGGATCGGCTGCTGAGCTACGGCGGACGAGGCAAGCAGCGCAGCCGCGGCAGCGATCATCGCGAGCTGCGAAGCGTTCGCGCGGCAGAACGCCCGCCACCGCGGGTTCATTCCAAATCTGTGGAGATCAAGCTGGATCAGCATTTCGAAAGCAGTGTATCAATGAAGGTTCGATTCGCCGTAGCGGGGCTGTCTGAGTGGGCGGTAAATAATCCCGGCTGAAACCATCATCACGCCGGATTGCGCCGGCCTGGCTTGGGCCACCTCCGTTGGCGGGCGCGCTGAAGGCGAAGGGCTTGACGCTTCTCCAGTTGAAAGATTCAATAGCTGTCGCTTAACTTGAAAGACTGAAGTATGTCGGTAGTCGCGATATTCTGGCGACCAAAACCGGTCGCGTGTTAGTGTCCTCGAAATAGCATCCTGGGAACGCTGGGGACCCGGATCCTCCCCGAATGCCTTGCCGCAATATTTACCTGAATTTCGGGAAAATCGACCGGTCCAAAATCGGTATCAACCGCGGGCGTAGCTGCGAGCTTATATGCACATGAAAAAGGCAGGCCCGACGAGTGACGTTCAGCACTGCACCTGCTGAACAGCACAATGAAGCTCTTCTCGCCGCAGCGGCAATTTCCCCTTTGTATTGCGGGAAGAGTTCCGGTATAACAAGACAGTCCAATGTCCAGCCTGGAAAGCAACCTCAGCGCGTCGGAACTCGAGCAGAAAGTCAGCCGCCTTGTGACCGAATTCCTTCTCGCGAAGGAGAAATCCGTTCAAACGGAGATAGAAAACTACATCTCCGCCCGCGTCCCCAATCCGCGTCACATCGTTCGGGAACTCGAAGAGGGAATCGCCGGCGGCCTGGCAAAACTCGGCAAGACGGCGGACTCAGCGGTGATTTCAAAGGAACTTACAGCCAGGCTGCCGAATGTGCTTATTTCCCTTGGGCCGAAAGTTTTCGCCATCCTGGGGCCGGCTTTTGGGGCCGCCGCCGGCAAAATTGCCGACGCGGTAAAACTCAGCGCCGCGGCATTGCAGCGGCGGGTCGAAGAACTGGCGGCTGAGCTTTTCAATGCTGTCAAAGCGCAGCTGGAAATCCTGTTTCGCACCGCATTCGAGGCCGTGGTGGGCGCCGTTGCCGCGGTTGTCGCAAAGATTGTGACCGAAATTATCCTGCCGCTGGTAGCCGCCATAATCGCTCGAGTGGTGGCGCTTCTGATGATAGCGGTTGCGGCCGCGATATCCATTATGGTCCGCCTGTTGGTGGAAGCCGGCGTTTATCTCCTTCAGAAGCTGGGTCTTCTCGTGAAATTCATTTTGGAGAAGATCATTCTAATGATTTTGAAGACGATTCTGATCTTCGTCCTGAAAATGATGTTCAGGCTTTTCTTCCTGATTTTCGGTCTCTCCACAACCGGTTTCGAGGCCGGGTGGCTCGAAGCCACAGCCAGCCTCTGAGCGCGGCTTGCTCCAAAAAGGCTTGCTTCAGCCTGAAGCCATCCTCCCCGAGCGTTACAGTTTTTGGACGGCGTCGCTGATGGCCCAGGCTCAAATCGCGTGGTCGCGGAAGGATATGCCCGCGCCGCCGCCCTGACGCCGAACCCTATCAGAAGCGCGCGTGGCAGGATCTTGCCTTCGCCTTAGCGCAAATGCCGGCTGGCAGGAAGTAAACCGCCGAGGGCATCCGCGCGGGAACTTCTGTCGCCCTGGAGGCTCACGGTTTGCGCTGTGTCGCCCGCCAGACGAACTACCGCGCCGCCGTCTTCGCCAGCGCCGCTTTCTTCAAAATCGCCTC
>DATAZF010000355.1:0-1656 GCA_036272235.1 Bryobacteraceae bacterium | reverse complement strand
TTCCTTCAACCTTTGTGACCGGATATTTATGCATTTATCGGCGTTCATCTGCCTGACGGGCTCCCTCTGTGGGTTCCGTACTTGGAAAACACGAACAAGAGCGCGAGGATAAGGATGGCTCGCAGGAGCTGCGGCATGCGGCGGGTCGGCCAATTTGTAACCTTCGCCCCCGGTACCAGTCTTATGCGGTATATGAGGGTGTACATTCTTCTCGTCCTGGCTACGGCATTGCATGGTCAGGAGTTCGACGTCGCATCGATCAAGCCGTCGCCTCCACCCACCATCACTTACACAATCGGTGGGGTTTCCTATGCACCGAAAAGTTTCCATTTCACGCCGGGTGGAGGACTGCAAACCACCGGATCCACGCTCAGAGACCTGATCGTGACTGCATATAACGTTCGACCGGATCAGATTCAGGGACTGCCTTCCTGGGCGGCCATTGATAGATACGACGTCACTGCAAAAATGACGGGAGCAGAGGACGACCCTGCTGCTCTCACAGACGCCGAGCGTCAGAAGTGGACCGAAGGGATACGCCTCCGGACGCGCGCGCTGCTCGCCAGCCGGTTCAACCTCGCGGTCCACAAGGAGGCGCGCGAATTCGCGATATATGGACTTCATGTTGACAAGAACGGTCCCAAAGCGGATGCCCTGAAGGAAAGCGACGCCGTTTCCGGGACCAGTTTCCTCGGCAATCAAATGATCGGCAAGGGTGGGGACATGCGTGACGTGGCGTTGACTCTGGGTAGTGTTCTGCAAAAAGCGATAGTGGACAAAACCGGCCTTACCGGCAAGTACGATTTCAGGCTGAGGTGGGCCACTGAACAGGTTTCGCTTGTTCCCGGAACACCCACTGCGGACGCGGACAAATTCCCGTCGATATTTACCGCTTTGCGGGAACAGCTCGGCTTACGTCTCGACAGCACCAGGGGTCCCCTAGAGGTGCTCGTGATCGATCGCGCTGAAAAACCATCAGAGAACTGATCGGTCCCCGCTCCGCGCGGTCTCCGGGGCTCGGCAAACTCACCACTTCGCGATTACCCTTCGCGCCAGGCCAGGAGTGGCGCCGGCGATGCTGCGCAGCTTCGTCACTTTCTGCGAACTGGCGAAGATCGGCCTGATCTTCCTTCCTGCCGCCGCAACGCGTATGACAATCTCATGCGCGAACTCGCTGGCATTCAACTTCGCCTCGTCCAGATTCGGCACAGACGCCGGATCGAGGCCATCAACTCTGGTCCCGTGTCTTGTGGATCGATATCGTTAAGAACCCGTGCGGTCTGAGCAGAACTGCTGTAGTCTTCGCCCAATGCGCGCGTGTGTCATCAACAAGTGCGGTTGCCGTGCGCCTCATCGAAGAAGCCGGCAAGAATTCTTCGTCGTTGAACTGGCTGATTCCGCCGCCGAAGCCTTCACTGGGCTTATTGAACGTTCATTGGGCCGCTGGCGAAGCGCCATGGCTGACTCCCGGAAAAACCGATACGGCCGGCATCGTTCCGCTTGCGCGCGCGGCCAGCTTAATTCGCCGAGGGCTTTTCGATTTTGTCGATGACGATCACGTCGACTGCAGCTTTCGCCTTCTGCAGGCGGAGGCCGAGTTGCTGCACCATGGCGCTGAAGAGATCGGGCGGAGCGTCGTCGGCGGCGGGCGCGGGC
>DATAZF010000354.1:0-10915 GCA_036272235.1 Bryobacteraceae bacterium | reverse complement strand
GGTTCGCGGCTGCGCGCCGGGTCGAGGCTCTGGACGCCGTGCACCGTGCCTCCGTGGAACAGAAAGCGATACTCATTCGCAGCGTCGTTCGTAACGCGCGAAACGCCGAAGAAGCTGCGCTCCGTGTGGAGGATGCGTCCGAACGTGCCGGTGTAGGTCGAACTCGCGAGCACCAGCGCCGCCACACCGAGAGCGAAGCGGAGCGAACGTGTTCCAAAGCTCAGGCACCAGAAGATCGAGTAACCGAAGATCAGCGCATTGGCCGGCAGGCCGGGCTTGATTCCCTGGCGCTCGACGATTGCGATGACCGCGAACATGGAGAGTCCGAGCACCGCGGGAAACACCCAGTCCAGTGTCCGTGCGCGAGCCGAATCCCCTTTACCGGAAAGTGAGGGCCGCAGAAGGGCGGCGAGGACCAACGCCAGCGGAAATTCGACGACGCTCTGAAAAACCACTGGCGCAACCAGGGAGTTAAAAATGCCGCCAAGCACTCCGCCCACCGAGATCCAGAGATAGAACTCTGTCAGATGTCCCACAGCGGGCCGTTTGCGTGCGAGTTCTCCATGGCAAACCAGAGCGACGGCAAGCAATGTGAGGAGATACAACACCAGCAGAAGCTCGATCGGCAGGCGCGTTTTCGTGACTGTCGGAATCAGCGCCATAAGGATGAGGAAGGGCAGGCGCTGCACCAGCATCCGGTGCGAGACCGGCGGCTTTCTGGCGAATACCAGCACGAAGCTCAGAAGGTACAGAGCCAGCGGCATAACCCAAAAGAACGGGATCGCCGGGACGTCCGTCGTCAGCGCGGTTGTGACGCCCAGCATCAGGCTCGAAGGGACAAACGCCAGAGCCACCCAGCGAGCGCGCGTTCGCAGCGGTATGGCTTCGGAAACCAGCGCGGGCTGATCGAGATATGCCACGGCCTGCCCCTTCCGCCAGACCATCGCGCCACACAGCACGGTAAGGCCGAGCAAGACGATGTAGCCGACACCCCAGAAACGGCTCTGCGACCCGAGAGGCAGGAGCGGCTCCAGGAGGAGTGGATAGCCAAGCAAGCCCACCAGGCTCCCGGCATTGCTTGCGGCGTACAAAAAATAAGGATCGGCAGCCGAGGTGTGGCTCGTCTGGCTGAACCACTTTTGCAGGACAGGCGTGCCGGCCGAAAGCGCGACAAACGGCAGGCCCACGGTCGCCGCGAGCATCCCCAATATCCACAAAACCGGACTTTCCTGCGCTGGGGGCGCTTTGCCGGGAGCAATCGCGAGCGGCAGGACGAGCAACGCCGCCGCCACCAGAGCCACGTGAATCGCGACCTGCGTCCGCCGCCCCAGCCAGCGCATGGAGGCGTGCGCGTACAAATATCCAACGAGCAGCGCAGCCTGAAAGAAAACCATACACGTATTCCAGACGGCCGGAGAGCCGCCGAGCAGGGGCAACAGCATCCGGGCCAGCATCGGCTCGACGAGGAAAAGCAGGCCCGCGCTGGCGAACATGGAAGCGGCGAAAAAGAGGGCCGCCATCAGGTTAGTCCTTGCACAGGGTCACTATAACCGGGCGCACGGAGTAAATTAATGTTGCAAAAAGATAGGTACGTCCAGGCTCGGCCACAGGCGCAGACAGAGGGTGACCTTATCGAGGACAAGCCGGGTCAAGCTCGCGGCGGCCGTTTCCACTCTTAAGATGGAGCCTGAAGGATCCGACGCTCCAACCCGTTGGTTCCGCCCAGCAGCAGAAAAGACGTCAGGAGCATGACGGCAGCGGAGTAATTTCCATGTGCATCGGCAGGTTGCCGGAGATGGCCGGGCGTACCAATGGGAAGGATCACTTTCGTGTTTCCCTTTACGAGTGTTTTGTAAACGCGCTCACTGCGGCGGCGGTCCGGTTTTGAATGGCCGTTCGCCCATGGAAAAGGTTCACGTCGGCCAGAAATTCCGCCACGAACGAGGACGCCGGATTCGCGTAGACCTCGCCGGGCGCCCCGGCTTGTTCGATCCGGCCCTGATTCATGATCGCCACCCGATCCGACACCTCGAGCGCCTCCTCCTGATCGTGGGTGACCAGCACTGTGGCAACGCGAAGTTCATCGTGCAGCCGGCGCAGCCAGCGGCGTAATTCCTTGCGGACCTTCACGTCCAGGGCTCCGAAAGGTTCATCGAGCAGAAGAACGCGCGGCTCAACCGCCAGCGCACGGGCCAGCGCCACACGCTGCCGTTGTCCGCCGGAGAGTTGGCTCGGATAGCGGTCGCCCAACCAGTCGAGTTGCACGAGGTCAAGCAGGCTCCGCACGCGCTCCAGGATCTCCTTTTCCGCGGGGCGGGTCGCTTTCGGCCGCACGCGCAGCCCGAATGCGATGTTTTCGAAAACCGTCAGGTGCCGGAACAAGGCGTAGTGCTGGAATACAAAACCAACTTTGCGATCGCGCGCGGTGTGCTGCGTCGCATCTTCTTCGTTCAGACGGATCGTGCCGCTATCCGGCAGTTCGAGGCCCGCAATGATACGCAGGAGCGTGGTTTTCCCGGATCCCGACGGGCCCAGAAGTGCCACCAGCTCACCGTCTTCGATCCGAATGCTGACCTCGCGCAACGCCTCATAAGCGCCGAAACGTTTCGAGATACGCGCCGCTTCAATGCTCATTCAGAAACCACTTGGCCTTTCCGCTGATCGCTCCACGTGGCCTTCCACTCCAGAAACTTCTTGAGCGCCAGAGTCAGCACTGCGAACATGCTGAGCAGAGATGCGACCGCAAATGCCCCCGAGTAGTTGTAGTCGTTGTAAAGAATCTCGACGTGCAGCGGCAGCGTGTTGGTCTGGCCCCGGATGTGTCCGGAAACCACCGAGACCGCGCCGAATTCGCCGAGTGCGCGCGCCGTGCACAACACCACCCCGTACAGCAATCCCCAGCGGATGTTCGGTAGCGTGACGCGGAAAAACATTTGCCAGCCGCTGGCGCCAAGGACGAGCGCCGCTTCCTCTTCATCCGTGCCCTGCGATTGCATCAGGGGAATCAGCTCGCGCGCCACAAAAGGAAACGTCACGAAGGTGGTTGCGAGGATAATCCCCGGCACCGCGAAGATCACGCGGATGTCGTGCGCGGCGAGCCATGGGCCGAACCATCCGCGCGTCCCGAATACCAGCACGAAGATCAGCCCCGAGATTACCGGCGATACGCCGAAAGGAATGTCGATCAGGGAAACAAGCACACTCCTGCCGCGAAAGCGGAACTTTGCAATGGCCCAGGCGGCGGCAACACCGAAAACGGCATTCAGCGGCACCGAGATCCCGACGGCCAGCAGAGAGAGTTTCGCGGCTGCCAGGGTGTTCGGGTCCTCGACTGCCTTGAGGTAAGCCGGCCAGCCCTTTGCGAACGCCTGCACGAAGACCGCGGCGACGGGAAATACGATGAACAAACCGAGCGAAAGCAGCGCCAGCACGGTGAGGCCCGACTGCACGATTACCGGATCGCGCGGTCTGCTTATGACGGCGGCAGCTGGCGCGGCCGTCATGCCTGGGCGGGCTCCATGTGTTTGCGGGCCCGCCGCTCCATCCCGTTGATTCCTAGCAGCAGCAGGAAAGACGTCACAAGCATGACGGCCGCAATCGCCGTCGCCCCTGCGTAGTCGTATTGTTCGAGCCGCGTGACGATCAGCAGCGGCGTGATTTCGGTGCGCATCGGCAGATTGCCGGAGATGAAGATCACCGAGCCGTACTCGCCCAGGCCGCGCGCAAAAGCCAGCGCGAAGCCGGTCAGCAGAGCCGGGCGCACCAGTGGGAAGATTACTTTCGTGAACGTCTGCCACCGGCTCGCGCCCAGACTTGAGGCTGCTTCTTCGATTTCCCGGTCCGCATCCGCCAGCACCGGCTGCACGCTGCGTATCACAAACGGCAGCCCGATGAAAGTGAGCGCCACGACCACGCCGAGTGGCGTGAACGCGACCTTGATTCCAAGCGGGACGAGATAACGCCCGAGCCAGCCGTTTTCCGTGTACAAACTGGAGAGCGCGATCCCCGCGACGGCGGTCGGCAGCGCGAACGGAAGATCGATCAGTGCATCTGCCAGGGACTTGCCCGGAAACTCGTAGCGCACGAGGACCCACGCAACGAGGAAGCCGACACCCGCACTGATCAGCCCCGCCGCGAAGGCGGCGCCGAAGCTCAGGCGATAGGAGGCGACCACCTCGGGTGAAGTAACGGCCCTCCAAAAATGCATCGGGCTCGACGAAACCGATTTCAGGAAGACGGCGCTGAGCGGAATCAGCACGATCAGAACCAGATAGAAGATCGTGTACCCCAGCGCCGGCCGGAAGCCAGGGATCGTATGGACCCGAACGTCATGCCCCCGGGACATAGATTTTATCGAAGACGCCGCCATCATTGAAATGCTTTGCCTGCGCCTTCTGCCAACCCCCGAAGAGTTGGTCGATCGTAAACAGCTCAAGCTTCGGAAAGCGCTCCGCGTACTTCGCCGCGACGCTCGCCAGTCGCGGACGATAGTAGTTCCGTGCCGCGATCTCCTGCCCCTCGGGTGTATAGAGAAACTCGAGATATGCCTTCGCCACCGCGGTGGTTCCATGCTTTGCAGCCACTGCATCGACGACGCTGACGGGCGGTTCCGCCAGAATGCTGATGGATGGCGTCACCACCTCGACCTTGTCTTTTCCCAGTTCGTTGAGCGCAAGATACGCCTCGTTTTCCCAGGACAAAAGCACGTCGCCGATGCCGCGCTGTGCGAACGTGGTGGTCGATCCGCGGGCGCCTGAATCCAGCACCGGCACATTCCGATAGAGCTTTCTCACGAACTCGCGGGCTTTGGCATCGTCGTTGCCGTTGTGCTTCAACGCGTAACCCCAGGCGGCGAGATATGACCAGCGGGCTCCGCCCGAAGTCTTCGGGTTCGGCGTGATCACTGCAACGCCCGGCTTCACGAGATCGTCCCAGTCCCTGATGTGCTTCGGATTGCCCTTCCGCACGAGGAAAACGATCGTGGACGTATAGGGAGCGCTGTTGCCGGGCAGGCGCGTCTGCCAGTTCTTCGGCAGCAGATTGGCTTTCTCCGCAATCACGTCAATGTCATACGCCAGGCCGAGCGTGACCACGTCGGCCGGCAATCCGTCGATCACCGCGCGGGCCTGTTTGCCGGATCCGTCGTGCGATTGACTGATTTCCACGGTGGTGCCGGTCTTCGCTTTCCACTGTTTGGCGAAGGCGGCGTTGATGTCCTGATAGAGCTCACGCGTCGGGTCGTAGGAAACGTTGAGCAATTTCACCGGACCGGCGGCGAGCAACGCCGACACTGCTAGAACCGGAATCAATAGCGATCGAATTTTCACATGCTCTCCTGAACAATGCGCCCTAAATGAAATTGATCTGGAAACGGGCGAGGATCACGCGCTCCGCGGCTCGGTCGGCATTGACCGCGCCGCCGCCGAAGTTGGTATTTCCATAGTCGAGCGAGAGGCGGACGAGCCGGTTCAGATACCAGTTCACGCCGCCGAGCCATTCGTGCGCCTGATTGGGTGACTTTGTCGGATCCGCGAAACCGTAATTAAAAAGTCCCTGCTCGACATGGAAATTTCCCACGCGGACCGCCAGTTCCCACGCACCCCAGCCGTGATTGAACGGGGCGAAAGGCTTTCGCGGAGTCGGGCTGGTGAAGCCCTTTTTCTCGCCGGTGAGGATATAAGAAGCCTCCGCCTGCCAGGCCCGGAAGGCGACGTCGTGCCGCACCGATCCCTTTTGAAATCCTTCTTCGGTCAAGGTGTATTCGGTGAGGAGCCCGAACGGCCCGAGGTAGTAATAAGCCTGCGGGGCGAGGCTCGTTTTGTGGCCTGCCGAAATAACTCCCGAATTGAAGCTGAAAAATGTATTCTGACCCGCGGTCTTGTAGGCCGGCAGCGCGACATTGTCGACGCTGCCGCCGAGCGCGCCGATTCCGAATCCCAGCCCGCTCAGGGGACTTTCGCCGCCAGTCTGGAAAGGAGTCGCGAAGAGGCGTCCCGCATAGGTCCGGTGGCCGGAGGCCGATGTGTCGCTCAGGCTGTTATCCGGCACTCCGTTGAACACCCCGGCCTGGTAACTGACGCGGCGCTTCACGAGGTCGCCCGAGATCTGAAATCCGATGTCGCGGCTGGGTACGAGTAGAGTGGGTAATCCGCGCTCGATGAAACTCGTGTCGTCGTCGGACTGCAGGCGTTCGAGACCCACGGGCGGCTTGAATTTCCCGGCGCGGATTTGAAAGCGCGGGATGTAATTCAGTTGTACGTAAGCATCGTAGATGACCGTCGTGCCCTGCCCGAAGTCTGGCCGAAAGTAGTAATCGACGTACTTATAGACAGTGCCGGAAAACGTGGGGCGTACGCGGCGCAGTAGGATTTGGTCCGTCAGCGCGCCGCTGCCAGCCCCTCTGAAGGTGCGAACGTCGACCTGCAGATCGGCTCCAATCTTCAGTAGATAGTTACCGTCGCCGGATTTGATCGTGAATCCGCTTTGGTCGGCCGATACGGAAGCCGCACTCTTCAAATCGGCAGCTTCGACGGTGTTTGGAACCGCGGCAGGCACGGGAGCGGCGGAAACAGCAGTCGGACCGGGGTCCACTCTGGTCTCCGCCGCGGCTTTTCCATCTGCGGCTTTTTCCGCTGCTCGAAGACGCCGGTCGAGTTCGTCGATCTTACGCTCCAGTTCGGTAATCCTTTGTTGATCGGAGCTTTGCTGCGCACACACCGGCACGCTGAGGATTCCAATTGCGAACGCCGATGCGAGCCAGTTTTGTTTACGAAGCATTCTTTCGGTGTCTCCCGGACATATAATCTACTATGTAGATAGACTAAATATAGAAATAGCCTCTTCGCTTTGTCAAGTATTTCCATCGGGATTGGTACTTTTGTTCGTACCAACGAGTTATGCTGAAAGACGTCTCTCGACCACGCAGTCATGGAAACAGTCGCCGGATTCCTCATCGCTCTGGCTATCGGCGTCACCGGCGTCGGTGCCGGATCCATTACCGCTCCGATTTTGATCCTTTTCTTTCATCAATCTGCGACGAATGCCGTGACCACTGCTCTGGTTTTCGGGACTGTCGTCAAGCTGATCGCAACCCCCATCCATCTGTCGCGCGGTAATGTCAACTTCCGGATCCTGAAGTTCATCGCGCTCGGCGGATTGCCGGCCGTAGTGCTTGGAAGCCTGCTTCTGAAGTCGCTGGATCAAAAGGCCTTGAGCCGCCCTGTCCTGGGGATCGTGGGGTTTACGGTTTTGATCACCGCCGCCGCGACGCTGTGGCGCAGTCTCACGCCGAAGATCGAATCGAGACCTGTGCCGGAAACGGCCCTTCCCTGGATCGTGGCGCCGATTGGTTTCGAGGTTGGTTTTTCGTCAGCGGGGGCAGGGGCGCTGGGGACGATCGTCCTGATGCGGTTCACCTCACTGACAACCGCTGAGGTCGTCGGGACCGATCTCGCTTTCGGTCTCCTGCTCTCGATCTTCGCCGGCGGCATTCATGCCAGCATGACCGGTGTGCCGTGGCCAGTTTTGTGGAAACTACTGCTGGGCGGCGTTCCGGGGGTGCTTATTGGAACTCAACTGGTTTCAGTGATATCGCCGCGCAAGATGCGCCTGGTTTTGTGCCTGTGGCTGGTTTATATCGGGGGACAACTAGCGTGGCGCGGTGTCGCCGGTTAAAGAACGGCCATCAGCTGGCGGCCGGCGGATTGGCGATGAACCGGTATCCTACGCCCCGTACGGCGAGGAGGTAGCGCGGTTTGGTTGGATCGTCCTCGATGTAACGGCGCAGCCTCACGATGAAGTTGTCGATCGCGCGAGTGTCGGTATCCTCGTGCAAACCCCAGACTTCCTCAAGCATCGTTTTCCGCGAGACCGGCTTTCCTTCATGCTGGACCAGATACCGGAGGACGTTCATTTCCATCAGCGTCAATGGAAAAATCTGGTCGCGGACGCGAAGCTCCAGCAATTCGAAATAGACCGATTTCTCGCCAAATTTAAAAACGTCATTTCGTTCCGGAATTTTCTCCGGCGCCTGCTGAGTCCGATGCAGCCACTCCCGGCGGCGAAGAAGGCCCTGAAGGCGCGCGATCAGGATCGTAAGGTCGAAGGGTTTGGTGAGATAGTCGTCGGCTCCGGCGGAGAATCCCTCGAGAACGTCGTCCGAGTGGCCGCGGGCGGTAAGGATCAACGTCGGGACGAACTGCCCTGACTGCCGCATCTCCGATACGACATCGAAGCCGCTTTTTCCCGGCAGCATCACATCGAGAACGACGATATCGAAGACTTGCGCCTGACCCAGCAGAAGATCGAGCGCCGCCTCGCCGCTATCGACAACCTCCACCTGGTAGCCCTCTGCTTCGAGGTTGAAGCGCAGACCTTCGGCCAGATGCTGCTCGTCTTCGACAACCAGAACGCGGCTCATTGGTTCCCGGATGCGGCCTGGGTGCTGTCAAATCTCGCGATCGGGAACTGCAGAGTGAAGGTGCTGCCATGCCCGGGTCCCGCGCTTTCAGCCCACGCCCGGCCGCCATGCCTTTTCGCAACGGACCGGACAATGTAGAGACCGAGACCTGTGCCCTTCACCCGCGTCGCCAAAGGTCCGTGGATGCGGTAAAAGCGTTTGAAGATACGCTTCAGTTCCGGGCCCGCGATGCCGGGTCCGCGGTCTCGCACGCTTACTTCCGCGAAACGGTTTTCGCGCTCGCTGGCGACCACTTCGATGCCGCCATCGCTCCCGGAGTATTTTACGGCGTTATCGATCAGGTTCGAAACGGCCGCATGTACTTCGTCGTAATCGCCGCGGATCGGAAGAGGCACGCCGTTTTCGTACTTCAGCAACTCCGGCGGAATGTTGTGGAGGATCCGTGCCCGCGCTACACACTCGTTGACAAGTTCATCCAGCCGCATCGGGGCGAGGTGCGGCTTTCGGCTCGAGGACCCGACGCGGCCGGTACGCAGGATCTGTTCAATCGTGCCGAGCAGACGGTCGCTGTCGGAAAGAATAATGCCGTAGAATTCGTTGCGCTTGTTTTCATCGACGGCGCGTGTCTTCAAGGTTTCGACGTACAGGCGTATCGAGGCGACTGGCGTCTTCAATTCATGAGTGACGGCGTTGATGAAGGCGTCATGCTGCTCGTTCCTGCGAATCTCACGGACGAGGAAGGTGGTGTTGATGGCGACGCCGGCAATGATCAGCGCCAGGAGGACGATCCCGAGAAAAAGAAGTATACCCGACCGCCAGCCCAGCAGGACCCAGCCGACATAAAGAAGGATGCTGACCAGCGTCAGGCCCGCGCCGAGCGAAATGAAGAATGCGATCGATTTCTTGCGGCCGGTCCCGACCATGGTCCCAGCTTACAGTGAGCGGGAAGAGCCGGCGGAGAGCTTAAGCTGCTTCGCGTTCGGCGAGGCGGGTGTCCAGCTTCGCCACTTTGAGATCGGACGCCAGCCCCACGCGCTTCAGGATGTTGACCAGAATCCAGGAGTGATCGATCTCATACCAGGCAAGCCCGTGGCGGATGGATGTCGGATGCGCGTGGTGGTTGTTGTGCCAGCCTTCGCCGAACGTCAGCGCCGCAACCCACCAGTTGTTCCGAGAGTCGTCGCGAGTGGAAAACCGCCGTCCGCCCCACATATGGGTAGCCGAGTTCACCAGCCAGGTGGCATGCAGCCCGAAGACGACACGAAGGCACACGCCCCAAAGCATCAGGGGCAGGCCGCCCATCGCGAGCAGAATCACTCCGAGCACCACCTGCGGCACCCAGTGCCAGTTGTTCAATTCGACGTAAAAACGATGCTTCGCGAGGTCGGGAGCATACTTCGACATCAGCTTTGTATTGTTGTGGTTGCCCTCGCCGAAGATGATCCAGCCCATATGGGACCAGAAAAAACCGCCCTGCCGGGGCGAGTGAGGATCACCCGGCTGATCGGACTTCTGATGGTGGATCCGGTGGACGGCGACCCAGAAAATTGGCCCGCCTTCAAGACTCAACGATCCGCAAAAAGCGAAAAAGTATTCCAGCCACAGCGGGCATTTGTAGCCGCGGTGCGTGTGCAGCCGGTGATAGCCCATGCTGATCCCGAGCCCGGTGGCGATCCAATACAGGAAAACCGCTGCCCAGAACCGTGGCCAGCTGAACATGAATAAAGCGGCGATGGCGCCGACGTGAAAGAGCCCGACGGCAATGGTCGTTGTCCAGTTCAGACCGTCGCGTCTGGGGAGGCTGAAGACTTCCGCACCAGCCTGGGATCCTGAGTTTGGCATGCAATAGCAGCCTAGCAGGGATCGCGCAGACGGTTTGTAAGACTTCTGTCGCTAACTCTCGTTAGTGGTTTTGGGCTATTTTGTGATGACACCACAGGCGATACGGTCACCCGCATTGCCCGCCGGGTCGCTCTTCAAATCGTCCGCTTTGGCATGGATCACGAGCGCCGTGCCGCCGCCGGCGTATATCGAGTGATCTCCGTCGCCAAGATTGACCCGAGGATCGTCAACCGTCACCTTGGCGGTTCCATCCGGCTTGACTGTGAAGTTTTTCATGTCGCCGGCGTGTGGGCCTTCCGGATTTTCGAGGCCATGGTGCTTCATGTCCGGGTTGAAATGGCCACCCGCGGTCGTGAACTTCGGACCTTCGCACTTCGCGGTCTGGTGGATATGAACGGCGTGCTCGCCGGGCGGCAGACCCTTCAGGTTGAGAGCGACTTTGGCGCCGGTGCCGCTCGCGGAAATCTTCGCGGTACCGACATCCTTGCCGTCGGCGTCCTTTAACGAAACCATGGCCGGCTTCGTCGCAGCGTAGAGCGTGGCGCCCAACAGGCCGGCAAGCGCCAGGGTGATTGTTCTGCTCATCATAATGCCTCCATATGCATCCTCGCACAGTACGGATTAACCGACATTTCGCGCACCTCCGGTAATAAG
>DATAZF010000353.1:0-17998 GCA_036272235.1 Bryobacteraceae bacterium | reverse complement strand
CCACAAGAACGAAGCTGCCAGGCAATGGCTCCTGAGTCATCCGCGCGTGCATTTCCACTACACCCCAACGCACGCCTCCTGGATGAATATGGTCGAATGCTTCTTCAGCATTCTCACCCGGCAGGCGCTGAAGCAAAGCGTACACCGTTCAAAAAAGGAGTTGAAGGATTTCCTGACTCGATATCTCCAGAAATACAGTGAGAATCCCACCCCATTCACGTGGACCAAAGGTCCTGCGCACCTCCAGCGAATCATCGAAGCCACAAAGGAATATCAGATTGCCCACCCCGCCAAGCAACGGGAAACCCGATCCGATAATAAAAAGGACTAACTGGACGCTGTACTAGCGCACAGCTACTCGCTTCGGTGATGATTGGGAAACCTTCGCGCGAATTCATCAGGCGGACCAAACGTTTGGGACTTCATGCAGCGTCCTGGCTCAATGTCGCGGCATCGGCAGCACCAGTCCCAGACGGCAAGCACTCCGGGTGCTTCGAACGCGCCCCCGATTGCGAATTCGGGGGCTGGAAATCTCACCGGCTGCAGACCAGCCCCACCAAAACCCAACCAGATCCTGCCTGCACCCGCCCCGCGCGTCCAAACCGTGGTTTTGAGATGAAAAGCGCTAAAGTAAGAACTTGTCCGCAGTTCTGCAACCCTCCACAGCCGAAGAACTTTCGAGCGCTCTCGCCTCTGCGAGCGCTTCGAAACAGACCGTTGAGCTGTTCGGCGGTAACTCCAAGCGACTGATGGCGGGTCCGGTCTTTCCTGCGAGTGTCCGCATCAGCACCGCTCGAATGAAGCGCGTCCTGCAGTACGAACCTCGCGATCTTACGGTGAGCGTCGAAGCCGGTATGCCGTTCGCAGAGCTTAACGCTCTTCTCGCGCGCAACGGCCAGATGATTCCGCTTGAGGGACCCTATAGCGACGAGGCCACGGTCGGTGGCGTTGTAGCCGCCAACATCAGCGGCGAACGGCGCAGGCTTTATGGCACCGCGCGCGATCTCGTGATCGGAATGAAGTTCGCGACGCTCGATGGCAAGCTCGTGCAGTCGGGCGGCATGGTGGTCAAGAACGTCGCAGGCCTCGACATGGGCAAACTCATGATCGGCTCGTTCGGGACCCTGGCCGCCATCGCGTCGGTCAACTTCAAACTCACGCCGCGGCCCTCGGTCGCCCGGACGGTCCTTTTTGCGTTCGACGATCTTCAGACGGTCCTCGAAGCTCGCAACGCGGCGATTCGCGGTGTGCTGAATCCGGTCGCTGTCGACATTCTGAACCCAGTGCTTTCCGCCCAAATCGGTTTCAAAGGCTTTGTCGCAGCTCTGATCTTCGCGGGCAACGAAGCCGTGATCGAGCGCTCGCTTCGCGAATCGGCAGCACTGGGCCCGTCGAGGGCACTCGCGGCGGATGAAGAGCAGCGCTTCTGGAGTTCTGTGCACGCGCTAACGCCACGCTTCCTTGAAAAGTTCAAGGAAGGCGTGGTCGTGCGCATCTCCACTACCCTGGCGGAGTGCGGCGAAGCTCTGGCCGTTCTGGATGGAGCGGGCCACGCGCATGCTGCTTCCGGCGTTGTGCGTGGCTGGTTCACTCGTCCGGACGCGGCCCGGCGCTGTCTCGCGGACGCGGCGAAGCGCGGCTGGAAGGCACTGGTCGAGTTCGCGGCCGAATCCGCGCGCCCCCACATCGATCTGTGGCCGGAGCCAGGCGCGGACTTTGCGATCATGAAAAATATAAAGACGATGTTCGATCCGGAAAATCTTCTCAATCGTGGACGTCTCTACGGCCAGCTCTGAAATTCAAATCGACAAGCCCCAACAGGTGGATCTCGACCGCTGCGTGCATTGCGGTCTCTGTCTGAATGCCTGCCCCACTTATCGCGAGCTCGGTGTCGAAATGGATTCGCCTCGCGGACGCATCTATCAGATGGTGCAGGTCTCCGAGGGCAAGCCAATCGGCGACTCCTACCGTGAGCACATCGATCTCTGCCTCGCCTGCAGGGGGTGCGAGAGCGCCTGCCCTTCCGGTGTGAAGTATGGGCGCCTCGTCGAGGCCGCCCGTGCCGATATCGAAGCCAATACGAGGCGCCCATGGCTCACGCGCAAGCTGCGGGACTTCGTTTTCCTGAAGCTGCTGCCGTCGCCGGTCCTGCTCACCGCAGTCGGTGCGATGCTTTACGTCTACCAGGTGAGCGGAATCCAGAAACTGCTGCGCCTCTCCGGTCTCCTGACGCTCTTTGGATCGCTCGGCGCGCGCGAGGCGCTGACGCCGTCGGCCGAGATTCCCTTCTTCTTCCGGCAGATCGGCCAGACGTATCCGGCGGAAGGTGTTCGCAAATACCGTGTCGCCATGATGGCGGGTTGCATCGCCAACATCTCATTTGCGCGGCTGAACGAGGCGACGGTGCGCGTCCTGCAGAAGAACGGCTGCGACGTGGTGATCCCGGCGGCGCAGACCTGCTGTGGCGCCCTGCATGTCCACGCGGGCATTCGCGATCAGGCGCGCAAGCTCGCCCGCCGGAATATCGACGCCGTTCTCGGAGCGTCGTCGTCGGGCACTGTCCCTGGTTTCGACGCCATCATCACCAATGCGGCGGGATGCGGCTCAACGCTGAAAGAATACGACGAGCTCTTCGAGCACGAGCCGGAGTATCTCGAAAAGGCCCGGCGATTCAAGGCGCTGATGAGAGACGTCACCGAGTTTCTTGCGGGGATTGAGCTTAATCGCGACATGACGCCGGTCGAAGCCACAGTGACTTATCAGGATTCCTGCCACCTCGCGCATGGCCAGAAGATCCGGAGCGCGCCGCGGGAGCTTTTGCGCGCCATCCCTGGCCTGACGTTCCGCGAAATGCCGCTTTCGGATATCTGCTGCGGCAGCGCGGGTATCTACAACGTGCTGCACACCAGTCTGTCAATGGACATTCTCGAGAAAAAGATGGGCAACGTGGCGCTGGCTCACGCAGATATCATCGCGACGGCGAACCCCGGTTGCATGCTGCAGCTGGAGGCCGGCGTACGCCAGTGGGGCAAGGGCGAGCGTGTCGCCCATGTGATCGAACTGCTCGACGAAGCCTATCGCGGCTTCTGAAATTCCATGCGCGTTCTCGCTGTGCTCGTCGTGCTTGCCGGCGCCGGCCGGTTGTTAGCCCACGACGTATCCCGCAGCGATTCGAAGATCGAGATTCACGGTGGCGAAGTACGCGTCACGCTGACGCTCAATGTCAAAGAGCTCACGAACCCCGTCATTCCCACCGATCCGCTCGATCTGAATAAAGAGATCGGCCGGATCTTTGAAACTGTCCGCCAGCATTACTTCGTTGGCAGTCCCGCGCCGCCCGACCAAACCACGCTGGAAAAGTATTCCGTGCTCGCCGGCCCGATGATCCAGCTGCAGATCCTGTACGTTTTCCCGCGGGATGTTACTGCGCTCAACGTCAGGTCGACGCTTTACGCCGTTATGCCCTCGGGGCACCAACACATGATGAACGTACGGCTGAACGGCACTCTGCACGAGGCGATTCTCGATGCACGAACGCAGGAAGCCGGTTTCAGCGGCGTTGAGGAGACGAAGCTGCAGACGGTCTGGAGGTTCACGCGCCTGGGCGTCGAGCACATCTTCACTGGTTACGACCACCTGGCCTTTTTGCTCGGGCTCCTTGTCGCGACGACCTCGATCGGGTCGCTCATCCGCATCATTACTTCATTCACGATCGCGCACAGCATCACGCTCGCGCTGGCGACGTTCAACGTCGTGATCCTGCCCACGCGGCTCACGGAGTCGCTGATCGCCGCGAGCATCGGGTACGTGGCTGCCGAGAACCTGCTCGACTTCCGCGCGATGAAACGCTATTACATTACGTTTCTGTTCGGACTTGTGCACGGTTTCGGCTTCTCGAATGTGCTCCGTGAGATGGATTTGCCGAAGTCGAGTCTCGCCCTGTCGCTCTTCTCCTTCAACGCGGGCGTCGAAATCGGCCAGGTGACTTTTGTCGTGCTGATTTTCCCTCTGGTACAGGATCTGGTGTCGTCCGGCTGGAAACGGCTAAAGCCGGCGGTATCGATCGGCGTGGCTTGTCTCGCGGTTTACTGGTTTGTCCAGCGGGCATTTCTCGGGTAGCATTTTGATGATCTGCGCGGTGACCGAGTGGCTCAGTTGCGAGACCGTCTGGATTTCCCACGTCACCGATGAACACGATTCGATGCTCGGCGAATTGCCGAGCAATCCTGGCGGTGGATCGACGCTGATTCCACGCGCTTTTCGGGGCTGCTCTGGGTAAATCCACTTGCGCGCAACCCTCGCGAGACATGAAGATCGTTGCATAGCTCCGGGTGTCGTTTCCCCGGAAACGTTAGACTGAATGAAAATGAAATTCCGCACCGCGTGCGCCGCGCTCGCCATCGCGATGCCGCTCGCGCTCCATCCGGCCACTGACGATCCTGTTGCTATATCCCTTCGCGGCTTCGACCCCGTCGCGCAGGCGCAGGAGATTAAGTGGGAACAGCAGGCGCGCGCCATCCCCGATGCGGCGCGCATCGGCGAGTTCATCCGCAAATACTCCAGCCAGGCTCATCTTGCCGGCACACCGCAATCGAAACAAACCGCTGAAGGAATCCTTGCGGAGCTTCGCGAAGCCGGCCTCGACGCTTCCATCGAACGTTTCGAAGCCTTGCTGCCGCTGCCGAAAACGCGCATCCTCGAAATTACCGCGCCGGTGAAGGTGCGGCTGAAGCTTGAGGAACCACCAATTCCTGGCGACCCCGGTTCGAGCACCGGGGGCATGGTCCCGCCGTTCAACGCATACTCCGCGGATGGCAATATCACGGCGCCGCTCGTCTATGCGAATTACGGGCTGCCGGAAGACTACGATCTGCTGGCGACGCACGGCATCGACGTGAAAGGCAAGATCGTGATCGTGCGCTATGGGCGCAGCTTTCGCGGCACCAAGCCCAAAGTCGCGCACGAGCGCGGAGCCATCGGCTGCATCATTTACTCCGACCCGCGCGACGACGGTTTCTTTCAGGGCGATGCTTATCCGAAGGGTCCATGGCGTCCCGCCGCCGGAGTCCAGCGTGGAAGCATTCTCGACCTGCCCCTGTACCCGGGCGACCCGCTGTCTCCCGGTTGGGCTTCCGAAGCCGGATCGAAGCGTCTGTCGATCGGCGAAGCCCAAACCATCATGGAGATTCCCGTACTTCCGATTTCCGCGGCCGACGCGCAGCCCCTCCTCGCCAACCTCACGGGCCCGGTCGCTCCCGAATCCTGGCGCGGCGCACTTCCCATTACTTACCATCTCGGTCCCGTGGCATCCGACTCTCACGGCGGAGCCGCTCAGAGTACAACGGTTCACATGGCCGTAGCGATGGACAATTCGACGCGGCCGCTCTATGACGTCATCGCCCGCATACCGGGCAGCGACTTTCCCGATCAGTGGGTACTCGACGGCAATCACCACGATGCCTGGGTGCACGGTGCCAGCGATCCTCTTTCCGGCGCCGCGCCTCTCATGGAAACAGCCCGCACCCTGGCCGCTCTCACGCGGAGCGGCTGGAAGCCCCGGCGTACCATCCTGCTCGCCTTCTGGGACGGCGAAGAATTCGGGCTTGCTGGTTCCACCGAGTGGATGGAGAAACACGCCGACGAGCTTGACCACAAGCTGATCGCATACCTCAATGCCGATTCGTCAGGCAAGGGACGGCTCAACATCGGCGGCTCGCACTCGCTCGAGGCCTTCGCGCAGGAGATCACGCGTGATGTTAAGGATCCCATGACCGGCAAGTCTCTGGAAAGCACTCTCGAAGCCGGCCCGAACCATGATTTCCGCATCGCGCCGCTCGGCTCGGGATCCGACTACACGCCTTTCCTTCAGCATCTCGGCATCGCGACTCTCGATGTGCGCTTCGCATCCGAAGACGGAGGCGTCTACCATTCCGATTACGATGATTTCAACTGGTTCAGCCGCTTCGGCGACCCCGGCTTCGTGCATGGGCGCGCGCTCTCGCAACTTCACGTCACCGCGTTGATGCGCTTCGCGGATTCGGCCGTTCTGCCGTTTGAGTTCGGACGCCTCGCCGCCACCCTGCGCCGTTACACCGATGAGATCGACCGCCTGCCGGTGCAGATGCAAAAGCCGGACCTCACCGCTCTCCGCGCCGAAATCGCGCGCGTGCAAAAGGCCGCCGCGGACCTCAACAGCACATACTCGCGCTCTCTACCTTCTCTGGGAGAGGCTTCCACAGATAAACTGGCAGCCCTCAATCAGGTGCTGTTCAGCACGGAGCGCGCCTTCATCATCGACCCTGGGCTGCCCGGCCGCCCCTGGTATCGCCACAGTATCTACGCGCCGGGTGTTTACACGGGCTACGCGGCTAAAACGATGCCTGGAATCCGTGAAGCTGTCGAGGCCGGGAAGGCGGATGAAGCCCGTGTGCAGGCCGCGCAGGTTGTCTCGGCGGTCCACGCGCTCGGCGATCGAGTGACGGAAGCCGTCCGTCTGTTTGGCCAGCTATGACGACGCAGTGGGGTGACATCGAAGTTTCCGACGCGCACGTGCATTTCTTTTCGCCGCCATTTTTCCATTCTCTGGCCGAGCAGAAAGGCGGCGGTGAAGCGGGCTCAAATACGGTCCGTTCCATGCTCCAGTGGGACGTACCGGCAACATCGGAGGATCTTGCCGACCGCTGGATTGAGGAACTCGACCGCAACCAGGTGACAAGCGCCGTGGTCGTCGGCAGCATTCCGGGCGATGTGGAATCCGTAGGCATTGCCGTCGAGCGATATCCGGATCGTCTCCACTCCGTCGTCATGCTGAATCCTCTGTCGCATGGCGCTGATACTCGTTGTTCCAACGCCCTCGGCGAGGGATTCATCAACGGCGTTTTCCTCTTCCCGGCCATGCACCGTTTTTCGATGCAGGATCCAAAGGTGCACTCTCTGCTCTCGATCGTGGCTGGATATCCGGGCGCTGTCGTCTACGTGCATTGCGGAATGCTCAGCGTTGGTTTCCGGAAGAAGCTCGGCTTGCAGTCGCCGTTCGATATGCGCTATTCAAATCCGATCGATCTGCACTCGGTCGCGCTCGCGCTGCCGAACTTGCCTTTCGTCATCCCCCACTTCGGCGCGGGCTACCTTCGCGAAGCGTTGATGCTGGCCGACCTCTGCCCAAATATTTATTTCGATACGTCGAGTTCCAACAGCTGGATGCGCTGCGATCCTTCGGGAACAGATCTCGCGGGCGTTTTTCGCGCGACGCTCAATGTTGTCGGCCCCCGCCGGCTGCTCTTTGGCACCGATTCCTCCTGGTTCCCGCGAGGTTGGCTGCGCGGCATTTTCGACACGCAGGTGCGGGCAATGGCTGACGCTGGAGTCGATGCCGTCGCCGCGCAGGCTATTCTCGGAGGCAATCTGCGCATGCTCCTGCAGAAGGCCCCGCAAAAATCCTGAGAAAACCCGCCCGGGAACGCACTTATCTCCCAGGTTGACGTTTCCTTTCAGGTTGCCGGGATTTGGCTTGTCAATCCCGGTCCAACAGGCGAATCGCTTTCGCTCCCCGCTTCCTGTGCAGTCCCGGATCGCGCTGCTCGAGACAAATTTTGAGACCGGGCCGAATATGTCACGATTCGCCGTGGAGGGGATCCCCTGGATGCGTGCGTGGGCGCCTGAATCTCTTGTCCTGCCACTTCATCTGGCGTTGATGCTCGCCGATCAGAAGCAGCGCGGACTCTTCGACCTACCAAGCCTCAGTACTGCTCTCGTCGTGCTCACGTCGGTCGAGGATTCACCCCTCGCCGATCATCATCGCGATCTGCTTTGGCGGGCCTTCGGTGTCCCGCTCTTTGAGCAGCTCCTCGGAGCGAATAAAGAGGTTATCGCAGCCGAGTGCGAAGTGCACAACGGCCTGCATGTTCTCGACAGCGAATTTCCGATCGCCGGCGAACTCATGACGGAGCTTTGCCCGTGCGGCGCCGAAACTCCGCGTGTGCGCCGCCCCGCGCCCGCTCGCGCCAGAGCCGCTACGGCGCGGTAGAGGCTGAAAAAAAATCGTTTGTAGCCGTAAACGGCAGGCGAAACCGCCGGCCCCGTCGCGAGCAATCATTGATTTCCGGGCTCGGGGCTACCTTCAATACGCGTCGCGGCCGCTCAGCACGCCCGGAATCGACCGCAATAGAATCCAAAGGTACAGGCCAGTTGAACCCCGCCTGACGAGCAGCAAATCCAGCCGCTTTCGCCTTGCGTAACTCAGGCTGCTCCGGCCGCGCACCTGCCACAAGCCGGTCAGGCCCGGGCGCGCGGTCAACACCTCTTCGGCGGTGGGCCCGTAATGCTCCCGCAGTTCTTCCCGCGTAATCGGGCGCGGCCCCACCAGCGACATTTCCCCCCGCGCGACGTGGTAGAGCTGCGGCAATTCATCCAGGGAATGCCGCCTGCAGAAGGCGGCGAAACGGCTGTTGATCCGCGTATCTGCGCCGGTTTTTTCGGCTGGAACGGGCCCGGAAACGACCTCGATCGCGTATCGTCGCGCTGAGTCGTTGCTGTCATCCCACATGGTCCGAAATTTGAGCATTGCCAGCGGCCGCCCTTGCCAGCCGACACGCTGGTGGCGGATCAACGGATTGCGCCGCGAGAGCGCCAGAGTGGTGAGGGCAACCGCGAGCCAGACCGGTGACAGAATTACCAGAGCCAGAGCGGCGATCAGTTGTTCCAGACCACGGAGCAGGTGGGCGGAGCGAACACGGCTTGCCTCCGCGTAGCTTTTTTCGTCAAGGCAGATCGGGGTCACGGTAGAGAGGGTTTTTCGGCTGAGCTTTCTTCTGACGAAGCTTTTTCGGACGAAGTTTTTTCGGACGACACCGCGCTACATTTCGTTAGACTGTGTGCGTCCGCACGCGGGAACAAATCTGTTCTGCGACCAGCCGCAGCCGTGTCTCACCCAGTGTCGGCCAATCATTTCACACGGATGTCCAAACCCTCCCGAAAAGTCGTATTTTTTTTCCCCGCGTTCTCGAGCCAGGAAGCCACCGCTCCCCTGGGGATCCTCGCGGTTTCGACGCCGCTTCTGCGCGCCGGGTATCAGGTCCGGATCATCGACTCGACCATCACGCCGAATTTCCACAAACGCACTCTTGAAGAGCTCGACGACGCCCTCTGCCTCGCCATTTCGCTCGTCACCGGACCGATGATTCGCGAAACGGTCCAGATCGCGCGTGCGGCAAAGAAGCGCTATCCGAACAAGCCGGTGATCCTCGGCGGCTGGCACCCTTCACTGCTTCCGGATCAGACGCTGGCGGCCGAGTGCGTCGACATTGTCGTCAAGGGTCAGGGTGAGGAAGCGTTGCTCGAGATCGTCCAGCGGATTGAAGCGGGCGAATCGATCAAAGGCGTGGCCGGCGCGGGCTACAAGGAAAACGGCCGGATCGTTTTCAACCAGCCGCGCGCGCTCAGGCCGATTCGCGAGATGCCGCCCAAGGCTTATCACCTCGCCGATTTCGACGCGTATGAGCGCGTCTGTGGCCGCCGCTGGGCGATGTACACGTCGAGTCTTGCGTGTCCCTACAGTTGCGCCTACTGCACCAACGAAGGCGTCTATGGGCGCAAATGGAACGCGCTCGAAGCGGCTCAGGTTGTCGAAGAAACCAGTGATCTCGTTGAACGCTACGGCCTGTCTCTGCTCTGGATCGTTGACGACAACTTCCTGGTGGATCGCGAGCGCGCGATTGGTATTGCCGAAGGCCTGGTGCGCCGCGGTGTGAAGTTCGACTGGAGCATTCAATCCTCGACCAATCTGGTTTGCCGGTTCACGGTTGATGAGCTCAAGCTGTTGCGGCGGGCAGGGCTCTCGCAGGTGGCGCAGGGCGCCGATAGCGGTTCGCTCAAAGTCATGCACCTGATGAACAAGGACTTCCAGAAGATCGAGACGATTTATGCCGCCGCCGACAAGCTCTCGCAGGCTGGAATTCGGCCTTCTTTCAATATGATCTTCGGATTTCCCGGCGAGGGAGAAGCGGAGCGCCGCGAATCCATCGCGTTGATCATGAATGTGTGCCGCAAATTCCCGGGCGCGGAATTCTGGACCAACATTTTCACTCCGTATCCGGGCGCACCTATTATGCAGCGGGCGTTCGAACTGGGGATCCATGTCCCGAAGACGCTCGAAGGCTGGGTCGATTTTTTCCCACGCTACACGATGCTGCCCTGGCTCGAAGGCCGCAAGCATCGCGAAGTCCAAACCATGCGCGAGTATCTGCGGATTGCGTTCAATCGTGTGCCGATCGGGGTGCAGCGGAAGAACACGCTGCAGCGGCTGGTGCACGGCATGATCGGGGTGCCCGCCCGCTGGCGGCTGGACCACAGTTTTTATTCGCTTCCGTTCGAGCTCTGGCTGAAGGACATGACTAATCGTGTGCTCGCACCGCCGAAAACCAAAGTGGACGCGCACCAACTCGAAGCCGAGGCCGTCTCGTGCTGAACCCAAACGAGGCGGGCCTCACCAGACCTGCCCAACCCGCACTCACGCAACTCACACCCAGCCAGCTCACACCCAGTCAACTCACACCCAGCCGCCTCATCTCAGCCAGCCATGTGGGGCAGGTTGGCAACCTGCGGCCGATTGCCAATCGGCCCACTAAAAAAGTGCTGCTGTTTCTGCCACCTTATTCAGGCCAACTTCTGGGCCCTCCGCTGGGGCTGCTCAGCCTCGCCGCGTCGCTCCGTGCGAGCGGCTATGAGCCTTGCATCATCGATGGCGCCCTCGACCGGCACTACGCCACCCGCATCGCGGCTGAAGTTGACGGCGCCCTCTGTTTCGGAGTTTCGCTGCTGACCGGCCCGATGATCCGCGACGCGATCGAGGCCAGCCGGCTCGTCCGCAAGCTGAGGCCCGACCTGCCCATCATTTTCGGTGGGTGGCATCCGAGCCTCCTGCCGGCCCAGACGCTTGCCGAAGACTTCGTGGATATCGTCGTCCGCCATCAGGGAGACAAGACGCTCGTCGAGATCCTGCAGCACCTCGAAGCGGGCAAACCGCTCGATATGGTGCAGGGCTGCTGGTTCAAACGCCATGGGCGCGTCCTTCAAAATCCCGACCGTCCCGCCACACCGCTTTCATCGCTGCCATCACCCGCCTACGATCTGGCCGATTTCGACGTCTACGAGCGCAATGGAGGCAAACGGAAGCTTCCGTATGCGGCGAGCACCGGTTGTCCCTATGCGTGCAATTACTGTACCGACATGGTGTTCTATAACCGGCGCTTCAACCCTTACGATGTCGCGCGAGTTGTCGAGGAAGTCACGACGCTCGTACGCGATCACCGCCTCGATGAAGTCGCGCTGGTCGATTCCAATTTTCTCGTGGACATCCACCGCGCGGTCGCCATTGCCCGCGGCTTCCTCGATTCCGGCGTCCGCTTTAACTGGACCTTCCAGGCATCCACCGATCTTCTTTGCCGCATGAGCGATGAAGACGTGGCGCTCCTCGGCGAAAGCGGCGTCAGCCACATCGGCTTCGGCACGGAATCCGCGTCACCCGAAGTGTTGGAGTGGATGAACAAGCGGCACCAGAGTATTCCGGACATTGCAGAAGCCGCCCGCAAGTGCGCGCAGGCAGGCATTCGCGTGACGTTGAACCTGATCTTTGGCTATCCGGGTGAGGAGGAATGCCATCGCCGCGAGACCCTGCGCGTGATGGGGGACATCGCCGCGCGCTTCGACAATGTCACGTTTTCGCCCAACGTTTTCGTGCCGTATCCGGGGATTCCCATCTGGGAGGAGTTGCGGAACCGCGGCCTCGCCGAGCCGGGGACACTCGCCGCATGGGCCGATATCGATCTCGGCGCCAACAGCCTTCCCTGGCTGCGCGGGCCGGCTTACGAAACTCTGCAGCGCGGCATCTCGTACTTCCTTCTGGCCAATCAGCTCAACAAGGCGCGCCGCAAATCGAAATCGGCGGCTTTTCAATCGGTGGTCGGTATGATGCGGCAACCGCTCAACTGGCGGCTGCGTCATCATTTCTTCGGGTGGCCTGTGGAATTATGGGTGTCGATGGCGAAACAGTGGCTTGTGGTACGGCGCTCCCTGCTGACGGGGCAGGCGCTGAGCCACGGGCTGACGCGCGGTTGACCTGAAATGGCTGACGTTCTTCTCACGCACAGCAACAACCTTTACGCCGATCGCAAGCAGGCGGAAAAGATGCAGCCATATCCGCCGCTGCAGACAATTCTGGCGGCGGCCGTACTGCGTCAGGGCGGATTCGAAGCTGCACTGTACGATCCGACTCTCGAGGCGCCCGGCGCTTCTCCAATTAATGCTTTCGAACTGGCCCTCGCCCGCGAGCAGCCGCGTCTCGCCGTCGTTTGCGAAGACGACTTTAATTTCCTTTCCAAGATGTGTCTCACCCGCAACCGCGAACTGGCTTTTCAGATGGCACGGGTGGCGCGGTCGCGTGGTGTTTCGATCGCAGTGCACGGATCGGATGCCTCCGATCACGCCCGCGAATATTTGGGCGCGGGATTCTCATCCGTGCTTATTGGCGAAGTCGAGACCACGTTGCTGGAACTGGCCCAGGGCAAGGCCCCGCACACCATTCGCGGTCTGGCGTTCGACTGCGCGGGATCGATTCATTACAATCCGCCGCGCGAGGTTCGCGCGAATCTCGATTCGCTACCCGAGCCGGCGTGGGACCTCGTCGATGTCGAACAATACCGCGCCGCATGGAAAAGCGCCCATGGGCACTTCGCTCTCAACATGGCGTCAAGCCGCGGCTGCCCGTACCACTGCAACTGGTGCGCGAAACCAATCTACGGTCAGAAATTCCATTGCCGCTCTGCCCGCTCGGTTGCCGCCGAGATGTTGCACCTGAAGACTGCATACGCTCCGGACCGAATCTGGTTCGCCGACGACATCTTCGCCCTTTCTCCCCGGTGGTCCGGTGAATTCGCGCGTGCGGTCGAAGAGCTCGGTGCGGCCATTCCGTTCAAGATGCAATCCCGCTGCGATCTGATGACGCGCCGCACGGTCTCCGCCCTCAAGCGCGCGGGCTGTGCGGAGGTGTGGATGGGATGCGAATCCGGATCCCAGAAAGTCCTCGATGCCATGGACAAGGGCATTCGCGTGGAACAGATCTACGAGGCCCGCGAGAATCTGCGATGCGAGGGAATTCGCGCCGGCTTTTTCCTGCAGTTCGGCTACCCTGGCGAAGGCTGGAGCGAGATCGAGGCCACCATCCGCATGGTCCGCGAGACGCAGCCCGACGACATTGGGGTTTCGGTTTCTTATCCTCTCCCCGGCACGCGGTTTCATGAGAAGGTATTCACGCAGATCGGCACTGGAACGAACTGGTCCGACAGCGCGGATCTGGCGATGGTCTTTCAGGGAGCGTACCCGAGCGAGTTCTATCGCGCGCTCGCCGAAGCGCTGCATCTCGAAGTGCGCGGGGAAGATGGTCTGGACGCCGCAGCCCTGAAGGGAACCTGGCAGCGTGTCTTCGAGCTGGAACGGAGGGCGAGCGCCGCACCGAGGCTGGTCGAGGCGGTTGCCTGATGAAACTGCTGCTCACCCACGCGTATTTTCTCCACGAGGATCCCAAAGAGCAGCAGATCATGAAGCCCTATGCGCCGATGGGTATTCTTTATCTGTCGTCTCATCTGCGCGCGAAGGGTTTCGAAGTCGAGATCTACGATTCCACGTTCGGCACGCGCGCCGAGTTGTTCCGCATTCTTCGGGACGGTCCCCCTGCCGCCCTTGGCATCTACGGCAACCTGATGACGCGCGCCAATGTGCTCGAAATCCTCGGCGTCGCGCGCGCTGCAGGATGGCGGGTCATCGCCGGCGGGCCCGAGCCTTCGAACTATGCTGAGGAATTCCTCGACGCTGGCGCAGAAATCGTCGCTGCCGGAGAAGCGGAGACTTCGCTCGAGCAGTTGATGTTGGCACGGTTCGATCCCCGCGCCTGGCCGGAAATCGACGGAATCATATTCCGCGACGCCACGGGACGCGTCGTCCGAAATAACCCCGCGCGCTTGTTGCCCGACCTCGATGCGCAGCCGTGGCCCGATCGCGAGCGCATCGATATTCCCCGTTATCTCAAGACCTGGCGCGATCACCACGGCAAGTCGTCAATCTCCGTGATCACCGCCCGCGGCTGCCCGTACAAATGCAACTGGTGCAGCCATTCGGTCTACGGGCACACGCACCGCCGCCGTTCCCCGCGCGCAGTAGCCGAAGAAGTGGAATGGCTGCTGGGCCGCTACAATCCCGACATGCTTTGGATCGCCGACGACGTCTTCACGATCCACCATGGCTGGGTCCTCGAATACGCGGCCGAGTTGAAGCGGCGGGGCATCCGAATTCCGTTCGAGTGCATCACGCGCGCCGACCGCCTGAACGAGCGCATCGCCGAAACTCTTCGCGAACTGGGCTGCATGCGGGTCTGGATTGGATCCGAAAGCGGCTCGCAGCGCATTCTCGACGCCATGCAGCGCGGCGTTACTGTCGAGCAGGTGCGGCGCGCGGTCGCACTGTGCAGGCAAAACGGCATCGAGACGGGTATGTTTCTGATGTGGGGTTACGACGGCGAGGAAATCAGCGACGTCGAAGCCACCGTCGATCACGTAAAGGAATGCCGTCCGGATATCTTCTTCACGACGGTTTCTTATCCGATCAAAGGCACGCCCTACTTCGAGAAGGTGGCTTCGCGTATCGTGAATATCAAGCCGTGGCGTGAGACCACCGACCGCGAATTCCAGATCCGCGGCCGCCACTCGCGACGTTTTTATAAATTTGCGGACGATTTGCTTCGTAACGAAATGGCCCCGCATCCCGACAGCAGGGCTATCGTGGCAGCCCGCAACGGTCTGCACGAAAGCCGCGCCGAGACAGAGGCATAATGCCGGCTCTCATCACATGTAGCGCTGCCCGGAAGCCATGTGGGGCAGCATGGAATCCTGCGCGGGGTTGGCAACCCCGCTCCACCCGCACGGCATAATGACCACCGCCCCTGCCACAGCGTTCGATCGCCTCGCCGCCCGCTACGACGAGCTCTGGACGAATACCGGTCCGGGCCGCGCCCAGCGTGAAGCCGTCTGGCGCCACGTCGACCCGCTGTTCCAACCGGGCGCCTGCATTCTCGACATCGGATGCGGAACGGGCGAAGACGCGGCGCACTACATGAGCGCTGGACTTGAAGTTTCCGCGGTTGACGCCTCGCCCGAGATGGTGCGGATTTCACGCGGCCGTGGCGTGAACGCGAGCGTCGGCGCCATTGAAAACCTGGACGACATTCCCGGAACATACGACGGCGCTGTCTCAAACTTCGGCGCGCTGAACTGCGTACGCGACCTGGAAGCTTTGCAGGAGCCACTCAAAAACCTGATCCGTCCCGGCGGCCACCTCGCTGTCTGCATCATCGGCCGTTTCTGTCTCCGCGAAACACTGCACTTCCTGCGGCAGCGCCAGTTCCACAAAGCCTTTCGCCGCTGGAGCGGAGAAAGCCAAAGCCCCTCACTGGGGCTGCGCGTTTTCTATCCAACTGTGGGCGGAATCGAGCGGGCGTTAACGCCTGAGTTCACTCTGGTCCGCACGGCGGGAATCGGTCTCTCTGTTCCTCCCTCGTACATCACGATGCTGGAAAGCCGCCTCGCAACGTGCGATGCCATCGATCGGCGTCTTGCGCAGCTTCCCTTTTTTCGGGCTCTCGCCGATCACCGTCTTCTGATTTTTGTGAGGAAATGACGATGGATCGCGAGATGCGCCACCAGTTCCTCGAGGATTATGCGCGGATTCGGAGCGCGGAAGGCCGCGGGTCCGACGATCCGGAATACTATCGCGCTTTGCCTTATCGCGATCTGTCAGGCCGAAATTCAAAACAGTGGTCCATCCGCGCCAAAACCTGGGCATGGTTTGAGCAGTTTGTCCTCGCGAAACTCGAAAAGGAAATCGGGCGTCCACTCGACATCCTGGATCTCGGCGCAGGCAATGGATGGATGTCCTACCGGCTGACTTTGCGCGACCACAAACCGGTAGCCCTCGACATTTTTTCCGACTACACCGACGGACTTCTTTCTGCACGGCACTATCCACGCTCGTTCCCCTGCGTGGAAGCGGAATTCGACGCGCTGCCGTTTCACGATTCCGTTTTCGATCTCGCTATTTACAATTCGTCGATTCACTACTCGACGGACTATCGGCGCACGCTCGGCGAAGCGCGGCGCTGTTTGCGCCGCTCGGGCCGCGTCGTCATTATGGATTCGCCTGTCTACCGCCTGCCTGAGCATGGCGAACAAATGCGTACTGAGCGCCATGAACTCTTCGCGCGCCAATACGGTTTTCGCTCGGATTCCGTACCCAGCATCGAGTACTTCGATGAAGCCATGCTCGCGTCTCTCGCGAGCGAACTCAATGTGGAATGGACCCGCAGCAGCCCCTGGTATGGACTTGGGTGGGCGTTGCGCCCCTGGAAAGCTCTCCTCGCCGCGCGGCGGCCGCCCTCGCAGTTTCTGATCCTCACCGGAAGGTTTGCATGAGGAAGCCGGCGGCATGATTATCCTTCTGCATCCACGCGCTGTCCGCCCGAAGAATCGCCGCTTCCCGCTTGCGATCCTTTCGATCGCCGCGGTACTTGAAGGCACGGAAGATTACGTGATCGTGGATGGTAACCTCGATCCGCACCCCGCGCGCACGCTCGATCGACTGGTAAGTGAGCATCATGTCGAGATGCTCGCGGTCTCTGTCATGCCGGGTCCGCAAATGGTTTCGGCCCTCCAGCTCTGCAAGGAATTTCGACGCAAATATCCGTCCGTGCCGATCGTCTGGGGAGGATATTTCCCATCGCTTTACACCGACGCCACACTCAATGCGAAGTACGTCGACTTCGCCATCAAAGGGCAGGGCGAAGAGACATTCCCGCAACTGCTGGCCGCATTGCGCGGAGACCGTAAGTTCGCCGCCGTGCCGGGGCTTTCGTGGAAAGACGTCTTCGGACTCCATGTCCACAATGCGACGCGGCCGCTGCGTTCGCCGAACGATTTCCCGACGCTGCCCTATCACCGTCTGCAAAACGTCGAGAAATATCTGCTGCCCACGTTTCTGGGGCGCCGCACGGCGGTTCATCATGCCAGCATCGGATGTCCGTTCCGCTGCCAGTTCTGCGGCGTCGTCCCGATCTTCGATGGGCGTCAGAAAGTGGAGGCGGCCGAGCGCACCGCGGCGGTCCTCGGCCGTCTGCAGCGCGAATACGGGATCGACGCCGTGCAGTTCTACGACAACAATTTCTTTCTCAACGAGAGCCACGCCGTCGATCAGGCTGAACGGCTGATTCCTCTGAAGCTGCGCTGGTGGGCGGAAGGGCGCATCGATACGATGCTGCGCTACTCCGACGACACGCTGCGCGCCATTCGCCGCGCCGGGGCTACGATGATCTTCTTCGGCGCCGAGTCTGGCTCCGACGCCACTCTGCTGGCGATGAACAAGAAAATCACGACGGATCAGACGCTCGAGCTCGCGGCGCGCATTCGCAAGTTCGACATCATTCCCGAGTTCTCATTTGTCGTGGGCAATCCAGCGGACCCGAAGCGCGACACTGCGGATACGATCGGATTCATTCGCCGGATCAAGCGGCTGAATCCGGATGCCGAGATCATCGTGCAGCACTACATTCCGACGCCGCACCCGGACGGTATGTACGGCAAAATCGACGGCGCCGTGAAATTCCCTGATACGCCGGACGAATGGGCGACGGACCGCTGGCTCAACTTCACGATCCGGCAGGACCCGCATCTGCCCTGGTTGCCCGGCCGCGTGAAGCGCCGGATCGATAACTTCGAGCTGGTGATCAACTCGCGGTGGCCGACGGTGCAGGATATTCATCTGCCGCGCTGGAGCCGCGTGCTGCTGCAATCGCTCAGCAGTTGGCGCTACGCTTCGGGATTCTACGCCGCGCCGTTTGAGCTGGTATGGGCGCAAAGACTGGTGGCTCTTCGAAAGCCCAGATGGGAAAGCCTGTGATTTT
>DATAZF010000352.1:0-4678 GCA_036272235.1 Bryobacteraceae bacterium | reverse complement strand
GCAGACGCCGCGATATTCGCCAACCAGGCACGGCCCGCCTCGCCGTAATAGCGACCGACCGTGTCAAGGATTCCAAGGCGGTGGACGGGGTCTTCATCGAATGCCATCATCAGGCGCGGTAAGGCGTCCTGCTTGTAACGGTCGTATAGCGCATATGCTGCCGCAGCCGCGACGTCTTTCCGCGGACTCCGCATACTTTCGAGAAGAAGCCCGTCGACCCTTTCCGATGCGACATTTGGAGGGAGCTCGCCCAGACGCGAAAACGCATTCCGCCGGATTGTCTTTGACGGGCTTCGGCTGGCTTCGAAGAGCAAGTCGACGACAATGCCGTTGTCAGGATGCAGCAGAAGGCAATTGAGGATTTGAGACTTCTCGCTTTCATCCCGTCGTGGCTCCTCATACGTCCGGAAGAGTACGGCACGCGCCTGATCGGCGGCCCAGCCGTGTTGCCAAAGCGCGTAAGCCGCTTCGAGAATGACACCCGGATTTTCGTCTTCGTTTTCGATTGCGGACACGAGCACGGACGTCGCATTCGGATCGCCCAGTTTGCCGAGTGAAGCGGCCGCCTCTTTACGGACGCCATCTTCATCGTCCCGGCCCAGCAGCGCGATCAGGTATTGGACCGCTTCCGGCGAGCGGCTCGATCCGAGAGCATAAACCGCGAGGCGGCGTACCGCACGGTCCGAATCCCCAAGTGCCCTGACCAACTCGGAGACAGCGGCCGGCGCGATCTCGCGAAGAATGTTTTCGACGCTTCCGGTGTGGGATCGAAGAAGCGAAGCAACGGCCGGAGCGCCCAAATGGCGGAGCGCCGCCTCCGAGGCTTTGGTTGTGTTTTCGTCGCGCGAACCCAGATATTCGACCAGCGCGTCGCAGGCCTCGCGTGTGCCGATTTTTTCGAGAGCCGGAATCCCCTCATAGTGCGCCCAGCCCGCGCCGACTTTGTTCATGAATTCCCTGATCAGCGGCACGGACGCGGCGTCGCGCAACTCGCCTAGTTGTTCGATAACCGAATCGGCGTATTCGAGCAGATCCGGTCCACCCTTCGGCTGGATATACGCGCGCAGAGCGGCGGCCAGCAGCGGCGTTACGGCGGGATCGTTCCTGGCTTCGGCATCGCGCCAGCAATCGAACGCGAGGTTGAGCAAATCGATGGAACTGCCGGCGGAACCCCTGGCGACAAGCCACTGAACAACCGCGGCGGAGCCAGGTCCAAGAAGTCCGATGGCCATTCGCACCGGGTCGTTCCACGCCGGATCCGGGTACTGGGATTCGGTAGCGCTATCCAGATCACGGCCCTTTTGAAATTCGGCGGCAATCCGCTCGGCGGCAAAGTAATCCCGCAGGATCTGATGCCGGAACTCGATGGGCTCACCGTCGATGCCGGCAGACCGGAGATGGCGAAACTCACTGGAGCCGAGCAGAAGATCGTCGAGCGTCATGGTGTTCGTCACCGGCAGATTCCATGTCTGCGCATGCGACTCCACGTCGAAGTACGATGCGCTGAGCAGACCAGCGCGCAGCATTCCATATCCGAGCGCTTTCAGAAACGCCTCGACGACGCCCGAACGGCTGGCGGCCTTACCTGGCTGGCGTTCTCCCAGAATCGCTTTCGGGACCGAAGCCACATATCGGCGCAGCAGCAAAGCCCGGTTCTCCGGCAGATTGCCGCCGCTTGACATGGCGGAGAGCCGGAGCACCACATCGAGAAAAAACGGGTTCTGCAGAAGAGCGGCGAATCCGGGATCTGCGTCCATGCGTGACGGAAGCTGAACGCCAACGTCCGGGGCTCTGCGCTCGACGATTTCGATAACAGCGCCGGGCTCAATCGGATTGAGGTTGTACCTGGAAAACCAGTCGAGCCACGAGTCGCGCGAGGCGAGAACGAAACTCTGCGGGTAGCGGATGAAGGACTCCAGCTCCGACCGGAATTTCGCCGCAAGATTCTCAGGCACTTCGTTCAGGCCATCGAGAAGGATTTCGATCGTCCCTCTTTCGATCGCCAGCCAGGCGCGCACCGAGCGTTCCGATTCATCGTCAGTTTCCGCCAGGTGGTAAGGGGAGCCTTTCAAAGTGGTGTTGATTCGATCGGCGACCAGCCGTTCGATGGTTTCGCCGCCATACGTGGCCAACCGCAGAAACACGGGGATGGAGACCGATTCTCCGCCGGCGTAACGCCGCGCAAGATCCCATTCACGGCAACGAAGCGCCATGGTTTTACCAAGTCCGCCCTCGCCCAGAAGCAGTAGCTTGTCATGGCGATCCAGCGCTTCCGCAAAAGGAATGGGCGCGGCGGGCGGACTCTTCGGGGGAGGCACTGCCGTGACCATGCGTTCGTATGGAAAGGCGTCGAGGAGCCGATCCTTCAGCCTCTTGCAATATTCGAGCAGAAGCGCCTGCGAAGGCCCGGGAAGATGCGCCGCTTTGATGCTTACGCCCTGCCCGAACGCGACTACGAGGGCGCTCTGAATCGACCGGAGAACGTCGGTCTGTTCGATCTCTTCGAAAAGGGCGGCCTGACTTTCGAAAGATGCGGTGCGCCTCCAGGCATCGACGAAATAATCGAAAAACCTTTTCACGGCGTCGCGCGACAAGTCGGACTGAATCCAGCCGAGCGAGGCGGTATTCCAGAGCTCGCCCTCGTCCGGATGCTGGAGCCACTCGGGATCGAGAGCGTGTTCGAGCACTGTTGACATCAGCCTGTCCTGATGCACCAGCGCGTCGAACTTCGGGTTCTCCGCGATCACCTTGTCGTGAACCACGCTCCAGGTCTGTTCGAGCTCTGTCCGCGTACGGCGGTCTTTCAGGAATTTCTCGTAGCGGATTGAAAGAGGCTTCAGCAGAAGGCCGCCGGCTATTTTTTCGAACAGCGTGGCGACTTGAGGCGGCACCGGCACCGTAGCCCTACGCTCCCCGGTTTTCGACCAGCAGGAAGGTGATGTCGTCGGTCTGCATCGCGCCCTGCGTGAACCTGTCAAGTTCGCTGAGCAGAGTCTTTTCCATCTGCTCTACGCCCTTCGGCGCCTCCGATTTGATTAAGGCCAACAGGCGCTCTTCCCCGAAATCTTCCTGCGAACCATTTTCGGCTTCAGTCAGGCCGTCCGAATACACCAGCAGAATGTCGCCGGGATTCAGATCCAGCGGCACAGGGTCGTAAGTCGCAAACGGAAACATTCCCATCGGCATGCCGCCGGAAGGCAGTTCTTCTACTTTGCCCGAAGCCGCGCGGAACAAGTAGGCCGGATTGTGGCCCGCGCTGATGAAATGACCTCTGCCATCGGCGCCGAGCTGGAAAAGGAACAAGGTAACGAAGCGGTGCGTGGGCGTCTTCTCGCAGAGAACCTTGCTCACCGCGCCCAGCACGGCGCCAGGATTGCCGGACGAGCGAAACTCCATGTTCAGCGCTCCCAGTGTGAGGGAACTGAGCAGGGCAGCGGGAATTCCCTTCCCCGATACATCCCCCAGAACGCCCGTCAGCAAGCCGTTCTGCACGGAAATGAAATCATAAAAATCACCGCCGAGTTGCCGGGTGGGCCGCGAGAAGGCGCGGATCTGGAATGGCTCCGCCTGCGGCAGCGAATGCGGCAACAGACTCCGCTGCGTCTCCTCGGCGACTGCAAGCTCCTGCTCCATGCGCCGTTTCTCGGCCAGGGTGACCACCATGTCGAGCTTTTCGAGGACATGCCCCGCGTCGTGCGCCAGCCTCGTGAGCAGCTTTTCATCGAGGCCGGAAAGCGAATGCATATGCTTCCGGCTGTCGAGATAGAGAATGCCCATGATGGACGCCCGATCGGTATCGGACTCCGTCGCTTCGAGCGGCAGGCAGGCCACGGCTCGCAGATTCATGGCGACGATACTCTCGCTGCCCGCCAGATCTCCATGAATGCCCTGGGTCATGAAGACCGCCTGACCGGTTCGGACGGCGCGTTCGAGAACTGTCCCACTCGTGTGGAAATCCGCCGACCCGAGCAGACTTCCGGAACCATCCATGCCCACTTCGAAGGTGAAATCCCCGCCTTCGATTCGCGCGCCAGTGGCGCGCCGCATGATGAAGCCGCGCTCGGCGCCGCTGATGGTCAGCGCGGAATGCAGAATGTGCTGAAAGGTTTTTTCGGCCGAGAATGCCTTGCCGAAGGAATAGTGAAAGTCGAGCAGGCAGGAGATTTTCTCGAGCTCGGAATGGCCGGTCGCGTCTTCCGGCAGCACTGTCGCAAGGCGGCGCACGGAGCCCTCGACGCCGAGGCCTTCCAGAAGGCTGGTCCCGGAAGAAAGCTGGCTATCGGCTCCTTCCAGATAAAGCATTTCAATGCCCTGCTCGCCGAGCCGTATCCGGTCGTGCGGCCGCAGAGGACGCCGGTCGATCCGGCTGCCGTTCACCCAGGTGCCGTGGCTGCTTTGCAGATCGACGATGATCCACTTCGGGCCGTCGGGATGGTCCTCCCGTGTAATCCGCGCATGTTGGCGGGAAACGACGGGATGGGTCAGAACGATCTGCGCATCGGCGCGCCGGCCAATGATAATTTCGGTGGCAGCGAGTTGGAACGCTTCGCGGCGGTCAGGTGTCTCGCTCCATTCGAGACGGGGCATGGCTGCTTCGGTTTTCGTCAAACAGCTAACTTAACACTTTGGAACGCGACCCGGACTACAGCCGGCGCGCCACAATCTGCACGACGTCGAG
>DATAZF010000351.1:0-4120 GCA_036272235.1 Bryobacteraceae bacterium | reverse complement strand
AGCGCGATGTAGCCGGAAAGCTGCTGCATCATGTCGCGGAAGCCCTGGATCGTCAGCGACTGGGCGCCATCACTCACCGCTTTTTCCGGGCAGGGATGAACTTCGACGATCATGCCGTCGGCGCCGACCGCAACACCCGCTTTCGCGAGAGGCGGTACCAGACTGCGCTTACCGGTCGCATGACTCGGATCGATGATCACCGGCAGGTGCGTCATCTCGTTGAGCACCGGAATCGCCGAAATATCGCATGTGTTGCGGGTCGCGGTTTCAAAGGTCCGGATACCGCGTTCGCACAACATGACCTGCGAGTTTCCGTGGGCGACTACGTATTCGGCCGACATCAGGAGTTCTTTGATCGTCGAGCTGAGTCCGCGCTTCAATAAAACGGGGCGTCCGCAGCGGCCGAGCGCCTTGAGCAGCGCGAAATTCTGCATATTGCGCGCGCCGATCTGCATGATGTCGGCATACTCGGCAACAAGGTCGACATCGCGGTCGCTCATGACTTCGGTGATGACGGCAAGGCCCGTGGCGGTGCGCGCTTTGGCGAGCAGCTTCAGCCCTGCCTCCTCCATGCCCTGGAAATCATAAGGGGAAGTGCGCGGTTTGAATGCACCGCCGCGCAGGATCTGGGCCCCGGCGGAGGCGACGGCTTCCGCGGTCTCCATGATCTGCTTCTCGCTTTCGACCGAGCAGGGGCCCGCCATCGTGATAAAATTCTCGCCGCCGATTTCGGCGCGCCCGACGCGAATCGAGGTCTTCTCCTTGCGGAACTCCTTGCTCACAAACTTGTAGGGAGCGGAAATCCGCATGGCTTTCTCGACGCCCGGAGTGGCTTCGAGGGATTCAAGACAGGCCGTCACGTCGCCTCCAACGCCCACCACGCCGATCACGACTCTTTCCTCGCCTTCGATCGAGTGGACTTTGAAGCCGAACTCCTGAATCCGTTCCGTAACATGTTCTACTTCCTCCCGGGTCGCGTGGGGCCGCATCGAAATGATCATTTGAAACCTTCCATAAAAAGAAAAAACCCACTCTGTCGAGTGGGTTGGTAATTCTGAACTTCAGACAGACCAACGCCACTATGGAGTGGAACTCCAAAATCGGTACGCAAAATAACCGTGAGCGCGGGCCATTGAAATCATTACTATATCACCGCTCCGATTTTTTGCAAGAGGGTGACGGGCCAGGTGCCGCGCTAAGGCGCATCGCCCGTGGCGACGATGCGCGAATCGCTTTGGAACTTCCGATAATCGCTGAAGGTGACCGTCTGCCGGATGTTTACCCGCTTGAGCAGCGCCAGCCGCGCCGAGGCCTTTAACGAAACGGTTTTGGGCACCCAAAGCTCGTTATTCACACGCATCATTTCGTAAGAGATGTGTGTGCCGGCGGCGACGCGCGCGAGAAACCAGCCAATCGAAAACGGCTTCAGTACGTCGGCTTCGAATTTCACCCAGTTGAAGTCCTGTTTATCGATCCAGAGGGTGCCTTCGAGGCTGGAGAAAATGTTGCGTCCCTTGCCGTGATAACCGGCGCGCGGCCTGGCTGAGATTTCATATGTCGCGCGTCCGCTGACCGTGGCGTCGCCGATCAGCTTGAAGTCGAAGGCGTTGGGAATGTCCTTGTAATCCTCCCGGCGTTTGGTCCGATCGCGTTCGGCGTCCGCCAGACGCTTGTCCCGCTCGCCGTCGGAGAGGCGACTGGCTTTTGCGGCGGCGCGATCGAGTTTGGCTTGTTCTTTCGCTGCCTGTGCGGGTGGAATCGGCTTTCCATCTTTTTCAAGCGGACGGAAGTACTGCTCGCCGCCAATGTAGAGGACTTCGTCCAGCGTCGTGTGCGTTGCTTTCACGTTGCCGGCGGAGTCAAGGTCGCTGATTTCGTCACGCACTTTGTAGGTATAGTCGCGGGCCAGGCGGTCGCTGTGGTCATCGGCGGCGACGGCGCGCGCAACTATAGATTGCGCATCCTGCGCCGCCGCGATGCCGGCGAGAATCATGAGGATAAGCGCAGCCTTCATCTACCTCGAAGATACACTTGCTGCTTGTGACGATCCACCTGATCACGACGGGCGGCACGATCGAAAAGATCTACTCCGAGCAAACCGGACAAGTCGAAAACCTGGTTGCGAAGATCGACCGGTATCTTCATCAGCTCAGGCTTCCGGACGCGCAGATCGATGTCGCGCCCCTGATGAATAAAGACAGCCTCGAAATGACGGAGGAGGATCGTGAGCTGGTGCTGGTCGCGGTGAAGGCCCGAGTCGCCAGCGCGCCGGTCGTAATCACACACGGGACCGACACGATCGTCGAGACGGGACAACTGCTGAAACGGCAGCTCGGGGATTTGAAACATCCAGTGATCCTGACCGGTGCCATGACGCCGTTAGGATTCGAGCGGTCCGACGGTCTGCAGAATCTTACCGAGAGCCTGTTTGCGGCGCGAGTGCTCGATCCGGGAGTGTGGATCGTCATGCACGGGCAGGTGTTCGACGTGGATCACGCGCATAAGGATCGCGAACGCGCGCGGTTTGTGACGGTTCCGTAAGTCAAACCGCGGGCTATCCCTGGACAGCCAGGCAAGACTTGTTCCTATGTTCCCGCGGCATTCCTGAGGCTGAAGAAGCGCCGGATGCGCGCGAGCAACTGCGTCTGGCTTTCGGCCTCGCGCAGGCGGGCGGTTTCCAGATCCAGCTTCTCCCGTGTGACTTCCAGTTCCATCTGGCGATGCGCCATCACGACCGACATGTCTTCCGCCAGATCCGGACGTTGAGCGATAACACCCTGCAGCCCCGCCTTGTCGAGCTTGTAGCAATCCACGCGGCTGAACGCGATGGCGTTTGCGTTGCGGATCGCCCCCGTGAGAAGCGACGCCTCGCCGAAGAAATCTCCCGGTTGAATAACTGCCACCTGAATTTCGGAGCGGGCGGCCCCGACATAGTTGATGGCGACCTGTCCGCTGGTTACGAAGTACATCGAGTCGCCGTCGTCTCCCTGCCGGATGATGAGCTCGCCCGGCGCGAACGAAAGATGGTGCATGCGCGCGCCGAGCTCGAACAGGCCGGGGTCATCGAGCAGGCGGAAAATAGGCGTACGCCGCAGAATATCCACGGGGTTCGAGGCAGCGCCTGCGGCATCCGCCGATGCCTTCATCTCCAGCAGATTGGTGATTTCGCTCACGGGAATCCCCGCGCGCTGCAGGGCGAAATAGAGGCGGTTCAGCACCGCGGAGATCGGCTTGACGTCGTGCCCGGCCCGGGTCGTCCAAACTACGGCCGCATAGCGGATATGCCCTGTGGTCAGTTCCTGAATCAGACAGGAAGGCGCCGGATCTTCCGCCACATCCGGAATCGGCGAGGATCGTAGTGCGAACGTGACCGCGTCGATCAGTTCCTGCGGATTGATCGTATAGGGCATGTTGAACGGAATAAAATGCCGGCGCTTCGGTGGTACCACGGTGACGGACGATCTCGTCAGGAAGCTGTTTGGGAGCAGGATGCGTTCGCCATCAGGAGTCTCGATCGCCGTGTGGCGCAACCGCTTGTGCTTTACCCAGCCGGCGGCAGCGTCGCCGACCTTGATGAAATCGCCCACTCGAATGTCGCTTTCGAACTCAAGCGCGATGCCGCTCGCGATGTTGCCCATCATGTCCTGCAGGGCGAGTCCGATGACTGCGGTGGCAACGGCGGAGGTGGCGAAGATCCCCGTGACATTGACGCCTTCGCCGTAGAACAAGTTCACAGCGATCGCGATGTAGCAGGCCACTACGACCATTTCGCCGACGAATCGCGGGATGCGGGTCTTGTCGATGACAAGGTTGAAGACGGCGCCGGCGATTACCTGAACTGCCGCCAGTCCAACGAATGCAATCGCCACTTGCCGTGCCGCGGCTGTATTCAAATGCAGCCAGGAAGCAGTGGACACGCCGGCCCAATCGACGAGCCAAAGCGCCAGGAAGATCAAGGCCGAACGAAAACGTCCCTGGCTGCGCGGTACGACTCTCCATAACGCGGTGGCGCAGATGAGTAGAAGCAGCGCTATCCAGGGGAGCAGATTGTACACGAAGGCACTATTCTACCCGTGAAATTAATTTCGCGTCAGCTTTCGAGCCGGTATTTTGTTTCCGC
>DATAZF010000350.1:0-7669 GCA_036272235.1 Bryobacteraceae bacterium | reverse complement strand
ACCTCGTCGGCGGCGCGGGCCTCAATTAAGCCGGCGCAGCGCGCATTCACCAGGTCTGGAAATAAGTTTTCTCCGTCAATAGCGCCACTTGCGGGCGCTCGCGCTTACCCAGGCGCCCGCAACCCCTCATACTGCATCGTGCAGGGCAGGATGAAATCCTGCGCGGGATTGTCAATCCCGCTCTGCAAACCCACACCGATGCTCCTTGAAAACCGAATATCCCGATTCCTGCCTACCCGGCCAACCCAGGCACACCGCCGGCCGTCTTCGCCGCACGCACCGCGCGCAGGACGGCCGTCGCCATAGCCTCGGCCGCCGCAACCCCAACCTCGTCCACGCGGGCCCGTTCCTTCCCCAGCGAGATGGCGAACGTAATATCGCCATCGCTCATGGTATTAACCGGCGAAATCGTCCGCACCACCCCCAGACTTCCCAGCGCAGCGAGCTTGTTTGTCTCCACGCGGTCGAGTTGTGCATTGGTGGCCACAATCCCGATCACCGTATGCCCTCCTGCCGGAGGATTCAACCCGTGCCGCAGCATGGCGGCGGAGTTGGCGAATTCCCGGCCGCCCGCGGACTTCCGTGCCCCGGCCACAATCTGTCCAGTCGCCGGATCGATCACATCGCCCAGGGCGTTGACCGCGACGAGAGCGGCCACGACAACGCCGGACCCCAGCGTCAGTGACGCGGTCCCGATGCCGCTCTTCATCGACTGCTTCATCCCGTAGATCTTACCGACAGTGGCGCCGGTCCCCGCCCCCACATTCCCCTCTGCGACGGCCCCCGCGTTGGCTGCGAGAGCGGCCTTCTCCCCCATCTCCCGGCCGGGGCGCACATGCGCATTCCCGATCCCGAGGTCAAACAAGATCGCGCCCGGGACAATCGGAACCCGCGCCACCCCCGCGTTATAGCCCACGCCGCGTTTTTCCAGAAGATTGCGGACCCCGCACGTGGTCTCGAGCCCAAAGGCGCTCCCGCCCGAGAGCACAATCGCATGTACGTTCGGTGCTACATGGCCGGGATTCAACGTCTCGATCTCGCACGATCCGGTGGCCGAGCCCCGGATGTCGACACCCCCCACCGCGTCCGTCCCGCAGAGAACCACCGTGCATCCCGTGAGTGCCACAGTGTCGCTGGCATGGCCCACCAGTATTCCCGGAACATCGGTTAAACCCTTCATCGCCACCTCATTGCCAGCCTCATCCCCAGTCTGGCTCTCAATGGATGCTGGTATGCTGGCCTCGACTCTCAAAAATCACCGCTCACGCAGGAGGGTCGCTGTGGACGACTATAATAGAAATTCAAGTGCTTGACATTCTGAAGGGCCCCATCCAGGCGATTCAGGAATTCTATGAACTGACTGGGCGGGCGATCCGGAACGTCTGGCGCCGGCCCCACTACGTCGACGACATCCTCCTGCAGATGGATGCCATTGGTGTCGGCAGCATCCCCATCGTTCTCCTGACCGGATTCTTCTCCGGCGCTGTGATGGCCATGCAGATGGGCCGCAGCCTCCAGCAATACGGTCAGACGGGGCGCACCGGCCAGTTCGTCTCCATCATCCTCGTCCGCGAACTTGGACCCGTGCTCGCCTCGGTCATGGTCGCCGGCCGCAACGCCTCCGGTATCGCGAGCGAGCTCGGCTCCATGAAGGTCACCGAGCAGATCGACGCCATGCGCGCGCTCGGCACCGATCCAGTCCAGAAGCTGGTCACCCCCCGCATGATCGCCACCGCTGTCATGCTGCCGGCCCTCACCGTCATCGACGACTTCGTCGGGATGGTCGGCGGCTGGGTGATGTCGATTGTCCTCTTCGGCCTCCCCACGCGCCAATACTGGACCTCCACCTGGCTCGCCCTTGTCTGGAATGACGTTGGCCAGGGACTCCTCAAACCCTTCGTCTTCTCCTTCGCGATCTCGCTGATCGGCTGTTTCTACGGGCTCCGCACCACCGGCGGCACGCAAGGCGTCGGCCGCGCCACCACACAGGCGATGGTGGCCGCCTCGGTGCTCATCTTTATCCTCGATCTTTTTATCAGCAAGATCTTCGTCAGCCGGACGGCCTGATCATGCCTCCCACAATAAACGGCGCCCATCCGGGGATCCTTCATTTCGATAAGGTCAGCGTGGTGTTCGACGACGGTGTGCGCGCTCTCGATAATCTCTCTTTCGAGGTGCGGGAGGGCGAAACGCGGATCGTTCTCGGCGCGGCGGGCAGTGGCAAGACTGTACTTCTCAAGACCGCCATGGGCCTGATTCGGCCGACGTCCGGAAACGTCTTTCTTTTCGAAGAGGACGTGACCCGGAAACCCGAACCGCAGCTCTTCGACGTCCGCAGCAAAATCGGCATGCTCTTTCAGGAAAGCGCCCTGTTCGACTCCATGACGATCGCGCAGAACGTGGCCTACCCGCTGCTGAATCAGAAAGCCATCCAAATGCCGCGCGAAAAAATGGAACCGGCCGTGCGCGATTCCCTGCGTTTCGTCGAGCTCGAACAAACGATGGACCGGTATCCCAGCGAGCTTTCCGGGGGCATGCGCCGCCGCGCCGCCATCGCTCGCGCCGTAGTCAACCGGCCGCCGCTGCTGCTCTACGATTCTCCGACCGCCGGGCTCGACCCCATCACCGCGCACACGATCATCGCTCTCATCATCAAGGAGCGCGATGTCGACAACACGACGGCACTCGTCGTAACGCATCGCTATCAGGACGGGAATCTGGTGGCCAATTTCCGGTACAATCCGAGCAGTGGACGCCTGGACCCTGCGGGGAAATCGGGGACCAACACAGTATTCATGGTGATGCGCGAAGGCTGTCTGATTTTCGAAGGAAGTCAGGCCGAGCTCGAAGCGGCGCGAGATCCTTATATATCGGCTTTCGTCAAGCGTCCCAAAAAGGACGCTGCATAAACTATGGCTTCCCAGAAGCGAGTGCAGTGGGCGCAATTACGAACCGGAATCCTGGCAGCCGTCGCCATGACGATCGCCGGTGTTCTCATCTTTCTGCTTACCGGCCAGAGCAACATCTTCGGCGGCGATTTTCATCTGAAGACTTACATGGAAGATGCCGCGGGCATGGTTGCCAACGACCCGGTGCGCGTCAACGGCATTCTGACCGGCTATATCGGCAGCATCAAACTTTCCGGATCCCGCGACCCGAAGCGCACTGTCGAAATCGATATGGTGATTCAGGAGAAATATCTGGAACAGATCCCCGAGGATTCCAGATCGACCATCAGCTCCGCCAACCTTTTGGGCTCCAAGTACATTAACATCACGAAGGGCACCCACCCGAAGCATGTACAGCCGGGCAGTGAGATCGCATCGGTGGCGAATCAGGACATTCCCGAAATCATGGCCCAGAGCTCGAGCCTCCTGATGCAGTTCCAGACCATCCTCGGGCGCGTCGACGGTCTGCTTGCCATCGTCGAGAATGGTCAGGGCAACATCGGCAAGCTGATCAAAGACGATACGCTCTATGATCGCCTCAACTCCATCGCCGGCGAGGTTGACCAGCTGGTGAAAGACGTCAAGAACAGCAACGGCACGATGAGCCATCTGCTTTACGACAGCGATCTTTACGACGACATCCGCAAGCCGATCCAGCGCCTCGACGACATGCTTGCACAGGTGCAGCAGGGCAAAGGCACAGCCGGCAAGCTTCTTTACGACCCCGCGATCGCGGATGAAACGCGCGCCTCGCTCGCCGACGTTCACCAGATGCTGGACAATCTCAAGGCCGGCAAGGGTACGGCCGGCAAGCTCCTGAGCGATGACGAGATCGCCAACCAGCTCAAGCTCATCAGCCAGAAGCTGAATACCACGATTGACAAGATCAACTCGGGCCAGGGCACAATCGGACAGTTGATCGTTAACCCGCAGCTCTACGACTCGATGAACGGGGCCACGCGCGAGCTGAACGCGCTGATCAAAGATGTCCGGGGCAATCCGAAGAAGTTCCTGAGCATCAAGCTGGCCATTTTCTGATGAGCTCTGCATTTGACGTGGGGCAGGCGGTTTTGCCTGATGCCACATAGTTTTTTCAGCCTCGGCAGTTCCGTTTCATGAGCATCCGGCTGATCGTCAACGCTGACGACTTTGGCTTCACGCGCGATGTGAATGCGGGCATCATCGAAGCGCATCGCAAGGGAATCCTCACCGCTGCGACGCTGATGGCCAACGGCGCCGCCTTCGACGACGCTGTCAAGCTGGCGCGCAGCTGGCCGACGCTCGATGTCGGATGCCACCTCGTTCTCGTACAGGGGCAAAGCGTCGCCGACCCTTCCCGCGCTCTGCCCGCCACGCTCGGCGAACTGGCCCGCGTGCTTATCCGTGGCAAGCTGCCGATCTATGATGAGCTGCTCGCGCAGGTCCGCAAAATCGTTCGCGCGGGGATACGGCCCACCCACATCGACACCCACAAGCACACGCACCTGCTGCCGCCTGTGCTGGAAGCGATCGAGAAGCTGGCCCGGCAATTCGGCATTTCCTGGGTGCGGCGGCCTTTCGATTTCGGCATCGACTCCGGGGCCAGGATCGTCAAAAGCGCCATCGCGCTGGGCATGCGGGTCACGCGCCCGGGCTTTGCACGTGCCCTCGGCGATTTAAAAACTACAGACCATTTCACCGGCTTTCAGATCACCGGCCGCCTGCGCCAGGCAAACCTCATCGGTACGCTCGAACGCCTTCCGGACGGGTTGACCGAACTCATGTGCCATCCCGGCAAGCTGGGGCCGGAGTTGCAGGCAGCCTCGACGCGGTTGAAGGAAAGCCGTGAGCTTGAGTTACAGGCGCTCACGTCGCCGGAAGTGAAGACAGCGATCGAACGCCGCGGCATCAAGCTGGTCAACTACCGGACGGCGTGAAACCTATCGCCGCTCAAGGGGAGCGAGCAGATAGAAATATACGAGGATCGCTATACCGATCAGCAGTGGAATCACCCCGGCCATGTAGACGGGGCCGGTGCCCAGCTCGTGCAGGAAGAGCATGATCCCGATCCCTGTGGCGGCTACAATCAGCCCCCCGACGCGAAACGCCGCGCGCGTTTGGCGCTGCACAACCCCTTCCTGCTCGAGCATGAACTCCTGCACCGCGGCAGGCATTGCTCCCGGCATTTCCGCGAACTTGCGAAGCGTCTCGCTCCTGTAATAGGCTTCCCGTTCCCGGCGGCGGCAATCCACCCAGGCCATAACGGAAAGGAAAGAAAACAGGGCAACCGCCCCGATACTCAGAAACAACCACAAATCTACGGCGGGATTCTCTGACATAATTCTCTCCGCGCGGATTGTTCCGCTGTACCTGGTCGGACCAACCTCCCGTGACATCGGTTGCACTTTATTCGAGAAAAGAAATGCAACCGGTGACCCCGCCCAAAGGTCGTACCGGCAAGGAGGAACGGTGGCGGTTGATTCGCAGCGGCAAGCCGATCTGGATCGAGCCGACGCGGAAAAGGTGCTGGCCGGCGACGTCGCGGCATTCGAAAGCATTGTGCGCCGCTGGCAGGGGCCGCTCATCAATCTCGCCTGGCGGTTTTGCCGCGACCGTGCGCGGGCGGAAGACATGGCGCAGGAGGCGTTTCTGCGCGCCTATCGCGGGTTGCCCACGTGGCGGGGCGACGCCGCATTCTCCACGTGGCTATTCGCGCTGGCGGTGAATTTGTACCGATCCGAATTGCGCCGGATACCCGCTCGCCCGGAGCCACTCCGCGATGCCGGCAATCTCAAGCAGTCCTGGTGCCCCGAGGATGATGATCGTGACCGTATTGTTCGCGGCGCCGTCGCCGCACTTCCCGCCAAATACCGGGACGCGATGACGCTTTTCTATTTCCACGACATGGATGTCCGTCAGGCCGCGCTAAGTCTTGGCTTGCCGGAGGGCACGATGAAAGCCCGGCTTTCGCGCGGGCGCGCCATTCTGCGCCGCAAACTTGCGCGGCTCTCTGGGGTGCAAAAATGAAAGCGGCAGGAATAATAGGAGCCAGGCGATGAACGGCGATATTGACGAGGTGCTCGCGAAACAAAGCTGGGTCCAGCCGTCATCAGCTTTCGCCGCGTCGGTGATGGAACGTGTCGAGCGCTCCGTGAAGGCGCCGCCGCCCATTCCGTTTCCGTGGAAACGCGCCCTGCCGGGCCTGATCTATTGCCTCGGGGCAGTGGCGGTGTTGATTCGCATGCTGGGGCGTTAGCGCCCGGGCACTTGCACCGCTTTAGCCAGCCCCAGTAACTGCAGGCACCGGATCGCCAGCCAGCTCATGTCGAGTTCATACCAGGCGAGCCCGTGACGGGCGGATGTCGGATGCGCGTGATGATTGTTGTGCCAGCCTTCTCCGAAGCTCAGCAGCGCAACAAGCCAGTTGTTCCGCGAATCGTCACGCGTTTCGAAGCGGCGCCGTCCCCAGAAGTGTGTCAGTGAGTTGATCATCCAGGTGACGTGAAGCCCTGCAGTGACGCGGAAGAACACGCCCCACAGCAGAAAGGGCAGGCCTCCAAACGCAAGCAGCAGGCCGGACAGAACGACGAGTGGCACGTAGTTGTACTTCGAGAGCCAGACCATGAATCGGTCCTTGCAAAGATCCGGAGCGTAATGGAGGCACTCGGAAGTTTGACGCTGCGTCGACTCGCCGACCAGCATCCAGATGATGTGCGCCCACCACTTGCCGTCGCGGGGCGTATGCGGATCGCCGTGTTTATCCGAGAACTGATGATGAATGCGGTGTGTTGCGACCCAGGAGATGGGGCCGCCTTCGAGCGCCAGCGTACCGCAGACGGCGAGAAAATACCTGATCCACGTAGCCGGCTGATATGACCGGTGCGTCAGCAGGCGATGATATCCCATGCCGATCCCCAGGCTCAATGCAACCCAATAGAGACCAAGCGCGGTGAGAAAAGCCGGCCAGCTGAAAAAGAAAAAGGCGGCGACGGCCCCCAGATGGAAGATGCCGAAGGCTGTGACGGAAACCCAGTTGATCCCCGTCCTTTTGATGATGGGCTCCGCGACAGGCGCAGATTGAATAGTGGTCAATTCAACTTCTTTCACAATTTGAGAGAGCAGCGAATCGGGGCAGGCGAAGCGATTGCGAGCTATGCGAAGAACCCGGGTAGCAGGACTATCAAACTACACCTATAGGATCGCACGGGGTCTATTGTCGCCGACAAAATCCCATCGTCATTGGCTCAGCGTGAAGTTTACGTCGATCTCGGTGATCACTTCGACGGCTTCACCGTTCAACAGGGTGGGCTGATAACGCCATCGCCCGACGGCTTCCATTGCGGCAGCGACCAGCAACGGGGGGCCGCTCACAAGCTGCAGGTTTCGGATGATGCCGTCGTGTCCGATGAGGGCCTGCATCCTCACCGTGCCCTGCGTGCGCGTGGTCTTCGCCAGTATCGGGTAAGACGGCTTCGGACCAAAGATCAGTCTGGCGGCTTGCACTCCGCCGCCAACACGGACAGGCACTGCCGGTGTTGTCACCGCCGTCCGCACCTTGACCGGCGGAGTCGATGGCGGTGGAACGGGCTGCGTCGCGAGCCCCGGCAGCAGCGTGTTGAGAGATGTGATCGCAAGGCCGCCCGCCACCACGGCAAGTTCGGGCGCATCCGGCGCGAGGTTGATGTGGTCCGGTACGCGGGTTGGCGCAAGGATCGTTGCGAGGCGGAAAACGGGCCGCGCCG
>DATAZF010000349.1:0-10163 GCA_036272235.1 Bryobacteraceae bacterium | reverse complement strand
GCCGCTGTTTGTCATCGCGGCGACGCTACGGCGCGACGAAGGATCGCGGGCCGTGCCGGGTCTTCCGTGGCGTTTTCTCTTGTTGCTGGGCGATGCCTCTTACAGCCTGTACCTGTCGCATATGTTTGTAGTACGCGCAGTCACCACTTTGATTCAGAGGCGCACGATTGAGCTGCATTATTCGCCCGCTTATTACGTTGTTGTGATCGTGGCCGCCGTGGTTGTCGCTATCCTGTCTTATCGGCTAATCGAACTGCCAATCAAGACCACGCTGGAGCGCCGGCTTTTTCCCCGCGGCCCCACGCGCCGCTCTCCCACTGAATTACCCGCGTGTTCGGTAACTATTGGAGGTGATTCCGATCACAGAGCCTCGCCCCAATACACGAGCTTCAGCGGTAATTAAATGTAAATCTGGCGGGACGAGGCGGATCGTTTACAACTACGAGAAGTATTATGGCAACCTCCATTTTTCGAGGCAAAAGCGCTCAAAAGCTCACGAGCCACTACGGAACGATGGACAATCCGGTTACCACGTCCCGGATTCTTTGCAATGCAACATGGAACATCGCGGGTTCCGCGTTGCCTCTGGTTGCCGGCGTCTTTTCGATCCCGGTTCTGGTCAAACAACTCGGCACCGAACGCTTCGGCGTACTCTCATTGGCCTGGACCGCTATCGGCTATCTTGGATTCCTCGATCTGGGGCTCGGCCGGGCGATCACCAGGTTTTCGGCAGAGAAGCTCGCAATTGGCCGAGCAGAGGACATCCCGAATATTTTCTGGGATGCGCTATGGATTCTTGCTTTTTTAAGTGTGGCGGGTGGGAGTGCCATCGCATTTTTCGCGCAGGCGATTACAGTTTCGGGTCTTCACATAACCGGTCCATTCGAATCTGAAACAATTGCGGCAATACGACTTACGGGACTTGCCGTGCCCCTTGTAACGGTAGGCGTGGCATTTCGTTCCGTCCTGGAGGCGCGACAATCCTTTGCAGGCATCAGTGTAATCAGAACCGGCGCCGGCTTATTCGGATTCATCGCTCCTGTAGTAGCGCTCTCATTCGCATCGCGACTCGATGTAGCGGTTGCGACTCTGGGTGTCATTCGTCTGCTTATGGTGCTTGCTCTGGCGATGCTGGCCATACGTCACTATCCGAGCCTCGCGAAAATACGGGGATTGCGCCCACGTGGGATTGCAGAGCTGCTTCGATATGGCGGCTGGGTCACAATAAGCAGCGTCATCAGCCCTCTAATGGTCTCGATGGATCGATTTGTAATCGGCGGATTGACATCTGCTGCTGCCGTCGCCTACTACGTAACTCCTCAGGAGATTGCCTCACGACTTCTGGTCATTCCGGTTGCCTTGCAAAGTGCTGTGTTTCCGGTTTTCAGTGGGTTATCGGCAACAAGCCAGACTGAGAGACGAGCCGTCTATGAGTATGCGATGAGCATCGCCGCTGCTGTAATGCTTCCCGCAGCCGTCACAATGATGCTTCTCGCTCCCGAGGCTCTTACACTGTGGCTTGGAGCGGCTTTTTCATCCCATAGCTATCGTGCGGCCCAAATAGTTGCGCTGTCTCTGTTTTTTAACGGTGTCGCCCATATCCCTGCCGTCTTGCTCGAAAGCGGCGGGAGGCCGGATATATGCGCTAAGTTCCACATGGCTGAATTTCCCCTCTACGCCGTCCTTTGCGCCTTACTTATCAAATTCCACGGCATCGAGGGAGCGGCAACCGCGGGGCTCTGCCGGGTCATGGTCGACGCCGGCCTTCTCATTTACGCTGTGCGGCCGTGGGTACCGCTCTGGCCATGGAAGAAGCACTTCTCTCTGATCGCTGCCGTTACACTGCTCGGCGCCATAGTTATCACCGCGGGGCATTCTTCTTTATTGCTGCGACTCTTATATATCGCGATGGCCATGTTCTTTTCCATCTGGTGGGCGGCGTCCCAAATGCATAAGTCAAATGCTCGGAACTCCGTAAAAAGCAGAGAGACTCAGGAAATAGGCCAAGTCAGATCAAGTGTCACGCCATGAAACTCTCCGTCGTAATCGTAACCCATAATAGCGGTTCAGTATTGTCCGAGTGCCTGGAAGCCTTAAGGAGAGACACATCCATACCTTTTGAAATCATTGTCGTCGATAACTCGTCCTCGGATGAGACGATGTCTATCCTTGCCCGCGACTCCTCCCTCAGATTCCGTCAAAACAGTGCTAATGTCGGCTTCGCGGCAGGCTGCAATCAGGGGCTCGCCCTGGCCACTGGCGAATATTTCGTGCTTTTGAATCCCGATGTAATTGTCCATCACCACTCTCTCGATCGCCTCGCCTCGTGGCTGGATGCAAATCCGGCGGTCGGTATCGTCGGCCCCCAAAGCACTGATGCAAATGGTGCTGTGCAGCGTTATCAAACGGCCCGGCCAGGAATCCTCAGTTACATTACAAGAATCCTGGGCTATGACACCATTACCTTGAGTGCCGTACATGATCGAAGGCCTGTCGAAACAGATTGGGTATCCGGTCTTTGTTTAATGGCTCGGCGTCGTATGTTGAAAGACATTGGCGGGTTCGACGACGGGTTCTTTATGTACTCTGAAGATGTCGACTGGTGTCTCCTTGCGAGAAGCGCGGGCTGGAAGGTCGCTCTGCTGCGGAACGTGGAGGTGATTCACCTCAACGACGGCGGTCACTCGGCCAGATCTGATTACATGGCAAGGATTTTCAATGTAAAGCAAGGTCAACTCAGGTTATTCGCGCGCCACTACGGATATTCAACCTATCTGGCAATGAAGGGCATTGTGGCTGTTGAATGTGCGATAAAGCTGTGCTGGGATTTGGCCACCTGGCCGCTGGTGTCCTCGCCTCGGCGGACCACAAAGGCCGCCAGAATTCGTGGATATTGGACACTGGTTCGATCTCTCGGGGGGCCCCCCAGATTTATGGCGCCAGGCACTGGGGGCTCTCTCCTGGCAGTGAAATAGCTCGTCGTGTTAGCCCAACAAATCCGCGTCAACGGACTCCGGTAACCGGGTGAATGTAATGAGCACGAGAGTGCCCGGAGCTATCAAATTTGGAGAGCACGCGGGGGATTCACGTTGGCGCGACCATGTTTCCAAATAACTTGCAGCGAAAATTATCACCTGCCGCCTCTTCAGCATCCCGCGTCTGCCAACGCCGCCAGATAATCCTCGCGCGTATTGAGATTGCGCAGTGTCCGCAATTCCGGGTCGACCGCGCTCATTTCCTCCGGACGCACTCGCCGCGTCCGGACCCCATCGAACAGGAAAACCGGCCGCAGCTTGTCCTTCGCCAATAGTGATTCCACCTGCGGCAGCACTGCCCGCCGATACACCGCCGAAAGCGGATGTGCGAATCCGTCGATTTCCATAACCGCGATATCGTGATCCGCCAGCAACCCAATCATCCGCGTCGCAAAAGCCGGCACGAACAATGGAACATCGCAGCTGGTCACATATGCAGCTTCAACCGACTCCGGCAGCGCTTTCAACCCCGCCCGCAGCCCCTCCAGCGGACCGCGTTGCTCGCGTTCGTCGCGAGTGATGATGACCTCCGCCGGAAGCTCCGGTAGAGTCTGCTCGCGCGCCGCGACAGCGACGATCGGCGTCACCACGGTCCCGAGCAGCCGGACCACGCGCTGCAGCATCGTCTCCGGTCCGAATGGCAGCATGGCTTTCGACGTGCCCATGCGCGTCGAGATGCCGCCGCACAGCACAATGCCGCCGGCCGTCACGGCTTCATGCCCAGGCCGGCCAGGGCTTCGCGCGTGGATGCCTGTGCCAGCACCGTCCGGAATGCCACGACCCCCGGCCGGTCCGCGCGCGACACCGGCACGATGAAGTCGTAGCGTTCTTCCTGCACCGGAAGGAATCCGAGCCCGGCCTTGTGCGCGACGGTGTCGAGCGTCATGCCCCAGTCTGCGCGCCCTTGCGCCACCGCGGCCGCCACGGCATTATGATTGCGCGGCTGTACCGGATACCCACGCGGCCTCGCGTCGCCCAGCAGCCGGTCGATCAGGACGCGCGTACCGCTGCCATTATTCCGGTTGACCATCACGCATGCAGGGTCGTGGGCCGCATTCGCAATCGCCTCACGCGCCGACCGTCCTTCGAAGCGGACGTCGCCCCGCCGGAACACGATGCCCTGCAGGCGCCCATATCCGGGGATTAGATCGAGCACCGGCGTAAGAAACGACCGGTTGTATTCGCCGGTAGTCGGATCGAGCAGATGAACGCCCGCCACATCGCACTCACCGCGCATAGCTGCGTAAAGCCCTCCGGAACTTCCCACCGCCAGAAATTTCGAACGCACGCCCTGCTTCTGCAATTCCCCCAGCAGGTAATCGAGACCCACGCAGTGGCTGCCGATCACCACCAGATCGGCCAGTTGCAGTTCGCGCCCCAGAAGCTGCACGTTGACGATCGCCCCGGCCTGGACGATCTCTTCGTGACGCCCGATCGTGGCGAATCCATCGGCGCGGCTGAACGTCGTGACGCTGCCGGATCCCTGTCCCATCGGATAAGCCACGAGCGATGTTCCCCCGGCCGCCTCAGCCGTCTCGACGAGACCGACAAGAAGGTACTCCGTGCGCCCGATCTCGCTGTTGACCTTCACTGCGAGACGCGCCGGCACGACGGTCCGTTCCTCAGCGCCGCGGCCGGCGAGCAGACGAATCACGGGCGCGACGAACTCGTGGAAAGTGAAGATCGCCGAAGTCGGAAAGCCCGGCAGCACCACCACCGCGCGCCTGCGCGCTGCCGCGAGGCAGATCGGCTTGCCGGGCTTGAGAGCGACACCGTGTGCGACGATCCCTGGATCGTTTAACTCCGCGACCACGCGATACGACACGTCGCCTGCGCCCTTGCTTGTTCCTCCCGACAACAGAACCATGTCGGTGGATTCCAGCGCCTCGCGCAGTCTCTCCCGCAGCGCGGCAATATTGTCATGAGTAATACCGAAGCGCTTCGGATCACCGCCCAGTTCGCGTACAGCGTCAGCGAGCACCTGCCCGTTGGAATCGTAAACCTTGCCCGGCTGCATCTCGTCGCCCGGCGCGATGATCTCGTCTCCGGTGGAAAGAATCGCCACCACTGGTTGCCGCCAGACCTCCACGCGCGCCACGCCAATCGCGGCCAGCACGCCGGTGTCGCGACTCGTCAACAGTTCTCCCTGGCGCAGCACCGTCTCGCCCGTCGTGATGTCGGTTCCTGCAAAGGAAACGCCACTCCCGGCGCTTACTGCCCTTCCGATTCGCAGCCGGTCGCCCTCAACCTCCACATGCTCGACCATGACGACGGCATCCGCGCCGCGCGGCACCATCCCGCCCGTCGCGATCAGCACAGCTTTGCCCGGATGAATGACCGTCGCGGGCACAACACCCGTGTGGATCTCCTCCGCTTCGAGCGTCACCGTGCGCGGTACTTCTTCGGACGCACCGAATGTGTCTTCGGCAACCACCGCAAAGCCATCGACGTTCGAACGATCGAACGAAGGGACATCGACCGGCGAGACGACGTCGGATGCAAGGATGCGCCCAAGCGCCGCGTCGAGAGAGATAACCTCGCTGCCGAGCGGGGAGCAATCGATCGCCGCCCGAAATCGCCGCTCGGCCTCGTCACGATCGAGCACCTGCAGGAACTGCTCCTGCTCACGCATATAGCCACACAGTAATTTCCGCACCCGCGGCAAAACCCTCACTGTCGTCGCCAACAATCACGAAACCGTCCGCTCTTGTCGTCGAGGAGAGCAGTGATGCGCCGGCAATTGCGAGGGGCTCGACGCGGCCATTCGCGACCTTCACGCGCGCATAGTCGAGACGCCCGATCGGCGAGCTGATCTTCCTGGCCAGCGTTGCCTGCACCGGGCGATAAGGCCACTCTTTGCTCCGCCCGCCCAGCGCTCGTATCGCGCGTCCCGCGAAGAAATCGTAGCCGCAGAGGCTCGAAACGGGATTGCCCGGCAACAGAAAAACCAGCCGGGCTCCCATACGGCCAAGTCCCGTGGGGCTGCTCGGGCGCATGGCGATCCCATGCACGGCCAGTTCGCCGTGTTCCGCCATGAGCACCGGGGCGAGGTCTTCGATGCCAACGCTCGATCCGCCCGTCACGATCACAATATCCGCATCCGCCTGCAACGCTTCAAGGATTGCATCGGCATCATCGCGCACCAGGCCGGGGAAATCGGCCACACCCCCGTCGCGCTCGATGAGGGCGGCGAGCATCGGCCCGTTCGCATCCGTGATATGAAAATCAAGCGGAGGCGAACCGGCCGGCAGCAACTCATTGCCGGTCACCACGAGACGTACGCGCGGCTGCCGCCACACCCGCACTTCGCCAAGCCCTATTGAGCTGAGTACGCCGAGGTCCTGCGGCCGCAGCACGCGCCCTGCTTCCAGCACCGCTGTCCCGCGCACGATGTCTTCGCCGCGTCCTCCGACGTTTTTTCCGGGCGAGACGGCGGTCAGCGCCCTGATGCTGTTCGGGTCGGTTTCGATCCACTCCGCCGGCAGGACGGCATCCGCGCCACGCGGCATCGGAGCGCCCGTCATCACCCGAACCGCTTCGCCCGAAGCCATCGAGTCTGCGAAAGGGTGGCCAGGCATCGAGTCGCCAACGACCCGTAGAGCAATCGGATTATAGGCCGTCGCACCTTCGATGCTTGCAGCCACCACCGCATACCCATCCATTGAAGCGCGATCGAATCCCGGAACGTCGAACCCGCTGACGACGGCATCCACCAGTCCCCGCCCCGCGGCGCGCCGGAGCGGCACCGTTTCGGCGGCGAGCGGATGCAGTTGCGCGTCGAGCCATGCGAGCGCGGCAGCAACTGTGTGACGCCGGGAGAAACCGCGCATCCGCACGTCTTCTGCCGCTCCTGTGTCCGGGTGGCGCATGCGGATCGAACTCACGTTCATATTACTTCGCCGGCATGGCGCGGAGGCCGCGGCACGGCCCGCGGTTATTTCGCCGTCGCCCTGGCCAGACTCCGCAACGTTTCCGGCAACTTGCGCAAATCCGATGCGGTGACTACGGCCGGAGTAATCGGCTCCGGACCATTCTCCTTCAGCGCCGCAGTCCCGGCGGGGCCGAGCAGCAATTCCAGAAACTTCACCGCATTCTCGCGGTTCGGTGCTTCCTTCATCAACGTGATGCCCCACGCAACCCGCGCACCTGGCACCGCAATCGTGCGCGCACTGCGCGCCGTGCCAAGTCCCGGCAACACCACCACGGCATTCTGCCGGTAGTAACTATTCTTCACGGGATCCGACAGGTTAATCTCATCCGGAAGATCCACATACCTGTAATCCGGATTCGTCAGCGCCGTCGCCCGCGCATTGTGCTCGTAGGTGAGCTGAAAATCCAATTGCTTCCCAAGCGTGGCTCCCGAATTCGCACCCGGAATGACGAGACGCTCCAACAGATTGTTGTAGAGGTTCGGGACTTTGTAATACGCCTCCGCCAGTTGAAAAATCATCGGCCCGCGATAAGCGCCGGGATCGAGAAAGGGATTCCCTCCCCCGATCACAACTCCAGGCGTGGCCAGAATCTCGTACCACTTCGCGGTCGCTTTCGGAATCGCATTCGGCGGATTGAAGTTGCCGGGCTCCGCGATCTGAGGCAGCTTCTTTGCGGCGAGACCGCTCGACGAATACGCCAGCACCATCCGGCCATGGGCGAACACGATGTCGAAATCCGCATACCCCGCGGGCTTCATGAACAAGTCGATGTCCAGATAGTCGGCCGGCGCGTAAAGATCGCAGGCCTGCCCGCCCGCCGTTATCTGACGGCCCGCGTCCACGCTGCCCATCGCGACGTCCTTTACCTGAATGCCCGTCTCGCAAGTAAACCTGGCCTCAAGCGGTTTGAACGCGCGTGTCAGACTGCCTGCGCGATAGATGATGAGATGCCTGCCGGATGCCGGCACACAGTTCGTTTGAGCGGCAGCGCTGGTAGCGAAAGCCAACACGAGAAACAAACCACTACGCATGATCGACTCCTAAAATTCGAAGCGCATGGAAGCCGTGATCAACCGCGGCTCCCCCAGATGTCCCAGGTAGCTGCCGGTGCTTTGCCCTGTAATGCTGCCCGGCCCAATAGTTGACCAGTAGTGAACGTTCGTCACATTATTCGCGGTCACCCGCCACGTCGTCAGCTTTCCGAAGAGCTTCGCCGTATAACGCGCGCCGATGTCGAACGTATTGAACTGCGGGGTATAAGCGCTGTTGATGTCGTCGATCGCCCTTCGCCCCACATACTGCCAGTCGAAATTCAGAAAGGCACCCACCAGCACTGGCAGATGATACTCCGCCAGAATATTCGATTTGTAATCGGCAATGCCGACAAAGTTCCGATCGTTGGTGACCGCGATGCCCGTATTCGTAAGCTTCGGATTCAGCACCGACAAACCACCGGTAACCATCAGGCTTTCAAAGATCCGCCCCGACAGCGTCGTTTCGACTCCGTAATTCACCTGATTGCCCGTTATCCGGAACGTCTGGCAATTCACCGTTCCCGACTGCGTGCCGCACACCGGATCAACGACATTGACAATGTAATTCGCAAACGGACGCTCCACGCGGAACAGTGAAGTGGCGAAGTTGATGCGGCGCAGGCGCACCTTGTAGCCGATCTCGCCCTCCTTACTCCGATACGCCGGCACCGGCTGGCTCGCGTTTGTGATGAAGATACTCCCGCTGCTGGCGGACGCCACGTCCGGCGCCTGAATGCTGTCGGCGAACGTTGCGTAAATCGTCATGTCCGAGCGTGGCTTGAACATCACGCTGGCCGATGGGCTCACGCCCTGGTTCGAATATCCGCTCGGCGTGAACTTCTTCAAATAGCCTGTCGCCGAGCTATCGCTGTAGCTGTCGGTCCAGGTCCAGTCCTGACTCGCAGCCAGCCGGATCAGCCACTTTGGCGTCAGTGTGATCGTGTCGCCGAAGCTGAAGCCCTGCTGCCGGATGATGCTCGATCCGTAGATTCCGTTGGTGGGATTGGTGCCTGCGTAGGAATAGAGCCCGCTTACCGGAACGACGAATACCAGCGGATCGGCAATGTTCGCCTGGCAAATCCCCTGCGGGGTGTTTGACGTACAAAGAACAGCCTTCACGGGACCACTCGTGGGGCCCGTCACCGGCGTGTAGGTGGCGAACCGGTAGCCCGTGCTTCCGATCACGATATCGTGGCGCACGCTTCCCGTATTGAAGGGCCCCGTCAGATACGCGAGATCGCTATCCACATGGAAGCGCGGCGCAAGGGTCGGCTGAAAGCCGTTTGCGGTGTAGGACTTGTAATTTCCGTTATTGTCGATCAGCTGATTGACGGAGGTGTTGATATTGCGATCGGAAAGCTGATTCAGCGCCGCCACCGAAACATTCCAGTTGTCGCTGAAGCTGTGCCTCACGCGCACTTCGCCGATTTGCGAAGTGAGGTCAACGCCGGAGAATGATTGCCCGTAGCCCTCCCTCGTCGGGTCGGGCGCGTCGGCCGGCAGCAGGATGCTCTTCGACCCTGGCGTCGAGAGCGGCACGGTCGTCGGCGCGTAGGCAAACCATCCGGGGTATCCGTGCTGGAACAAGTTGTAGTAGCTGTAGTTACCTTCGATGGTCGTGCGGTTCGTGACACGCACATCGCCCGCGACCGCGGCCAACTGGCGCCGCAACTCGCTGTGATCGACATACCCTTCGCCATCCGCCAGCAGCAGATTCGTCCGGTAGCCGAACATTTTGTTTTTGCCCACGCGGCCGCCGAGATCGGTATGGATCGTCCCGATGCTCGCGCCTTCGTAGCCCAGTTCGACTTCACCCAGCCGCTGCTCGGTCGGGCGCTTCGTCACGAAATTGAACATCCCCGACGGATTCGCCGGGCCATACAGCGGGCCGCCCAGACCGTTGATCTCCTCGATCTGTTCGTATTCTTCCAGCGCGGATGGCGTGGTCACCGCGATCCCCATGCCGTCTTTGCGGTCGTTCTGCATGTTGCTTCCCTGCATGCCGCGCGTCTCCGGCCGCAGGACCTCCGGCCCCTGCATCTCCTGAAACGAAACCAGCGGCAGGTATTTTGCAACTTCTTTGAAGTTTCGTGACTGCGTGTCGTCAATCAACTGGCGCGAAATCACGTTTACGGAATAAGGGAGGTCGAGAATCGGCGTCG
>DATAZF010000348.1:0-59642 GCA_036272235.1 Bryobacteraceae bacterium | reverse complement strand
ATGGGAACCGCGCGGTTGACCGCTATCGCGTGGCCTTCCACATCGGCCCCATAATGCGCCGTGGCGCCGAGCGCGAAAGCGTATTCGTCCAGATCGCGCGATTCCGCAATGAGCGATTCGATCAGGTCCGCGCTGCGAACGTAGTGCGCCAGATCGCTGAAAAAATGGCTGCCGAAAGGATAGTAGCCGAGGTCCTGAATGATGCAGCCCCCGTAGGCGTAAGCATGGGCCTCATCGAGCTGATCTTCGGTGGCGTCAGGAAAGCGTTTGGTCAGGGCGGGCTTTATGGCATCGGTCCAGAGAGCATCCACAATCGCCTCGTGCGTGAGGACCGAATACGCTTGCGACGTTGCTGGAAATATCAGGGCGAATGTGATGACAATCCGTATGTAGCCTGATGCGCGCGAGATGGTCGCCATGAACCATTCAAACCGGCAGCACGCCGAATACCAACATCGAATACACGCGTGCGGCTGCGGCCCCAATGTGATAGCTTCAACTACTTGCCCGGACTATTGAAAGCCCGGGCCAGCGAGGCCTCAATTTATGACCTGTAGAAGCATTTGCACTTTCGTTGCGTTCGCTGTTTCCGGTGCGGTGTCTACCGCCTCGGCGCAGACCGCTTGCGAGAGCCTGAGATCGCTGACGCTTCCCAACGTCACTTTCAGGACGGTAGAATCAGTTGCCCCGGGACCGTTCCGGCCTCCCCAGGCCCCCGGCCGCGGCGCTCCGGCTGCCGCACCCGCCGGACGTGGCGGCGGACGTGGGCCGGCGGCACCCCCATTGATGCTGCCGGCTTACTGTCGCGTGGCCATGACGCTGACGCCGTCCTCCGACTCACATATTGAGATGGAATTATGGCTGCCTGCCAGCGACTGGAACGGCAAGTTCCAGGCTGTCGGCAATGGCGGATGGGCGGGCACGATCACCTTCGCCGCCATGGCGCAGGCTCTGAGGGAAGGCTATGCGACGGCCTCCAACGATACCGGCCACACCGGTGGGGACCCGGCCTTTGGGCTCGGGCACCCCGAAAAGCTGGTCGATTTCGCATATCGCGCCAACCACGAAATGACCGTGCAGTCGAAAGCCCTCATCAATTCGTTTTACGGCAAAGCCCAGAAGCTCTCCTATTGGAACGGCTGCTCAACCGGCGGACGCCAGGGGCTCATGGAAGCGCAGAAATTCCCGGCCGATTTCGACGCGGTGATCGCGGGCGCTCCGGCCAACTGGCAGACGCATCTGCACGCCTGGGATATGAACGTCGCCACGACGGCTCTCAAGAACGACGGTATGTTTATGACCCCGGGCAAGCTCGCGACCCTGAATAAGGCGGTGCTGGCGCAATGCGACATGCTCGACGGCGTCAAGGATGGTCTGCTGAACGATCCGCGCAAATGCAAATTCGATCCCGGCGTGTTGCTCTGCAAGGGCGCCGATTCCGACGAGTGCCTGACCGCGAAACAGGTTGAGGGGGCGAAGCTCGTCTATGCTCCTGCCAAAAAGAAGAATGGTGAATTTATTTTTCCGGGCAAGGAACCGGGCAGCGAACTGGTCTGGACGCAGTTGAACCCGGTCAAAGCGCCGGTGTCGCTGATCCTCGGCACGTTCCAGGTCGCAACTTACCAGGATGCCAATTGGGATTGGCATAACTTCGATCTGGACCGCGACGTCGCGGCTGCCGACGAGAAATTCGGCTACGTGAACGTGCCTTACGACCTTTCGGCGTTCAAAGCGCGCGGCGGCAAACTGCTGCTCTATCACGGTTGGGACGATACGGCGATTTCGCCCGAAAACACGATCAATTACTATCAGAACGTCCTGCAGAAAATGGGCTCGAAGCAGGATAACTGGATGCGCCTCTATATGGTTCCCGGCATGAACCACTGTCAGGGCGGCGTTGGCACCGATCAGTTCAACAAGATGGGCGTGATCGAACGCTGGCGCGAAGCGGGCACGGCGCCGGAACAGATCGTCGCGAGCCATGTATCCGGCAACACGATTGACATGACGAGGCCACTCTGCCCGTATCCGCAGGTTGCGACATACAAGGGCGCCGGCAGCACGAACGATGCGGCCAGCTTTACCTGCAAGAATCCGTAAACTGATCGGAGAAATCGGATGAACACGACTACGCTTCTACAGCTTTCGATCGCCGTTGCCGCGACCGCTACTCTCGGCTACGCGCAAAGCGCCTGCGACCAGGTCAAGGCTCTCGCGCTTCCCAACGTCACGTTTACGACTATTGAGAGCATTGCCGCTGGTCCATATCGCGCGCCGGCGCAGAACGCCGACGGTGGCGGTGTCGCTCCAGGGCGGGCAGGCGCCGCAAGAGGCGGCGCTCCTGCCGCAGCCGGACGTGGCGGCGCCGGACGCGGTCCCGCCGCTCCGCCGCTGATACTGCCCGCCTACTGCCGCGTCGCCGCGACGCTCAAGCCTTCAGCCGACTCCGACATCAGGATGGAAGTCTGGCTGCCCGAAAACTGGAACGGCAAGATCGAGATGGTCGGCAACGGCGGATGGGCCGGCGTGATCAGCTATGCAGCGATGGCCGCCGCGGTGAAAGAAGGCTACGCCTCCACCTCGACCGATACCGGCCATGAAGGCGGCAACGGCATGTTCGCACTCGGGCATCCCGAGAAGATCGTCGACTTCGGCTATCGCGCGGTGCACGACACACTGGTTACTGCCAAAGCTGTCAGCGCCTCTTACTACGGCAAAGGGCCGAAGTACTCCTACTGGAACGGCTGCTCGACCGGCGGCCGTCAGGCGCTCGTCGAAGTGACCCGCTATCCCGAAGATTTTGACGGCGTGGTCGCGGGCGCGCCCGCCAATCCGCATCTTCACCTGCATGCCTCCAGCGTCGAACGAAGCATGGAAGAGATGAAGCTTCCGAAGGACGCCGCTCTCTCGACTGCCAAAATTGAAACGCTCCACAAAGCCGTCATGGCACAGTGTGATGCGCGCGACGGATTGAAAGACGGCCTCATCGGCGATCCACTGAAATGCAAATTCGATCCCTCCGTGCTTCTGTGCAAGGGCGCCGATTCCGACGCCTGCCTGACAGCCCCGCAGGTTGAGCTGGCGAAGGTCGTGTACGCGGATGTGAAAACGAAAAAAGGCGAAACCATCTGGACCGGTTTCGAGCCGGGCGGGGAACTGCAGTATGCCTCCATGCGCAACATCCCCGCGCAGCCGGGCGGCGGACTCGACAGCATCCGCATCCTCGGCTATCAGAACGCCGCTTGGGACTGGCGCATGTTCGATCTCGATCGCGACGTCGCCATGGCCGACGAAAAAGCCGGGTTCATCGACGCGCACACTTACGACCTCTCCCCATTCAAAGCCCACGGCGGCAAGCTGCTGCTCTATCACGGCTGGGCCGATCAGGCCATCCCGCCGGGGAACACGATTAACTTCTACAAAGGCGTGCTGGCCAAAATGGGCGCGAAGCAGGACGACTGGATGAAGCTCTACATGGTTCCGGGCATGATGCACTGCCAGGGTGGCGATGGACCCGATCAGTTCAACAAGATGGCCGTCGTTGAGCGCTGGCGCGAAGCCGGCACGGCGCCCAAAGAGATCGTGGCCTCTCATGTGAGCGGCGGCCAGGTCGATCGCACGCGACCGCTCTGCGCTTATCCGCAGGTGGCGGTCTACAAGGGCGCCGGCAGCACGAACGACGCCTCCAGCTTCACGTGTAAATTGCCTTAAAATGCTGAGTCAGGAGTAAATCATGCCGCATTTAAAAACGTTCCGGCGCACTTTCCAGCTCACCGCCACCTTTGCCGCTTTCATGATGTTGGGCTCGGTGATGGCCGCCGATCTCGATCCATCGGCCATCCACATGACGGTGCCGGACAAGATCCCCTGGAAGATCGGCAAGAACTCCGACACAGCGATCCTGGCGGGAGATCCGGCAAAGTCGGGTATCTACGTCGAGCTCACTCGCTGGCACGCAGGCAACATGAGCCGCCCGCATTTCCACCCTTTTGACCGGTACATCACCGTCATCTCCGGCACGTGGTGGGTCGGGACCGGCACCAAATACGACCCGAATACCACCGTCGGCATGCCGGCCGGCAGCTTTGTGACCCACTACGCCAAAGGGATCCACTGGGACGGCGCCAAAGACGCCGATTGCGTCATTGAGATCGTCGGGATGGGTCCGGCGACGACGACGCCGGCCGCACAGAAGTGACAGTTCGGTCCTCAGGTAACATTCGGCCTCGTCTCACAGTCTGGAAATAGAGGGGACAGCATTCTGTTTTCGATGCGCCCGGTCTGATATCCTTGTATGCTTTGTAAAGCACTTGTGATATTGCAGCGTAAAGGTTTGTAAGTACCGACAAGGCGACGGACGGCCCAGCGCCACACAACTGAGAGGAATTTCGCTAGTGAGAAGTTATTTAACAGGTTCGACACTGGCGGCCATACTGGCCGTCGTTTCTTTGGCTCCGCTCGCAAATGCCCAGCGGGGTCCCGGAGCACCGCCGGCCGCGGGCACCGCACCGGCTGGACGCGGCGGAAGAGGCCGTGGCGGTCCACCCCGTCCACCGGCTGGCCCGACACCGCACCTGCCCGACGATCCCTATCTCGGGCCTAACGCGGGCAAGCCCGATCTCGGCGCCAACGCGCAGGGGATCAATGCGAAGATGCGCGGCATCTGGAACGTGCCCTATATAGTCGACATGCAGAAGCAGGGTTGTTCCGAGGAAGACACCGCATGCATCGCCAGCGCGGGACGTACCCACACCCCTGACAAGGCCATCGTTGTGCCTTTCAACGAGAAAGGCAAGAAGCTTTTCGACGAAGCCACCGCGACCAATTCCAAGGACGATCCGGAAGGTTTGTGCCTGCCTCCCGGCGTGCCTCGCATGATGTATACCCCGTATCCGACCGAGATCTTCCAGTTGCCCACGCGCATCGTTTTCGTTTACGAAGGCGGCGCTCACGTGTGGCGCGAGATCTGGATGGATGGGCGGCAGCAGCCGAAGGACCCCAATCCGACCTATCTCGGCTACTCCACCGGCAAATGGGAAGGCGACACACTCGTCGTCGACACGATGGGTATGAACGACCGCACATGGCTTGACGCCGCGGGACACCCGCACGGTGAAAAGCTTCACGTCACGGAGAAGTTCACCCGGACCGATTCGAACACATTGAAGGTCGAAGCCACCATGGACGATCCCGACTACTATACGAAGCCGTGGACGGTAGTGACTTTCGCGACCTGGTCCCCGAACAACGAAATCCTGGAATACATCTGCCAGGAAAACAATCGGGACCTCAAGCACCTGGTCGGCAAGTAAGCTTTACTTTTTTCGATTGAAGCCGGCGGCAGGGGCAACCCTGCCGCCGGCTTTTGTCTGTATGCCGAGCAAGTTCGACAGCCCGAAGGTGGAAGTCCTTTTCCCAACCCGTGTTGGCTTTTCTGCTTTAGCATGGTTAAACCATGCGCCGGCTCATCTCCTCCGGGTCTTACTTCGAGCTTGAAATTGGCTACTCCCGCGCCGTCGTCGATGGCGACTGGGTTTTCGTCTCCGGCACCACCGGCTTCGACTACAAAACGATGACTATCCCCGAGGGCGTCATCGAACAAGCGGGGCAATGTTTGCGCAATATCGATGCCGCGCTCGGCGAAGCTGGAGCCAGTCGCACGGATATCGTTCGCGTCCGTTACATGCTTCCGAAAGTCGAAGATTTCGAGCCCTGCTGGCCCACGCTGCGCGAATACTTCGCTGGCATTCGGCCCGCAGCTACGATGATCGCCGTGGGACTCTCGGATCCCCGCATGAAAATCGAAATCGAAGTAACCGCACGAAAACGCACCGCCTGATATCCGGCTTCTGTGGGCTTCATCACATCACAGCATTGCCGTCGCAGGATATTTACAATTTCCCCAACACTTTAATTCCGGCAGCCGTTATCGTCGCTGGTAACATGACCACTCAGAGACTCGCCAAAGCCTTCGCTCTCCTCACCACAATATGCGGGACGCTCGCGGCACAAACCGTCCCCAATACATTTCTCGTGCACAATCTCGTTTCCGACCTGCCCGGCATCGCCGATCATCAGGATGCGAACCTCGTCAATCCATGGGGCAACGGGTTTGGCCAGTCGCCCTTCTGGGTAGGAAACAACGGCACTGGAACTTCGACGCTCTACGACGGCACCGGCGCGGCGACGGCTATCGTGGTGAGCATTCCGTCAGCCGGTGGCACTCCAACCGGCGGACCCGTCACCGGTGTCATATTCAATGCCTTCAGCTCGAACACGGCAGTTCTCGATGTGGCTTCCGGAAAGCCGGCGTCATTTATTTTCTGCTCGGAAGACGGCGTGATCTCCGGCTGGAACTCGTCCGTCGACAGCACGCACGCGAAAGTTCTCTTCGACAATTCGAAATCGGGCGCGGTTTACAAAGGCTGCGCGCTCAGTGGCACCTCCACCGCTCCCCAGATCCTCGCCGCGAATTTCAACAGTGGTGCGATTGACGTCTACGATGGCAGCCTGAATCCGGTGGTGAACGCGAAGGCGTTCGTCGATGCGGCTGTCCCCGCTGGTTTCGCCCCCTTCAATGTCGCGATCCTCAGCGGCACGGTCTACGTCACTTACGCGAAACAGGATGACATGAAGCACGATGATGTCGCGGGCGCGGGCAACGGCTATGTCGCTGCCTTCGATCCATCCGGCAATCTGCTGGGGACCCTGCTCTCGCAGGGGCCGCTGAACTCGCCGTGGGGTCTCGCGATCGCGCCCTCGACTTTCGGACCTGTCGGCGGCTCGCTCCTGGTGGGCAATTTCGGCGATGGCAAGATCAATGCATTCAACATCACAACAGGTAAATTGAATGCCGCCCTCAACGATGCGAAGGGCGCTCCCATTTCGATTCCGGGCCTCTGGTCGTTGAACTTCGGCAGCGGCGCGCGCAGTGAAGATCCCGGCACGCTCTACTTCACGGCTGGCATCGGCGGCGGCCCGAACAACGATCCCGTGGAATCGCACGGCCTGCTCGGAAGCATTCAGGCCGTCCCGTCGTTCCTGACCAGCGGTGTGCTGAGCGCGGCCAGTTACCTCGGCGGCCCAATTGCGCCCAACGCGTGGACGATGATCAAGGGCAGCGGTCTTTCGGCGACGACAGCGCAGTGGCAGATCTCGGGCAACACTCTTCCCACCACCGTGGCGGGAGTCGGTGTCACGGTGAATGGCGAAGCCGCGCCGATTAACTACGTCAGCAATACCCAGATCAACTTCCTCGTGCCGGCCGACATTCCGCCGGGCACAGCGCAAATTGCCGTCACCAACAACGGACTAACGAGCGCCACAATCACGGCCCCCGTCAATCTCGTCGCCCCGGAATTCTTCAGCGTTGGCACGAAGAACGGCGTCGCCTACGTCTTCGCGGCGCATGGCGATTTTTCGCTGATCGGCCCGTCAGGATTGCTGACGGGAGTCACCACCACTCCCGCGAAACAAGGCGAGGAGATCGTGATTGTTGGAACCGGGTTCGGCCAGACATCGCCCCCAATCCCCAACGGTCAGATTCCGGCGCCGCTGACGGTACCGATACAGCCGACAGTCGTGATCGACGGTATCGTCGCCGACGTCGACTATGCCGCGCTGATCGGGCCCGGCGTTTACCAGTTCAATGTCGTCGTACCGAAAGGAGCTTCGGTTGGAGATGACCTTGTCGTCGCCCTGTTAGGCAACGGAGAAACCCAGGCCAACGCTTATCTGACAGTGGCCGCCCAATAGAGAAAAACCCGTACCGCCGGCGATCTTGTCGCCGGCGGTACAGGGCTATTTCTTCTTCACTTGCGGCGGCGGCCCCACGCGCCGAATCCGCACGGTGATCAATTGCACCGGGTCGTCCGGCTTATCCCCGCGCAGTTTCCCGCGATTGATTTCCATGACCACGGGCATGCCGCTGACCACGTCCCCGAAGATCGTGTACATGTTGTCCCAGCGCGACACCGCGCCGGTCGTAATGAAGAACTGGCATGCTCCCGAATTGGGCACGCCCGCATTCGCCACCGCGAGCCGCCCCGGTCTGTTGAACGTCTTGCCGATCAGAAATTCATCACGGATGGTAAATCCGCAATCGTGCGCGCTCGTGCCGGTCGGGTCTCCCGACTGAATCATCTCGTCGTGGATCACCCGATGGAAGGTAATGTTGTCGTACATCGGCCGCTTGATCATCATGTGGGTCTTTGGATCGCGCCATGCCCTTGTACCCGTCGCCAGACCCACGAAGTTGGCCACCGCGATGGGCGTGTATTTCTCGTCCAGCTTCGCGGTGATCACGCCTTTGGACGTCGTGAAGATGGCGTAGAGACCGTTCGGCAAATCGTCCGCGGCGAGTGATGCGGCGGCAGCGAGTTGAACAAGCCCGAGCAGAACAATATGGAGTGCTTTGGTCATCAGGCCGGGTGCCCGCCCGCGAGCCGGAGATCGTCCTCCACCTCGTACAACTTGTCCTCCAGATTCTTCGTCGGCTTTCCGGCGCCCTTTGCTTCCTCGAGTTTTTTCTGGAGTTGCGCACGGCGCTTCTGCAACGCGGAAAACTTCGGGTCGGCCTTGCTTTGAACCGGCGCCGCGGGCGGGGGTTTCTCTGCTTTCTTCGCGGCCTTTTTCGTTTTTCCCGCGGCAGCTTTATACCGGAAGGCCGTGATGCCCGCCGGCGCTTTCAGCGGCCCGCCGAAATCATTCCTGTAATCCTCCGCGATCCGCGCGGCTTCGGAGAGCAGTTCGCGGAAGCGGACTTCCATCGCCTGCTTTGCCTCTGTGCGCAACTGCGCGCCCTGCTGTTTCCACTTTTGATATTCCGAGATCGGGTCCATGTTCGTAATCGATCATCATAAAACAGCGCTGTTGCGGGCAAATATCCACGCTAATCTCACTTCATTCGCACTCGCCCCGGCTCGATACCTTTTGGCCGTTCCCACGTCTGTTCAAATAGGCGAATAAAACACGCCTGAAGCGCCACCGGACCGGAGGCAGACGTGCCGCGACCCGCTCCGCGCCACCTGTTCAATCTGAAGGAGACTCTCTTGAAACTTTTTCGCTTGCGTACAAAAGCGCTCGCGGTAGCGTGCGCGATCACACTCAGCGGAGGACTGCTGGCGGCCGCCCTTGAAACCCGGGCCCACATCAGTCTTAAACTCGCGGATCCCAACGAAACTCCCAGCCGCGTCAGCATGGCCCCCGCGGCCAAAGCTGCCATGCCGGCCGTCGTGAAGATCTCCGCTTCCAAAGTCGTCAAAACCCCGACCGGTTTTTCGGACAATCAGCAACTCAACCCGCTCTTCCGCCAGTTCTTCGGCGAGGAAGGCGGCGGCTTCCAGCAGCAGGTCCCTCGCTCTCATCGTGAAGGGGGCCTCGGATCGGGCGTTGTGGTGAGCCCGGACGGCTACATCCTGACCAACAACCACGTCGTCGACGGCGCCACTGACGTTTCAGTGACTCTTCCCGACCGGCGCGAATTCAAAGCCAAAGTCATCGGCACAGATCCCAAGACTGACATTGCGGTGGTCAAGATCGACGCCAGCAACTTGCCTGTCATCACGGTCGGCAACTCCTCGAAGATGCAGATCGGCGACGCCGTGCTCGCCATCGGTAATCCTTATGGAGTGGGACAAACCGTGACCATGGGAATCGTCAGCGCCACGGGCCGCGCGGGCCTTGGCATTGAGGACTATGAAGATTTCATCCAGACCGACGCCTCGATTAATCCCGGCAACTCCGGCGGCGCGCTGGTGAACGATCGCGGTGAGTTGATCGGCATCAACACTGCTATCCTCGCTCCCGGCTCGGGCGGCAATCAGGGGATCGGCTTCGCGGTTCCCGTGAATCTTGCCCGTAATGTAATGGATCAGATTGTCACGCACGGACAAGTGCGGCGCGCTTATCTCGGCATCTCCATTCAGGAAGTCACGCCCGCTATCGCGAAGGCGGTCGGCCTCACCGGACCCGACGGCGCGCTGGTTAGCGAAGTCTCTCCGAACAGCCCTGGGCAGCGAGCCGGTCTCCAGTCCGGCGATGTGATCCTTGGGGTGAACGGCACTTCAATCGCGGAAAGCAACCAGCTCCGCATGAATATCTCGCTCATGAATCCAGGACAGACGGCTCACCTGAAAGTGTTCCGCGATGGCCAGACGCGAGACATCACCGCGCAGGTCGGTGAGATGCCAGGCAAGAAAGTGGAACGCGCGAGCCGCGACAATGGCGCGACCGGTGAAGAAGCCCTCGAAGGCGTCTCGGTCGAATCTCTCGATGCCCGCACTGCGCGTGAAGAGGGATTGCCGGCCAACACCCCGGGCGTGATCGTGACCGAAGTCGATCCGGCCAGTGCTGCTGCCTCGGCCGGCCTCAAGGAAGGCGACGTGATTCAGGAAGTGAATCACCATGCGGTGACCAGCTCGGAGGATCTGTCAAGCGCTCTGCACCGGTCGAACGGGGAATCTCTCCTCCTCGTGAACCGCGGCGGCAACAGACTCTATCTGGCCGTCTAGCCCGCCGGGCCGGCATCTCGTGAAACCAATCGGGGCTCGGTGTTATAACGACGCCGGGCCCCTCTGTTTTAGTACCGTGACAAACCACACGTAATCCTTCCCACGCCCGGTGCCTGCCTCGTCCGCCTCAGTCCCACCAAGGTAGTATTAAAACCATGACGACGAGCGTGGCGCGGCTTGGCAACGACGCCGAAGTCCGCCATCTCAAAGTCCTTTATCAGCTTCTCGCCAGTCTGAGCCATGCCGGGGCGCTCGAAGAAGTGTACGAGACCGCCCTGCGCAGTCTGCTCGATGCCACCACCGCCGACCGCGCGGCCATTCTGCTCTTTGACGATGACGGTGTTATCCGATTCAAGGCATCCAGCGGACTTTCGGACGAATACAAGCAGGCCGTAACAGGCCATTGCCCGTGGACGCGCGGCGCGCGCGACGTCCGGCCCGTAATCGTTTCGGACGCTTTGCTGGATGGCGAGTTCTCGCCCTGGCGGGAACTGTTTCGGCGCGAATCCATCCGGGGGCTCGCCTTCATTCCACTCGCGCTCGGCGCCGGAGTGTTCGGCAAATTCATGCTGTATTACTCCACTCCTCACGAATGCGGCAGCGACGAGCTGGAAATTGCCCAGGCCATCGCGTCGCATGTTGCCCTCGCGACCGAGCGCAAGAGGGCGGAGCTCGCGCGCATCCATACTGAACAGCAATTGCAGGCGATTCTCGATAATTCCCCCGCCGTTATCTTCATCAAGGATCGGGAAGGCCGTTATCAGCTGGTGAACCGCCGCCATACTGAGCTGTTTGGCGTGAGCGCGGAGGAAATTATCGGCCGCAAAGACCCCGAGATTTTTTCGCCCGAATGGGCCACGCGCTTTCAGGCCAATGACCGCGCGGTTCTCGCTGCCGGTCGGCCGCTTTCCATCGAAGAGTATGCACCCCAGGCCGATGGCGTCCACACTTACGTGTCGGTGAAGTTTCCCCTGCAAGGGCCCGACGGAACCGTCGCCGGCGTCTGCGGCATTGCCACCGATATCACCGAGCGGAAGGTTCTCGAAACAGCGAGTCTGCGGCTGGCGGCCATCGTCGAGAGTTCGAGCGACGCCATCATCGGCAAGGATCTCGACGGTATCGTTATGAGCTGGAATATCGGCGCGGAACGCATCTTCGGTTACACCGCGGCCGAGATGGTCGGCAAACCGATTTCGATTCTGGCCACGCCCGCCCTCCCCGAGGAGATGTCCGGCATTATGGCGAGGGTGCGCGATGGGCAGAGCGTCGCTCAATACGAGACGCGCCGCCGCCGCAAAGACGGTGAAATCATCGACGTGGCGCTCACCGTGTCGCCGGTACGCGACGCTTCCGGGAAGATCGTCGGCGCCTCCAAAATCGCCCGCGACATTACGTCCCACAAGCTCGCGGAAAAGGAGCACGCGCTGCTGCTGGAGCGCGAGCGCGCGGCGCACCGCACTGCGGAGTTACTCAACCAGGTGGGGTCTCGCCTGACGGCGCAGCTCGATACGCAAAAACTCCTGCAGGAAGTCACCGACGCAGCGACCGTTCTTATAGGCGCGGAATTCGGGGCTTTTTTTAATAACGCCGTCAACGAGAAGGGCGAGTCGTACATGCTTTACACGCTCTCAGGGGTTTCTCGTGAGGCGTTCGCCCGTTTCCCGATGCCCCGTAACACGGCGCTTTTCGGACCGACATTCCGTGGCGAAGGAATCGTGCGCATTACGGATGTCAAAAAGGATTCGCGCTACGGGCAGAATGCGCCGCATCATGGCATGCCGGAAGGCCACCTGCCGGTCCGCAGCTATCTCGCGGCTCCCGTGATCGCCCGTTCGGGGGAGGTGCTCGGCGGGTTGTTTTTCGGCCACGGCGAGACCGCCAGATTCACAGAAAATCACGAAGCCGTCGTCGCCGGCATCGCCGCGCAGGCCGCCATCGCGCTCGACAACGCCCGCTTGTTCGAACAGACCCGGTGGACGCAGGCGGAACTGACCCGTTCGAACGAAGAGCTTCGCCGCGCCAATCGCGACCTCGAAATATTTGCGTATTCCGCCAGCCATGATCTTCAGGAGCCCCTCCGCAATATCACCATCACCGCCCAGCTTCTTGAGCGAAGCTGGGTCGCGGGCGTCCACGCCAACGACGCAATCCTCCTGGGCAACATTCTGTCGGCGTCACGGCGCATGACGGAGCTCATCAGCGATCTGCTCGCCTACACGGAAGCGACTAAATGCGAGGAAGGCGCGCCGCCAACCGTGAATGCGGAAGAAGTCGTGGCGAACGTCATCGAAAGTCTTCGGATGCCGATCGAGGAGGCGCAAGTCCGAGTCACCACCGGAGCGCTGCCGCCTGCCGCCATCCATGCGAGCCGTCTCGCGCAGTTGTTTCAGAATCTGATTAGCAACGCCATTAAATACCGAACTCAGGAGGATCCTTTTGTCCATGTTGCAGGAGCCGAGCGTGACGGATGGTGCGTATATTCCGTCAGCGATAACGGAATCGGCATTGAACCGCAATATGCGGAGCAGATCTTCGGATTATTCAAACGGCTGCATGCCCGGGATCAATATCCAGGCAGCGGTATCGGGCTGGGCATTTGCCAGCGCCTTGTCGAGCAATACGGTGGACGCGTCTGGCTGGAGCAATCCACCCCTGGCGAAGGATCCACCTTCTGTTTCTCTATCCCCTCCCGCTCCTGAAACAGGCGCGGCACCCGGCGGGCGGGCGCAAGCGACAGCGCGTCCTGTCGTCCTCCTGGTGGAAGACAATCCGACCGACGTATTCGTTATCAAGGATGTACTGCGGGAGTATGGATTCGACCTGCAACTGCGCGTCGCTGAAGACGGCCATCGCGCTCTCAGCTATTTTCATGAGCTGGAAAGCGATCAGTCGTCGCCATGCCCGGCCCTGGTGCTGCTCGATCTCAACTTACCGAAGATCGGCGGCATGGATGTCCTGAAAACGCTTCGCCGCGAGTCCCGCTGCCGTCGCATTCCGGTCATCGTCGTCAGTTCCTCCATCGCCGAATCCGACCGCTTGAAGGCGCATGAGCTCGGCGTCGAGGCCTACTTCCAGAAGCCGGCCGATCTCGACACATATGCGGATCTTGCCCGAATTATCAGAGACGTTCTCGGGTCGGCCGGTGACGAATAAAACGGGCCTGCTGTCACCCTGGCAGCGCTTGCTGGAGCATCCTCCGGTGGGTGGCCACTTCGTGCAGTTCTACAAGGCGGACGAGTCGAGCCTGGCAAAGAACGTTTGCCATTACATTCTGGAAGGCCTCAGGCAGGGTGATGGCGCTTTGTTGATTGCGACGCGCGCCCATCGCGACTTGTTTTCGGAGTTTCTTGCCCAGTCCGATGCCGATCTGAATGGTTTACTCGCCCGGCGCCAGTTGGTCTTCCTTGATGCGCAGGAAAAACTCTATAGCTTCATGACCGGAGGGCTGCCCGATTGGATTCCCTTCGAGCGGGCAATCGGTACCGCCGTACGTGAAGTTTCTCCCGCGACTCGCTCCGGCACGTTGCGGACCTACGGAGAAATGGTGGGGCTGCTATGGAATAACTCTCAATTTGATGCCGCCATCCGGTTGGAGCAGTTCTGGAACAGGCTACTCGCACGATCCTCTTTCAGTTTGTATTGCTCCTATGCCATCGATCTTTTCGGAGAGGAGAATCTCGACGTCCTGAATGTCGACGGCGCCCTGTGTACTCATACTCACATGGTTCCCGCGGAACCCGATGGTTTCCTCGAAGCAGCCCTCAACCTGGCGCTTGAGGAAACGACCGTTGCCGACAGGCTACGCGGTCTGCTGAAATCCCACAGAAATTCCGCGCTTCCTGTCATGCCTGCCGCGGAAGCGATGGTATTGGCGCTGCGCAGGCATTTCCCGGAGTATGCGGGCCAAATCATACTCCGCACACAACACCATTACGCACGAACCCTCGCCGAAATAAAGCTGCGCGGAGCCGCGTAGTTCAAGTCCAGACCGCCCTCAGTGGATGTCGATATGGAGCAAGGCGTCGGAGTGCTCATGGCGCCAGCGCCAGTAAGCCTGTTGATCGTCCTCTTTTAATTTGGAGAAGTTCTGGTATTTCCGGTGGTTTTCCTTCGCCCAGATTCGATACGCCCGGTCTTCGTGGTTGTTCCACTCATGGTCGTCGTTATGATCTTTGTCGTGATAGCGGACGGGATGATCCTCCGCGCGCAACGCGGTCGGTATAACCGCTACTGAAAAAGTTAGCGCTGTTCCAAGTAAAACCGTATTTAAGAAACGGGACATATAAGTTCTCCCTTCATCGGCGCTTGAAGCAATTGATTTGCCAGCGCGCACATCCGTGAGGAATCGCTCCCTCCACGAGTAGCGGAGCTTCCTTTGGCAAGTCACCCGCACTGGAGAGGACGATGCGCGGTTCACTACCTGTATTCGCTGCCGCCGCGGCGCCTCCCGGCCGCGTGAAAGAAAATCCATTTGTTTCCGTAATCGAATGGTTTGGCGAAATCGGCGTGTTCTGCGCGCGTCTCTTCCGCATCGTTCTCGCCCCGCCATGGGAGTTTCGTGAGTTGATCCGCCAGTGCGACGAAATCGGTTCGAAATCACTCCCACTCGTTGCGCTGGCGGGAGCGGCCACGGGCGTAGTCCTCTCATTGCAGACGCGCGACAGTCTCATTCATTTCGGCGCGAAATCTCTTTTGCCCGCCGTTATCTTTTATTCGGTGATCAAGGAAAGCGGCCCGGTCATCACGGGCCTTGTCGTCAGCGGTCGCGTGGGCGCGGGCATTGGCGCAGAGCTCGGCTCGATGCGGGTCACGGACCAGATCGACGCAATGGAAGCTTCGGCCGTCGAGCCCATGCGCTTTCTTGTTGCCACGCGCGTCGCCGCCTGCATTCTCATGTTGCCGCTCCTCACCATATGCGCTGATTTCTGCGCCATCATGATGGGCTGGGTTGCCGAAGCGGCGGTGGAACCGATTTCGCTCCGCCACTTCCTCGAGAACGGCACGCAAGGCGTCGGCTTCAGCGACTTCATTCCGCCTACTCTGAAGACGCTCGTCTACGGACTCATCATCGGCGTAGTCGCCTGCTTTCAGGGAATGCGGGTGAGAGGCGGTACCGAGGGGGTTGGCCGCGCGGCCACGAGTTCGGTCGTGCTTTCGTCGCTTTTTGTGATCCTCGCCGATGTGATCCTCGTGCGGCTGATTTTGGTCTTCTGGAGCTGACTGTGATGGCTGCCCCTTCCAGATCGGTCGAAGTTCCGGTGGAAGTCAAGGATCTCCGCAAGTCCTTTGGCGGCCACAAGGTGCTTGACGGCATCAGCCTTCGCGTTCCTCATGGCGAGACGCTCGCCGTGCTGGGCCGCAGCGGTACGGGCAAGAGCGTCCTTCTGAAACTTCTTGTCGGGCTGCAGACCGCTGACGCGGGCTCGATCCGCATCGCCGGCGAGGAGATCGCCGGATTGAACCGCGCGCGCGCGGGCGAAGTCAAAAGCCTGAACGAAATCAGAAAAAAGACCGGCTATCTGTTTCAGCAGGCCGCGCTCTACGATTCGCTGACCGTCGAGCAGAACGTGGACTTCCCGCTGAGCCGTCACAGCGACCTTTCCGAATCGGATCGCCGCGAGAAAGTACGCGGCCTGCTCTCCGGTGTCGGCATGGATCCGTCGGATTTCGACAAGATGCCGTCCGAAATCTCCGGAGGAATGCAGAAGCGCGTGGGCCTGGCGCGTGCTCTCGCGCTCGACCCGCAGATTCTTCTTCTGGACGAACCAACCGCCGGACTCGACCCCATCACCGCCGCCGGAATTGGCAGCCTGATCACCGATCTTAAGAAGAAGCGCGGCATCACCTCTCTCGTTGTCACTCACGATGTTCGCGGGGCCGAAGCGTTTGCCGACTGCGTCGTGCTTCTCGATGAGGGACGGATCGTGGCCGATGGCACATTCGACGAGCTGCAGCGAAGTACAGGCCCGTTCGTCAGGCAATTTCTGACCGGCAACGGCCGCAGCCATGGCCCCAGGAAAAAAGAGGATTAGTGCTATGTCACGCGAATTTCGTCTCGGCGCCTTTATCCTTGCGGCACTCGTCGTCTTCGGCAGCGCCGTCTTCTGGATTGGCAGCAACCGGATGATGTTTCAGTCGAAGTACCAGCTCTACGCCGAGTTTCCGAACGTGGCTGGCCTGCTCCCCGGCGCGCAGGTTCGCATCGCCGGAATCCCGAAAGGAAGCGTGCGCCGCATCGACCTTCCGCAGCAGCCGGGCCAGAAGGTGCGGGTGATGATGGACCTCGATTCTGAAACACGCCGCGTGGTCCGCAAAGACTCGACAGCCGCGATACGCGCCGAAGGGCTTATGGGCGACGAATATCTCGAAGTCGCGCCCGGCACCAGCGACTCTCCCGCGTTGAAGGACAACGACACGCTCGCCGGTGCTTCACCCATCGAGATTTCCGATCTCATCAAGAAGGCCAATGGGCTTCTCGATTCCGCCGGCGGAGCTATGCAGAACGTCACGAATGCAGTATCAAGTCTCGGCTCGATTACGTCGAAGATCGACAACGGGAAGGGCACGGTGGGCGCTCTGGTCAACGACAAGCAGGTCTATCAGAACGTAAACCAGGCGACTGCGGAGTTGCAGGAAGATCTCGAAGCGGCCCGGCACAATTTCCTGCTGAGCCATTTCTTCCATAAGCGCGGCTACGAGGACTCGTCCGCGCTCACAAAAAATGCGATTCCTCAGCTCCCGGCCGGGCCTGCTCTCAAACGATTTTCCTGGAACAGCGCGAAGCTCTTCGATAAAGACGATACTGCGAAGCTCAAAGACGCGAAGATGCTCGCTGAGGCAGGCGCCTTCCTGCAGTCGAATCCATTCGGTCTGGCCGTGGTGGCGGGGTATGCCGGAATGAAGGGCGACAGCACCCAGGAAAAAGTTCTGACCGAAGCGCGCGCAATGGTGGTGCGGGATTATCTCGTGAAGAATTTCAAGATGGATGATTCGCGCGTGAAAACCCTCGGTCTCGGAAAATCATCTGACGATTCCGCCGGGGTGAAAGTTCTCGTCTACCCGCCGGCACGCAAGTAGGCTCCGCCGCTACAAAAAACGAAACAACCGATTCCATCGAATCCTGTGCTGAGGCCCCGCCTCGTCCTCTGATCCGTAAATCATCACGGGCCTGCCGATGATGTCGCGCGCATCGAGAAACCCCCAATAGCGGCTGTCGAGCGAGTTGTCGCGATTGTCTCCCAGAACGAAATACTTTCCTGCAGGCACGATCAGTTCGCGATCGACCACATTGTTCCGGAGCATTTGTTCCTGCGCGTCGTACATGGTCACGCGCGGCTCGCTCGGGAAGTTGTCGCGATAAGGGTCGACGTAAGTGGTCTTGTGCACTGCGTAGGGTTCATTCACAGCGATGCCATTCCGGTAGAGAACCTTGCCGGAAATCCGGATGCGGTCTCCCGGAACACCGATTACGCGCTTTACAAACGTCTGACGCCGGTCCACCGGATACGTGAAAATGATCATCTCCCCGCGCACCGGCATGGTCTTCGGAAAACGCCACACGATGAGGCGATCGCCCTGCAGCAGCGTGTTTTCCATCGTCGGTGACGGCACCACAAATACCTGGAAAAAGAGGAGTGGAACGGTAGTGAGCGCGGCGATCGTTATCCAGGGCCACGCCAATCCGCGCGGCCCCGCGGCCATCGACCTTCCTGCGAAGAAAAACAACGGGATCAGCACGGCAGCCAGCGCGACTGCGCCGATGGCGCCAGGCGGACCATTCGCAAGACTACTGGACCGCGCCAGCACAAGTGCGAGCGGAACCAGTTGCGCCAGAGTGTAGAGCGAAAATCCCCAGGCGCTCCAGGCCCGCCGGCGCAGGATTCCAACGCCTGCGGCGAGCGGAATGAAAGCGAAGGGTAATGCGAAAATCTGCCCGGTCACCGCGGAAATCAGGGACCCGGCGGCCATTAGAAAGGCGACTCCGGCGGCGATCCGTGCGATCAGTGGCAAGCGATGAATCCCTGTTCAGGATACTGCTGCCCCGTTTCCATCAGCGTGGTTATGATGATGTATGCCACTCAATCCTTACGCATCCCAGCTCGGAGATGGCGATCCGCTGGAAGTGATCCGCGCGACTCCGGTCCTGCTGGAGAATCTGACTCGTGCGGCTGGCCCGCAAAAGGTGAACCTTTCACCCGCGCCCGGCAAGTGGAGCGTTCGCGACATTATCGCGCACCTTGCCGATTGCGAAGTTGTTTTTGCTTTCCGATTGCGGCAGACTCTGGCCGAGAATCATCCTGTCGTCCAGCCATTCGATCAGGATCGCTGGGCGGCTCCCTATCCACACTATGATGCCCGCACGGCACTGGCCGCATTCTCCGCGCTCCGCCAGTGGAATCTGGCGTTGATTGCCGGCCTGACGCCGCAGGATTTCAATCGCACCATGAATCATCCCGAACGCGGCGACATGACGTTCCGGACGGTCGTCGAAACCATGGGCGGCCACGACCGCAACCACCTGTCGCGGGTAGAAGCGATTCTGAAATAGAGTGTCCGCTGAAGTCGCCAGTTCGGCGCGGGCCGTTCCCGGTTCGCGCATCCGGGAGCTTGCCGATATCGCATTTGGCATGGAGGGCGTGCTGCGCCTTTACTTCGGTGAATCGAACCGGCCGACCCCTGATTTCATCAAACAGGCTGCCGCGAACGCACTCGACGCCGGCCTCACGTTCTACACCGAGAACGCCGGCCTGCCGTCACTTCGCGAAGCCCTCGCGGCTTACTACCGGAGGATGCATGGCGTGTCGCTCGATCCGCGCCGCGAAATTGTCGTCACCGCATCCGGTGTCCAGGCTCTGAACGTTGCGCTTCGCTGTGTGCTCGATCCCGGCGATGAGGCATTGATTCTCACACCTGCCTGGCCGAATGGCGCCTCCATCGTAGCCATGGCGAATGCCAGAGCCGTCGAGGTTCCTCATTTGCTGCGAGGGGATGCCGACAAGCGCTATGAGATCGATTGGGAAGCGCTCGATCGCGCAGTCTCGTCGCATACGCGGATGCTGCTTTACACATCGCCGTCGAACCCGCTCGGCTGGGTCACGACGCCGGAAGATCAGGACCGCCTGCTCGCCTTTTGCCGCGCACATCGCCTCTGGCTCATCGCCGATGAAGTTTACGAACGCCTTTGGTACGGGGCGGCGCAGCCCGGTGCGGCGGCGCCATCGATCCTGCAAAAAGCAACTCGCGATGATGCGGTGGTTGTGATCCAGTCGTTCAGCAAGACTTATTGCATGACGGGGTGGCGCGTGGGCTGGCTGGTCGCTCGCGCGGATCTCGCCCAGCGGGCGACCGCCCTCAATGAGTTCATTATTTCCCACGCCGCGAGCTTCGCGCAAAAAGCGGCGGAGACGGCGCTGCAGGAAGGCGAGTTTGAGGTTGCGGCCATGGCCGCAAATCTCCGGGGCAACCGCGATTTCTGTCTTGACGCACTGGACGGCATGCCGCGCGTCAGCGTGCCGCGTCCCGACGGCGCGTTCTATCTTTTCCCGCGTGTCGAAGGAATAACGGATTCCTTCGAATTCTGCCGCCGGCTATTGCTCGAGACGCGCGTCGGCCTCGCGCCCGGTATCGCCTTCGGAGCCGGCGGTGAAGGCGCTGTCCGTATCTGCTATGCGGCGGACCGCGAGGTTCTGGAACCCGCGATGGAACGCCTGCATCGCTTCCTGAAACATATATAGTGAGTCGAGGAGAGCAAGCATGGCAGGCGGATTCAAACAATTTCTATTGCGCGGCAATGTGGTGGATCTGGCGGTCGGCGTCGTCGTCGGAGCGGCGTTTGGCGGAGTCGTGACCGCGTTTACAAAGGACCTGCTGACGCCGTTGATCGCGGCTGTTGCCGGCAAGCCCGACTTCTCGGCGATTCAGTTCACGGTGAACGGGAGCAAATTCCTGATTGGCGATTTGATCAATGCCATTATTTCGTTTCTAATCATCGCGACCGCCGTTTACTACATGGTGGTCCTGCCGGTGAACGCGCTTGTTTCGCGCGCCCGCAGGGAACCGCCCGCGGACCCCACGACGAAGAAGTGTCCGGAGTGCCTCAGCGAAATCGCCATCGGCGCCAAACGTTGCGCGTTCTGCACCGCCCAACTTGCGGCTTGAAGCGCGTCAGCCGGGCCACTTGACTTCAGCAGGCAGCGTGATGCTGAGACCGGCAGATTCCCGGCGCCATCGGTGATCGCCAGGGTCGTGTCGACTCGATCTTCGGAGTCAGCCGCTTGCGGCACTCGGTAACCCCCGGGGTTCCCGACCATTCGCGAGCCCGCGTGGCCGTTTTCTCGTCGAGTCAGCGCTTCGAGTATCCGGCGAACTGCCCAGGTTTCAAGTACATACGTCACCGCCACACCGTGCGTGCCCGGTTCCGGAGGAGCATGACGATCGAGAGAGGCGGCCAACGGATTGTTCTCGTAGTCAATGGATCTACGGTTCCTGGCCCGATTCGGATTGATGTTTTCCGACATGTGATACGGTAGTCTTTCCACCCTCCAAATGAGTTTTGACCGAACAGTCGCGCGCCTGATCGACCACACTATCCTCAGGCCGGAAGCTACCCGCGACGACGTCAGGCAGGTCTGTGCCGAGGCCCTGAAATTCGAGTTCGCCAGCGTCTGTGTGAACGGATTCTGGACGAAATTCGTAACAGAAGCGCTTCGGGGATCTCCTGTAAAGGTCTGCACCGTAACCGGATTTCCGTTGGGCGCAACCAGCACCGCGGCAAAGGTTGCGGAAACGCTCGCGGTGCTGCGCGACGGCGCTGAGGAGATCGATATGGTGATCAACATCGGCGCGATTCGAGGCGGTGAGAAGGCCGCGGTAAAAGCCGACATCGAAGGGATCGTATCCGCAAGCCACAGCCACGGGGCCATAGTGAAGGTCATTATCGAAGCCTGCCTGCTCGACGACGCGCAAAAGGTGCTCGCCTGCAAACTTTCGCAGGACGCCGCGGCCGACTTCGTCAAGACTTCCACGGGATTCGGCAAGTCGGGCGCGACAACTGCCGATGTCGCGCTGATGCGCCGCACAGTCGGGAAATCGATGGGTGTGAAAGCCTCCGGAGGCATCCGAACCCTTGCCGATCTGAAAGCCATGGTGGCAGCCGGAGCCGACCGCATCGGCGCCAGCGCCAGCGTTCGCATCGTTGAGGAAACGATTCCGCTCACCGAAGGGGCCGGACCGGGCTGAAAAACATGGCCTCTCCTCGCGTCAAACCGGCCGTTCGGTTCCGCGAACGCAGCGATCTGCTCGATTTTCTCCTCGAAGTCGCGACTCTTACTTCGGAGACTCTTGTCCTCGATGAATTGCTCGCCAACGTGGCCGAAATCGTGCGGCGCGTGATTCCGTACGACCTCTTCGCCATTCTGCTGTTCAACGACAAACGCAAAGATCTGCGCATCCGCCATGCTGTCGGTCATCGCGAAGAAGTGGTGCGCAATCTCTCGCTCGCGCTGGGCGAAGGCGTCGTCGGCATAGCGGCCGAAACCCTGCAGCCTGTGCTCGTGGCGGATGTCACGACCGATCACCGTTATCTCAGCACCTCCGATGTCGTCCGCAGCGAACTGAGTGTGCCCATGATCGCGCGCAAGCGCCTCGTGGGCATTATCGATATCCAGTCGACACGCACCGGTACTTTCAAGAATCACGATCGCGCCATGCTGAGCCTCATTGCCGGCCGCGTGGCGGCGGCGATCGACAATGCCCAGCTCTACCGCCGCGCGGAGCGGCAGTACCGAACCATCCGCACGCTATCCCGCGTGTCCAACGAATTCGCATCGATTCTCGACATCGATGAGCTTCTGAGTAAGGTGGCGTCGAGCGTCCGGGGCCTGATCAACTACGACGCCTTCAGTATTCTGCTGGTGGATGCCGGGCAGCAGGCGCTGCGGCACCGTTTCAGCCTCCGCTTCGACCAGCGTGTCAATCTCGACAATATTCCGCTGGGCAAAGGGATCACCGGGGCGGCGGCGGCATCCCGCGAGGTGATTCGGATTCACGATACCACCACGGATCCGCGCTACATCGCGTCGCATCCGGGCGTCCGTTCGGAGATCGCCGTGCCGTTGATCGTGCAGGATCGCGTGATCGGCGTCCTCAATCTCGAAAGCGAACGGATCGGATACTTCACGGAAGATCATGCGCGCACCCTGACCCTGCTCGCTCCTTCGGTCTCCATCGCCGTGGAAAATGCGCGTCTCTATCACGAGATCGCCGAGCGCGAGCGCCGCATGCAGGAAGATCTGAAGGCAGCGTTCGAGCTGCAGACGGTCCTGCTGCCGGCCGAAGCACCCCCTGTCGAGGGCCTTGAGATTGCCATCGGTTTGCGCCCCGCGCGTGAAATCTCCGGCGACCTCTACGACTTTTTCGAACACACCGATTCCCACTTCGCCATTGCTTTCGGCGATTCGAGCGGTAAGGGAGCCGCGGCGGCCCTCTACGGCGCCATGGTGAACGGGCGTATGCGAACGCTGGCGCCGCGCCGCCGCAGCCCGGCGGAATTGATGCGCGCGTTGAACGAGGCGCTGATGCAGCGCAAAGTAGAGGGGCGTTACGTCACTCTTCTGATCGTGCTGTGGCACGCCTACACACAGACGCTGACGATGTCGAACGCGGGCGGCTCGCCGCCCATGATCTGCCGCGACGGCGACATTCTCAATATCCAGGTCGAAGGCGTGCCGCTCGGCCTGCTGCCGGACCGCGAGTATGACGAAGTGATCTTTCAGGCGCGAGAGGGCGATCTGGTTGTGCTGTTTTCCGACGGCGTCTCCGATCATCTCGGCGCGACCGGCGAGGAATACGGGCGCAACGGACTCGCCAGGATTGTGAAGCGCACCTGCGGGCTTTCGCCGCAGGAGATCGTCCGCGAGGTCTTCGACGATCTGGATGCCTTCAACACCGATCGTTTTGATGATCAGACTCTCATCGTCATGCGGGTGAAGCCGAAACTCGTATGAGGAAAACCTGATGTTCCACTACACCGGCGGCAGGCTGTTCGGCGAGCAGGTCGATCTCGAAGAGATCGCGCGGGCTACAGGCACGCCCGCTTACGTCTATTCGGCGCAATCGATCGTGGACGCTTATCGCGCCTATGACAATGCATTCGGCGACCTGCCGCACATGATCTGTTATGCGGTAAAGGCCAATTCCACACTGGGCGTTTTGTCGCTTCTCGCGCGCGAAGGTTGCGGATTCGATATCGTGTCCGGCGGGGAACTATACCGGGTGTTGCAGGCCGGCGGCGATCCGGCAAGGGTCGTCTTCTCCGGCGTGGGCAAGACAGCCGCAGAGATTGAACTCGCGCTTTCGAAGGGCATCTGTAATTTCAATTGCGAGTCGGAAGCGGAACTGGCGACGATCGATGCGATCGCGCAAAAGTTCGGGCGAACGGCGCGCTTTTCCCTGCGCGTGAACCCCGACGTGGATGCCGCGACGCATCCTTACATCAGCACCGGGCTGCGCGATCACAAATTCGGGATCGATATCGGCGAAGCGCCCGCGGTTTATCACCGGGCGAAGAACTTCCGCCATCTGCGCGCCAGCGGAGTCGATTGCCATATCGGTTCGCAGATCGTCGACTACTCTTCGATTCTCGAAGCGGCGGACCGGGTACTGTCGCTGATCGAAACGTTGCGCGCGGACGGGCACGCCATCGACCATGTCGACCTGGGTGGCGGTCTTGGCATCGCCTATCATGCCGCTGAGAACGCGCCGCAGATTCACGATTTCGTGGCGGCTCTTCGCGCGCGGCTTGGCGCGGCGGGTCTTGTAGTGATGGTGGAGCCGGGCCGCTCGATTGTGGGCCCGGCGGGCGTGCTGCTGACCCGCGTGCTCTACCGGAAGAAGACGCCCGCAAAGGAATTCGTCGTCGTCGATGCGGCGATGAACGATCTCATCCGCCCGGCTCTCTACCGGGCGCACCACGATATTCTGCCGCTGAATCACATGCCGGCCGATGCGATTGTCGCGGATGTCGTGGGGCCGGTCTGCGAAACCGGGGACTTCCTGGCGCGCGACCGCGCGCTGGCCGACGTACAACCCGGCGAATACCTCGCCGTCGCTTCGGCTGGCGCCTACGGTTTCGTGCAATCCTCCAATTACAACTCGCGTCCACGCGCCCCGGAAGTGTTGATCGAGGGAAGCCGCTGGCGCATCATCCGGGAACGCGAGAGTTATGCGGACCTCGTGCGCGGAGAAACGATATGAGCGAAAGAACCCGTCAATATCCAATTGGAAAATTTCATCGCCCCGAATCCATTTCGCCGGCCGACCGGGCGCGATTCATCGACATCATCGCGTCCGCCCCGGCCCGAATGCAGGAGGCCGTCTCCCAGCTCTCGGAGACTCAGCTGGACACCCCATACCGCGAGGGCGGCTGGACCGCGCGCCAGGTCATCCATCACGTTCCCGAAAGCCACATGAACGCGTATATCCGCTTCAAGCTCGCGTTAACCGAAACGGATCCAATCATCAAGCCTTATGACGAAGCGGCCTGGGCCCGCCTGCCGGACGTGGCCGCAATTCCGATCGCAACGTCGCTCTCGCTGCTTGGGAGCCTGCACGATCGTTGGGTGGTGCTGATGCGCGGCATGTCCGAAGCGGAGTGGAAGCGCGGCTACATCCATCCGGAAGGAAACCGCGGCCCGGTTCCGCTGGGTGAAGTCCTCGCTCTGTACGCGTGGCATTGCGACCACCACCTGGGCCACATAAAATCCGTCGCCGGGTGACGCGATGGTAATACAGGCTTCAGCCTGTGGGGTTTACTCTTCCTCCTGCTTCGAGTAGTAGTAAGTGTACTTGCTGTAGAGTTCGCCGGCACGCGCGCCATTGGCGACTATACCCAGCACGTTGTTTTCGCACAACGTCTGCATCGCGCGAATCACGTTGTCGTAAGTCGTCGACCCGATGCGGACGACGATCAGCGTGCCGTCCGTAAGCGTCGAAAGCAGGTTGGCGTCGGCCGAGAACAGCAGCGGTGGCGTGTCGAGAATAACCCAGTTGAAGATTTTGCGGAAGCCTTCGAGCGTGTTCTGCACATGCCGCATGTTGAGCAGTTCGAGAGGATTTTTGACCTGCGAGCCTGCCGGCAGGAAGTAAAGATTCGTGCCTTCGATCTTGCGAATGCATTCTTCGAGAGGCTTTTCCGCGAGCAGGAAGTCGGAGAAACCCGGCGTGCGCTCGCATTGGAACAGGTTATGAACCACCGGGCGTCGCAGATCGAGATCGGCCAGCAGCACCGGTGTTTCGAGCTGCGCCTGGGCGAGCGCTAGGTTCACCGCGGTAAAGCTCTTGCCTTCAGCGGGGGAGGCGCTCGTAACCACGATCGAATGCAGATCCTGCTGGCTCTGCAGATGGTTCAGGCGTGTACGCAGACTGCGAAATTCTTCAGCCGGGAGTTCATGCGGCCGTTCCACGTCAATCAGGTGCGTTTCCGGAGCGGGCCGGAAGGGAATTGGCTTGCAGCGCGCAAGAAAGCCACGCCAGTCGATTTCGAGGTGTCTCGGTTCCGGGCGCGCCAGGCCGCTGCGGTGTCCGCTGCCGGAAGCCTCTATGGGAGTCTGCTGCTCGGAAACCGCCGTTTCCTCCGTTACAACCAGCGAGAGAGGGTCCCCCTCCGTAGCGATGCTTTCGTCGCCGTCCGATTCGAGCAACCGTTCCGCCCGCCGCAGCGCATCATGCACACGGCTCATTCGGGACCTCTTTCCATGGCTTTCGGAGAAGTCTTCATACGCTAAACCGTCGTGGTCAGATGGTAATAAAGTGAAGCGCTGACCGCCATGATGCCGACGATTACCGCCGCCGACCAGGCCAGATAGGCAATTCTGCGTTTGCGCCGCACCAGCATCGTATTCTCAAGCAGCGGAATGCTGCTGAGCACGGGAAGATTGGTGTAAGCCCGCACGTCCTTCAGGTTCTTGAGCGAGGTGTCCTTCGCCTCCTGCACGCCGGCCAGCGCCAGACCCAGAATAAATCCGATTCCCGTGCCCGCGCCTACGATCATCCAGCGCTTTGGTGCCGCCGGTTGCACCGGCAGGGATGGTGGATCGAGCACGTCGAGATTCTCGCCCGCCTTGCGCTGGAGGAGTTCCCCGTTCTGTTCGGTCAGTTGCTGCTTGGTTTGCAGAACCTGGTATTTCTCGCTGGCGGCGCGCTGGTTGGCAATCATTTCCGCGTAGGTGGCTTCGATACCGGAAGTCGCCGCCAGCTTTGCCTGATAGCTGTCGATCTGCTTATCGACGTTCACCTGGCTCTTCAGCAGATTCTGACGTTCCATTTCCTTGGCCGTCATGGCGGCCTTCGTGCCGTCGATCTCCCCCTGCAAAGCTGTCATGCGCTGTGCTTCGCCATAGTTCGTGGCCTTCTTTGCCGACGTGCTCTTCAGCGCTTCCACCGCTTTGACCTGCTCCTGGTCCTGCTTCTTCTGCAAGGCGTCGCGCTGGTTCTTCAGATCCGCCAGGCGCGCTTTCGCGTCACGGATGTTCGGGTAAGTCGGCTGATAGACCTGCTCCAGCTGGGCGAGGTTCGATTCGGTCGATTCGATCGCCCGGTTCATCGCCAGCAGTTGTTCGTTCTGCTGTTTCACGATAGGAGCTGCTACCGGTGACTCTTTATCGAACATGTCGAGCAGCTGTAACTGGCCGTTGAGCGTCTGAAGACGTGTGTCGTACTGCACCTTCTCCTGCGCCAGACGATTCAATGCGTCGTTGACGGTTGTCAACTGCTGCTGCAGCGAAGTCAGCTGCGCCATATTCAGGGAGGATTGTTCAGGCAATTTGCCGGAATTCTCCACGCGGAACTTCGTCAACTCCTCATTCAGCTGATCGAGCTTCGCTTTGGCTTCCGAGAGCTCATCATGTACGAACGTATTGACCACGTTCTGCTGCGTGCGTTGCGTTGTCAGGTTCTCATCCTGAAACTTCGTGATCAGGGCCTGCACGGTCTGTTGTGCCTTGAGGCGGTCGGGATACCGGAATGAAATGGAAAATGCCGAAGCGCGCCGGACTCCGTCTCCTGGAAGCGAATCGATCTGGATCTTGATGTCCCTGAGTCGCATCGCTTCGATAACATCTTCCAGCGGTTTGCTGGCGCGATCCGATTTATACAGATCGAGTCTCGGATCCTGGATAATGTTGGATAGGCTGGTCCGGCTCAGAATCGCGTTTTCCATCTGCATGATGCGCTCGGTCAACTGTTGGTTGATCGTCGTCTTGACGATACTCTCCGAGATCTGCGCGGGAGTAATCTGCATCTCCGCCTGCGAGATATAAACGTTTGGCAGCGCAAACGCGGCGACTGTCGCGACCACCACTCCAGCCAGCATCGGACCCACGATCCAGCCCACATGCCTCCGCGCGAGGTCGACGTAATCCTCCACATCCAGCGTACGCCGCGAAATCGCTACGTATCCTGGTACCGTTGGGGTCGCTGTCATTACAGTTCGAACTCCTTACTGAACATAGATCCGGTCTCCGTTTTCGAGCAGAATATTCGTATCCAGATGCTTTCCCCGGCTAACGTCCTTGTAGTTGAACAAAAATTCTTTGGCGGTCTTGCCGTCGGGCGACACGCGTTGAATACGGATTTTCTTCGTATTGGCAAAATCACGGAAGCCGCCTACGTCGGACAAGGCGTCCATCACGGTAGTTGCCCGCGCCAGCGGATATTCGCCTGCGCGACCGACCTCGCCGTAGACGAAATATCGCTTGCTGTTGATCTTTCCGATCTCGACCGTCACTTCGGGCGTCCTGATGCAGCAATCCGCAAGGCGCTGCGTAATCACTTCTTTCAGTTGCCTCGCCGTCAATCCGTCGGCCTTGAGATCGCCGACCAGAGGCATGGAGATGGTCCCGTCCTGGGACACCGCATATGCGCTCGACAGGTTCGGATTGTCCCAGACCTTCACGATAATCACGTCCAGCGGGCCAAAGATGAAAGCCCCTTCCTTAGAATCGGCAGTTGAGCCGGTATTCTTTACCCTCGCGGCCGTTTTTATGTCCGCTTCGGGTTTTCCCTCTGGTTTTTCGACGACTTGCGGGCCGGCCTGCGATGCTGGCGGCGGCTGCACGGCTGTTGCAGTCGCCTGATTCACCTGCGTCTCGCCTTCTCCACTGTGTCCGGCGGTTGGTCCCTGGGTGGTATTTTTAACGCTCGAAGGACCGTCGGCGGGACCAGAGGAGTCGATCTGGGCGCAACAAAGCGCTGCCGTGGAAACGGCTGCGAGAACGAACTTCACCAACATCTGCATCGCTTCTTTAAATCCTAGCAGGCAAAACGGAAAGTGAGAATATACTTACGTTAATGGTGGACAGAGTACCAGCCCGATTGACATACTTTTTGGCAAAGACAGATCCGGAGACATATTCGGTCGCGCAGCTGGAACGGGAAGGCCAGACAGTCTGGGACGGGGTTCGAAATCCGCAAGCGCTCCGTGCCATTCGAGACATGAAAGCTGGCGACCGCGTGTTTCTTTACCATAGCATGGGTGACTCGGCAATTGTAGGAGTCGCGGATATTACAGGTGCCGGCCGCGACGATCCCAAAGACCCAAAACTTGCAGTGGCGGACTTCCGCTTTCGGGGTCGCGTCGAGCCGCCGGTCACGCTTCATGAAATCAAGGAATCGGGTTTGTTCGCCGATTGGTCGCTGGTACGGCAGAGTCGTCTTTCCACCATGAAGGCCCCCGACGACTTCGTAGCCTGGATAAAGAAAAAGCGCCCGCGCGCCCGAATCTGAAAACGACCGCCATCCGGTTCTCAACACCCGCACGGCGTGGCGGATTCCAAAAATGGAATTTCGCTCTGGCGCGGGTGTGCTAACTTTATTGTTTTCAGCGCCGAAGTTTCTATTTTCCAATAATATGCTGGCATTGAAACTGCACTGGTTACCCGAACGTAGAGGTGTCTTCGAGGTTCTCTCGCGCCGCGGTAGAAGTGCGATCCTCGCCGGCTGACGAACCGGGCTAACGACCTGAGCTTAACGACAAAGCATGCTTCAGGAATTAAAGTTTCAGCTTTCGACCGCGATTCTCACCGTGCTGACAATCGCGGCGGCTATTGCTGCGGCTTTAAACTATCAGCAGATCCACCGCTTTCGACTGCCGGATGACGGGGTTACGTGGGTGGATCATGCGGCGTCTGATGGCCAAAGTCAGGTCGTCGCGCTGCGGGTCTCGGCGAACGGTCCCGCGGAAAGGGCCGGCATCCGGGTCGGCGACGTTCTCAAATCCATCCAGGCCGCGCCGATAAACGATACCAGCGATGTGCCGCGCCGTCTTGCCTACGTCGGAGCATGGGCGAAGGCGGCATATGTAGTCCGCCGCGTCGGCGCCGGCGGCACAGTTGACGTTCCGGCCTCGGTGATCGTCGGCGAGGCGATTCGTGGAATCGCGATCACCTGGCAGTACGTTGTCGGGGTGGCTTATCTCGCCATCGGCTTGTTCGTTTATTTCCGTCGCGGCAGCGCATACAAAGCCCGCCACTTCTACATTTTCTGTCTCGTCTCGTTTATTTTTTCCTGCTTCCACCGCACCGGCAAACTCAACGGGTTCGATCAGGTGATCGACTGGGGCAACCTGATCGCCGGCTGGCTCGCTCCCGCCCTTTTTCTGCACTTCTGTCTGACATTTCCGGAGCCGCAAGGATGGTTCCGGCGCTCCACGCTCAAGACCCGCTGGAGTTGGATCACTCCCGCCCCGCTGCTCTACTTGCCTGGCGCCGTCCTGACCCTGGTAGCTGCTGGCTTTGCAGCCGGACTTCTGCTTTCTCCAGGGAACTCGCTTCTCGCCGTCCGCGAGGCGCTGGATCGCTCATGGATGGGCCTGCTCACAGCGACATACCTGGTGAGCGGCGCGGTTTTGCAGGCAGGCTACCGCAAAGCTGAAGATCCCGTGATCCGCCAGCAGCTCAAGTGGCTGCGTAACGGCATGCTTTTCGGGTTCGCGCCCTTCGCCCTGCTCAACGCCATCCCGTACGTGCTCGATCTTCCGTTCAGCCCGTGGATGAACTACGCGGTCGTCACGCTGCCGTTGATCCCCTTGACCATCGCCATCGCCATCGTGCGCTACCGGCTGATGGACGTCGACGCGATTTTCCGCCGCGGTTACGCCTACACGCTCTCGACGCTTGTCCTCCTGGCTTTGTTTTATTCGCTGGTGTTCTCGCTCGGCAGCTTCGTGCAGAAGAACTTCAAGAACGATCCCGGAAACTTCGGCCTGATTGCGGTCATGCTGATCGCGACCTTCCTTTTTCAGCCGTTGCGCAACTGGATTCAGGAACGGCTCGACCGCTTCTTCTACCGCGACCGTTACGATTACCGCCGCACGCTCATCGAATTCGCGCGCGAGCTGAATTCGGAAACGGATCTCGACCCCATGCTGCGGTCCGTGGCCGAACGCCTGACGCAGACGCTTTCGATCCGGCACGTGGCGTTCTTTCTGGCCGATCGAATTGACGCTACCGATCCCGATCCGGCCGCGTCGTCCTGGCGGCTGCACATGTCGCTCGACTCCAGCGCGCTTCCGCTGCATTCACCCGGTTCGCTCGACCTGAGTTTTCTCGACTGGCAGCGTACCAGCCCCTATATCTTCTTCGAACGTACCCGCTACCATCTGGATGCCATCGCCGGAACGTGGCCGGCTTCGGTGCGGCAGACCATCGCGGATCTCGACCTGAATTATTACCTCCCCTGCACGGTCCGCGGCCGGACCATAGCGTTTCTCGGCGCGAGCCGCACCGACAAGAACGAGTTCCTGTCGAGCGACGACGTCGAGCTGCTGCAGACGTTGTCGAATTACGTTGGGATCGCGACTGAAAACGCCAGCCTCTACCGGTCTCTCAAACAAAAAGTCGGCGAGTACGAGCGGCTGAAGGAATTCAGCGAAAACATCGTCGAGTCGATCAATGTCGGCATTCTCGCGGCGGGGCTCGACGACCGGGTCGAAAGCTGGAACACTCAAATGGAACGGCTGAGCGGCATCGGGCGTGCTGACGCCGTCGGCCGCACTTTGGCGGAGCTTTTTCCCGCCACGCTGGTCGAACAGTTCGAGCTTACGCGTGGCGAGAGGCGCATCCACCATCTCGACAAATTCGCGCTGGATACGCGCAACGGCGAATCCAGCATGAACATCGCGATCGCCCCTCTGGTGTCTCGCGACAACGAGCAGATCGGCCGGCTCGTGATCTTCGACGATGTTACCGACCGTGCGGAGCTGGAGCGGCGTCTCGTGCAGGCGGACAAGCTGTCGAGCATCGGCTTGCTCGCTGCCGGCGTGGCCCATGAAGTCAACACCCCGCTGGCCGTGATCTCCACGTACGCGCAGATGCTGGCGAAACAAGTCGCCGAAGACGACCAGAAGTCGCGCATTCTGGAAAAGATCGCCCGCCAGACTTTCCGCGCCAGCGAAATCGTCAACTCGCTGTTGAACTTCTCGCGGACGTCGACCTCCGAGCTCACCGACGTACAACTCAACCGCGTGATCCAGGAAACGTTATCCCTTCTCGAGCATCAACTCAAGAAGGCGGGCATCGAGGTGCGCACGAAACTTGACCCGAATCTCGACCCGGTGAAGGGAAATTCCGGCAAACTGCAGCAGGTGTTTTTGAATCTCTTCCTCAATGCGAGGGATGCGATGTCCGAGCAGCGGGACGCGCGCGGCGTTCTCGAAGTGACGACGCGCACCGGAGAGCGCGGCACTGTAGTGGAGGTGACGGATACCGGCCACGGCATCGCGCCTGAACATCTCAGCCGCATTTACGATCCGTTTTTTACAACCAAATCCGCAAAAAAAGGTACGGGACTCGGGCTTTCCGTTACCTACGGCATCATTCAGGAGCACCACGGCGCCATTGAAGCCGTCTCACGGCCCGGAGAGGGTACATGTTTCCATCTGGAATTTCCGGCGATCAGCAAGACGGTCCACGTCTGATGAGTCCAGCCCGCGACAGGATGGGCAACGCCTCGCGCGGCCGCGTTCTCGTTGTCGACGATGAAATCGAGATTCGCGAAAGCCTCGAAGCGCTGCTCGACCTCGAAGGCTTTCAGGTCGATCTCGCGGCGAATGCGGCGGAAGGCGAACGCAAGCTCGAATTGCGCGCCTACGACCTCGTTCTGCTCGATCTGATGATGCCGGAGAAGTCCGGTATGGAAATGCTGCGCGACGTCCGCGAGCGCGATCGCCACACACCCATCTTCATGATCACGGCTTACGGCACTGTCGAAGCCGCCGTCCAGGCCGTCAAGCTCGGAGCCAACGACTATCTCGCCAAGCCCTGGGACAACGAAAAACTGCTGATCGAGATCGAACGCGTGATTGCCGGGCAGCGCCTGATCGATGAGAACACGCAGCTCAAGATCGCGCTCAAGCAGCGCTACAGCTTTCCCAACATCGTCGGCAAGAGCGACCGCATGTTGCGCGTGCTGGATCTCGTGATGCAGGTCGCGGCCAGTCGTTCGACAATCCTGATCACCGGCGAGACCGGAACCGGCAAGGAACTGATCGCCAAGGCGATTCACGCCAATTCGCCGCGCGTCGATCACGCCTTCGTCGCCGTAAACAGCGGCTCGCTCCCCACCGATCTTCTGGAATCCACCCTCTTCGGTCATGTGAGGGGGGCGTTTACCAGCGCGGTCCACAACAAGAAGGGCGCGTTCGAAGTAGCCAACAAGGGAACGATCTTTTTCGATGAGGTTGGCACCATCGGCCCGGAGACGCAATCCAAGCTGCTGCGGGTCATCCAGGAGAAGGAATTCACTCCGCTCGGCTCCAACGATGTGATGAAAGTCGACGTGCGGATTCTGGCAGCCACCAACGCCGACCTGCGCAAGATGGTCGAAGAGAAGAAATTCCGCGAAGATCTCTATTACCGACTCAACGTCATCAATATCAACCTGCCCCCGCTGCGCGATCGCCGCGAGGACATTCCGCTTCTCATCCAGCACTTTCTCGATAAGTTCTGCCGGGAAAACGAAAAGTTCCTCGATGCCAACAACCGCACACAGCTTCGCTTCGAACCGGAGGCGATGCAGCTTCTGCTCGACCATCCCTGGCCCGGCAACGTGCGCGAGCTGGAGAACGTCGTCGAGCGCGCCGTCGTTCTCGCCTCCACCCAGGTAGTTCCGCTGGACGTTTTGCCGGACTACCTTCTGCACGCCGGCGGCATCCGTCTCAGGCGCAGCGAAAACGGCGCTCTGCCGCCGGATGCTTCCTTGTTCGAGATCGTGGCGGATTTCGAGCGCCGCACCATCGTCGAGCAACTCGAGCGCTTCAACTGGAGCCAAACGGAAGCCGCCGAGGCCCTGCGCGTCCCTTTGTCAACGCTGAATCAGAAGATCAAACGCTTGAATGTCGACGTCAAGCGGCGCGGCGAAAAAGCGAACTGATGTCGGGCAGACGTTCAGGCGGGTTCCAGTGCCTGAACCCGCGACAAAAGCCGATCGACGCGCATGCCCCCATCGCCGCACGCGTCGGGAATATCATCGATCACGACGAGGCCCCCTTCCGCAGCGCATAGCCGGTGGCCAGCGCGCACGCCCAATCGGGACGGCCGCCGCGCCTGGCATCTTCGGAGGCGGCGAGCCAGTCGTATTCGATTGCGAGGAATGAAGTTCTCCAGCCTGTTGCCGCCCGATCGGCCAGCGCATAGCGCGCGTGCGGACTTCCCACCTCCATGTAATGCGGCCACGGCCGGGTGTCATTGTAAGCCGGCAATCCAACGCTGCCCGGATTGACGATGTGGACTCCGCCGTTCATCGAAATCACCCGCGGAATATGGGAGTGCCCGCACAGCACAAGCTTCGGCTCGACGCTACCCAGGCGTTGCCGGACAGTATGCGCATCCGCCAGATGCACTCCGTCCCTGCGGACGTCTTCGAGCAGATACTGCAGATCATCGCCCGGTGTGCCGTGGCACATCAAAATCCCCGGCTCCGGTTCGCACGTGGCAGGCATGCGCTGCAGCCAGATCTTTTGTGCCTCGTTGAGCTGCGACCACGCCGCTCGATCGGACAAGCCCATTTCGTCCGGCAGCCTGTCGAGCAGTTGCCGGTCGTGATTTCCGCGAATATTCCCGTATGGCTCCGCCATCAAGGCATCCGCGGTGGCCGCTGCCTGCAAAGGGCCCGACAAATGATCCCCCAGGTTGACGATCAGATCGGGTGAATGCTTCCGCAGATCTTTCTGCACCGCTTCGAGTGCGCGCAGATTCCCGTGGATGTCGGCCAGGATCGCGATCCGCACTGGATCACTTCGCTTCGGACGATTGGAGGTAAGACTGGCGCAGCGTGCCTTTGGCTTTGGCGATTTCAAGCAGCGTCGGATAGAACTGAACGAAGGTGTTCTCGACCGCGCCGTTCTTCCCATGGCATTCGTTGCAGTTCCCCGGCGATCCGACCAGGGCCTTCGTTGCCGGCACGTCCTTCGCGAACACAAAGTAGCCCCAGCCATCGGGGAACCGCCTGGTCTCCTTCACGGCGATTTCAAGCACCGGAACCTGCGCGCCCTGGAAATGGCCGCCCTTGTTGATGGAACCTTTGGTTACATTCTGGCGATGCTCTTTGATGAACATCGTGTGATCCGGCCAATGGCCCGTGGCTTTGAAGGCGCGGTACGCCGCAGGAGCGACGAAAACGTTGTCGAACGCGGCTTTCTCGTTCGAAGAGTCGGAGGCATAGTTCATGCCGACCCCGCTCGTCAGGTAGATCCATTCGCGGTAGTCGGATGCGGGACGAATAAGCTCGCCCGATTTGTTGAACTGGGGCTTGTTGAATTGTGGATCGGCAGCCACGAGCAGCGGCGTCAGCGAAAGCAGCAATACGAAGCGCATGTCCCAGTGTACAGATGTTCCGGAATTCGTGAGGAAAGCGCTAATGAACTACACCAGGCGCTTCGTGGCCCAGTGCCTGCACATACTCGATATACGACCCCGGATAGACCCGCGGATCGCGTTCCTTCCCCGATTCGCCGCCGAGCTCGAGCACGCGCGAGCCGAGTCCGCGTAGAAAGACGCGGTCGTGCGACACGAAGATCATAGTGCCCTCGAAATCCTTCAGCTTGTCAACGAGCATTTCCTTGGTTGCCAGGTCGAGGTGGTTGGTAGGCTCGTCGAGCACCAGGAAATTCGGCGGGTTGTAAAGCATGCGCGCCATCGCGAGACGCGATTTCTCGCCACCTGAAAGCGAGCGGATCTTCTTGTCCACGTCGTCTCCCGAAAACTGGAACGCCCCCGCCAGCGATCGCAGGGATCCGAGCCCTTCCTGCGGAAAATCATTCTGCAGTTGGTCGATCACGGTTATGTCGGGATCAAGCACATCGAGCGACTGTTGGGCGAAGTAGCCCATCTGCAGACTCGCCCCCAGACGCACGCTCCCCGCATCCGGCTCGCTCGCGCCGGCAATCATTTTGAGCAGCGTCGTCTTGCCCGCGCCGTTCCTGCCCATCACCGCCCACCGCTCGCCGCGCCGGATCGTCAGACTGAACCCTTTGTAGATCGTGCGCGCGCCATAGCTCTTGTCGACATTTTCAACCGCCGCAACCATCTCACCCGAGCGCGGCGGCACGCGGAATTCGAACTTCACGACCACGCGCTTCTTCGGCAGTTCGATCTTCTCGATCTTGTCCAGCGCCTTGATGCGGCTCTGCACTTGCGCGGCCTTGGCGGCGTGGGTCTTGAACCGCTCGATGAAGCGCTGCTCCTTCGCGAGCATCGATTGCTGACGCGCGAAGGCGGCCTGCTGATTCGCTTCGCGAATGGTTCGCTCGCGTTCGTAGAAATCGTAGTTGCCGGAGTAGACGACTATCTCGCCGGAATCGATTTCAGCGATCTTCGAGACCAGCCGATTCATGAATTCGCGGTCGTGCGAGGTCATCAACAGAGCGCCGGCAAACGACCTCAGAAACTGTTCCAGCCAGATGATGGACTCGATGTCGAGATGGTTCGTCGGTTCGTCCATCAGCAGCACGTCGGGCTTGCCGAGCAGCACACGCGCCAGCGCCACGCGCATCTTCCAGCCACCTGATAGCGCGCCGACGTCGCCGTCGATCTGGTCGTCCTCAAAACCGAGGCCGTGCAGGACTTCGCGTGCCTGGGCTTCGAGCGTGTAGCCGCCCAGATGCTCGTATTCCTCCTGCACTTCGCCGAACTCGGCGAGGATGCGGTCCATATCGCCCGCCCGCGCCGGGTCTTCCATGGCGTGCTGCAGCGCTTCGAGCCGGTGGTGGAGATCGCCGGCGCGCCCGCTGCCCGCGATGGCTTCATCGAGGACGGAACGGCCTTTCATTTCCTCGACATCCTGCCGGAAGTAGCCGATGGTGAGCTTCTTCGGAACCGAGACTTCACCCTCGTCGGGATCTTCTTCGCCGACGATCATGCGGAAGAGGGTAGTCTTGCCCGCACCGTTCGGTCCGACGAGTCCGACCTTCTCCCCAGGGTTGAGCTGGAACGAGGCTTCGACGAAGATGAGCTGTTTGCCGTACTGCTTGTTGATATTGGAAAGGGAAATCATCCGAAAAAATAACCAGGCTGGACTATTTTCGCAACCGACGCTTCGTGAACTCCAAAAGCGTCGGTCAGCGCAGGCAGCGCGGGCGGTCTTGAGCGTGCCCCCGGGTGGGCCGAATACCAGTGGGGAAAGGACCCACTCGAATAATCCAGCCGATATGCGGTGTCGAGGTATTCGCTCAGCGGCACCCAATCGCAGCAGACACAAGGATTTACCCGTGGGTAGTTTGCTAAATCGCTTCTTTACTCGGCGTCTTGTAAGGCGTCCGCAGATACTTCGCCACTTCATCCTGCGCGCCCTGCGAATTATCCCGCGTGCGCTGCGCCTGTGTATATTCGTTCACCGCGCGCTCGCGCTGTCCACTGATATCGAAGATCTTCCCGAGGTAAATGTGTGCCCACACTTCGGTCCACTTGGGATCGAGGTCGCCTTCGGACACCTGGCGGAACTCGTTCGCCGCCGACTGATAATTATGCTGCAGGAAGAACACCTGCCCCACGCGGTAATGCGCCAGTGAGCTGTTCTTTTGTGTATCGAGCGCGTGCTGGTATTCCTTCAGCGCATCCGCGAATTCCGAAACTTCGACGAGTTGCTCACCCTTGCGAATAGCCACCGCCACCCGCATCGTCGGACTCATCCGCAGCACCTTGTTATCCGGATCGATGATCACCTTCTTTGGCTTGCCGAAGGTATCGACTGAAAACTCGGAAGAAGTCCCCATCACCTCGATGCGCTTGTTTTCCGGATTCCCCTCCGTCTCGATCCTCAGATCCACCGGCATGCGGAACGTGTCGAGGTCCTGCGAAATCTTGCCTTGCACGCGGAAGCCTTTCTGGGTACGGAAGATCGTCCATTCCGGTTTGAACTCGGGCGCGCCGTTCGATTCGATCCACTGAATGAAGAAGTAGCGCAGATCTTCGCCCATCGCCGCCTCACAGGCCTTGCGGAAGTCCTCGGTGGTCGCGGGCTTCCATGCCTGTTGCTGGAGAAACGCCTTGATCGCCTGGAAGAACTTCTCGTCGCCCAGAGTGCTGCGCAACATCTGGATCACGACCGCGCCTTTATCGGCGCTCAGTGCCCAGTATTCCGGCGAATAGTCTTCGAGCCGCGCGGTCTGAATCAGGGGCACATTGTCGACGGTCAACGCCGTAATGGACAGATCTTTCATCCTTTGTTCGAGGGCCGCCGCGCCTTTCTCGTGTTCCGTCCAGAGCGCTTCGGAATAAAGCGCCATGCCGTTTTCAATCCAGATATGGTTGCGGTTGACCGGCGAAACTTCGACTTCCCACCACTGCCGTGCCACCTGATTCGCCAGCACGGCGCTGTTGACTTCCTTACCGATTGCCGCCGGAGAGAGGAAGATCATTCCCGGCGCCGCATATCCGTTGGGCGAACCGTCCGCCGTCTCGACCACCGTCAGATTGGCGGATGGCGCGAGCCCATACAGACCGGTAAAATAGTCCACCATCTGGGCCGTCGCGGCCCCGTACGCATTCGCCATAGCGGCTTCCGGACCGTGGAACCAGAGCGTGGTAGTCAACCCATCGGTCGAATTCTTCACCGGCTGGCCCTTGAAAATTGCGATATCGCCGGGGAATGATGGCTTGGTGAAATCCCCTCCGCCGATCACCGTGAAACCGGCCGGCGCAGTCACGTTGATCTTTGAAGTGAAGCGGTCTGCCGTGTATCCGCTGACCGGGAACCAGCGCGACGGATAGAGCAGAAACGCATAGTCGTTCTGAATGGACGCAAACTTGATTCCGTAGATTGGCGACTCTTCCGACCCCGTCAGCCGGCCGTCGTAATTGAACGTGAGAACAGTGGTCTGGCCCTTCATCAGGCCGCTCGGGAAAGTCACCCGCACTGTATTGTCGGGCTGATTCCGCGAAGACTGCAGTGTCTGCCCATTGTCGTCGACGATGCGGGAAATATTCAGCGCATTGTTCAACTCGAACGTAACCGCATTGGTCTGTTCGTCGGGCGTGAAGCGGACTGCCGCCCGCGCATTCAAAGTCTGTGTATCGGGATTGATCTGCACGTCGATCGTATAGCTGTCGACGTCGATCTTCGAGCGCCTGTCTTCCTGACTACTCTGTCCAAAAGCAGGACCCGTTGCGAGCAGAGCACCGAAAGCCAACAGCCCAATCGTTTTCACGGAAAATCTCCTCACTGACGAACCTCCAGCACGCGCTGCACGGCATCCGCCGCGTTTACCATAGCGTCACCGCGTCCGGAAAGAGCCTCGCCGCTTCCGGAAAGAAGCACCGCCACGCGCGCCAGGTCACTTTTCATTTTCGCTCTTTCTTCCGGCTTGTCCAACAAGCGCGCCGCTTCGGCCGCAATCCGCTCCCCTGTCATCTGGTTTTGCATCAGCTCTGGAACGGCCTTTTCCCCTGCGATCAGATTCACCATCGAATAGAACGGCACATCGACCAGCAGCTTTCCGATCGCCCAGCTCAGCTCCGTCACGCGGTAAAACGTCACCATCGGCGCGCCCAGCAGAGCGGCTTCCACGGTTACGGTTCCGCTGGCTGCCAGCGCGATATCGCAATGCGCCATGGCGTCCCACGCTTCGCCCTCGATCGCCCGGATTGCGCTCCCCTCCAGCGGTTGCCGGTAGAATTCCGCTCCGCAAGTCGGCGATGCAGGCAGGATAAAGCTTAGTTCGCGGCCATTCTTCAGAATTGCCGCCGCGCGAATCAGTGCCGGAACATGGCGGAGCGCTTCACTTTTTCGGCTGCCGGGGAGCACCGTAATCAGTGGACGATCCCAGGGCAGGTTGTGTTTCTGAAAAAACTCCTCGCGCGACAATGACGCCCGGACGCGCGTCGAAAGCGGATGCCCGATATAAGTCACCGGCACCCGATGCTCTTTAAAGAAAGCCTCTTCGAACGGAAAAATACACAGCAGCCGGTCGATCACGCGCCGCATCGTTTTCACGCGGCCTTTGCGCCATGCCCAGACCTGCGGAGCGATCAGGTAAACGACCGGCACCCTTTGCTTTTTCAGCTTCGAAGCCACGCGGAAGTGGAAATCCGGCGAGTCCGTGAGGATGGCGAGATCCGGCTTCCTGCGGGCCGCGGCGCCAACCAGTTCACGGAAACGCCGCCAGATGCGCGGCAAATGCTCCACGACCTCGACGATCCCGACCACCGAAAGATCCTCAGACCGGATCACCGGCTCCACGCCCACCTCGCGCAGGTGCGGGCCCGCACAACCGAAAAATTCGCAGGACGGCCAGCGGCGTCGCAGTTCCCGCACGAGCTCCGATGCGTAATAGTCCCCGGAGGCCTCTCCGGCCGATATGAGGATGGAGCGGGGCGCGCGGGACAATCTTCAGGGTAACTGGCTGGCGTAATCGTTTGGAATACCAGGACTTGTTACAATCGATTCAAATTCGAAATCGCCACAAACCCGATTCAAGATGCCATCTGAAAATGGACGTCCCCGGACCTCGGTCGACGAACTCAGCCGCCGCCTGCGCTCCGAAATGACGCCCATCAACACCAAGATTTCCTACTTCCTCGCCACGCCGGTTGCCGAAGAGGATCTTCGCCAGTACCTGCACGACCCCGTGGAATCCCTGCCGGCCGCTGTTTCGGGTCTTTTGCCGAACGTCGGGGTTGTTCTGGCGCCCTTTCTGGAGCGTGGAGCGAGCAAGGGCAGCGCCGCGGTGGTCTATGAGAAGCCGCCGGAGCCGAAGCTGCTTTTTTCCTCACGCGTGGAAAGCGCCGACTTCGCTACCTTGTTCTTCACCATTAAAGACGAGCAGGTTTCCGACTATCACTATTATCTTTTTGACGAGCTGGCGGCGCTTGCCTCCGTCCGCTGCCCACCGAAAGCGCAGGATACCTGGCATGGTCTGCTCCGCGAAGAACTAAGTGCGGAAGTTCACGGCGAAGTCGACGAGAAGAGTTGGCACCTGAAACAAATCCTGCTGCGGCGTCCTATGGCAGCGCGCAAAGACGGCAAACCGTTTCGCGCCTACGCCCGCCAGTCCTTCGAAGACACCATGACGCTCTATCTGCATGGCCTCTGCTGCGATATCGACGTGGAAACAGGGCCGCGCCAGCTGCCGAGCCGGCATTTGCGGAAGCGCCTCGAGGCCTTGAAAACTCTTTTCCCACCCCCGGAAGGGCACGCGGTCTTTCCCGAGGACCTGAAGCATCAGCATCGCCATTAAAGCAATTCCCGCAAAATATGGAATGCCGCCGCCCAGGTGCAGGGCCGGATGGCATCCAGCGCCGAGTTGGTAACCCCCGGGCTAACTGCAATCCGCCTTGTAAAACTGTCAATATGGCCGTATGGCCGAACACTTTGTCGACGAATCCCTTTCTCTGCTGGTCCGCACTCCGGCCACGCTCGACGCTCTTCTGCGCGGCCTGCCGCAAGTCTGGACAACGGCCACCGAAGGACCTGGCACGTGGAGTCCGTATGACGTCGTCGGCCACCTGATCCACGCCGAAAAGACCGATTGGATGCCGCGCCTCGCGATCATCCTCGAGCATGGTCCGGCCCGGCCTTTCGATACTTTCGATCGCGAAGCTCAGTTTCGCGACAGCGCCGGTAAGCCCCTCCCGACCCTGCTCGACGAATTCGCCGCCTTGCGCAGCGGCAACCTGACCCGCCTGACCGCTCTCGACCTCAAGCCGGCGCAACTGGAATTGCAGGGCACACACCCCGACCTCGGTCCTGTGACCGCACGCCAACTACTCGCCACATGGACGGCGCACGATCTTGCCCACATCGTGCAAATCAGCCGCACCATGGCACGGCGTTACAAGCAGGACGCGGGTCCGTGGGCAAAGTACCTCTCCGTGATGAAATAATTCCCGAAAGCAGAAAAAATGCGCTCACCCACAATCCGCGTAACTTTCACCGCCGTACTTGCCGCTGCCCTCTACGCGCAAGCCCCGCCGAAACCCGATTCCCCGGAAGTCCGCGCCCACATGGACAAAGCCCTCGCCCTTGCCGGCACCCAATGGAAATTCGCCTATCAGTTTTTCTGCGTGAATCCGCACGCCAACAGCAACGACGATCCGCCGATCGAGCCGTCGAAAATCTTCGACAACGTGTACGCAATCGGCAATACCGGGACTGTCGCCTATGCGATCCCCACGACTGCCGGCATCGTCCTGCTGGATTCGCTCGCAGCCAATCAGGTCGAGACCGTGCTTCTGCCGGGCATGCGCAAACTCGGGCTCGACCCCGCGCAGGTAAAGCTCGTCATTGTCGCCCACGGACACGCCGACCACTTCGGCGGCTCGGCTTACTTTCAAGCCCACGGAGCCCACGTGGCGATGTCGGCGGAAGACTGGGACTTCATTGCGCCGAAGCCGGGCGCGGCTGCTCGCGGTCCAGCGCCACCGACGCGCGACCTCGTTCTGGTGGAAGGTCAGACAGCAGGGCTCGGAGATTTCAAAGTCACTCCGGTGCTGACCCCCGGCCACACACCCGGCTCGATGGGCTTTATCTTCCCCGTGAAGGATAACGGCAAGTCCTACATCGCGGGTATGTTCGGCGGCACGATGCTGACTGCCACGCGGCCGACACGCGAAGAGCTCGATCAGTACCTGATGTCCATTGCGCATTTCCGCGCCGAAGCCGCGAAGGCCGGCGTCGAAGTGGAAATTCAAAATCATCCGCTGATGGACGATCTGACGGGTCGCCTGGCGCAGCTCCGCGGCCGCGCCGCCGGAAGCACGAATCCCTTCATCGTTGGCCGCGCCAACTATCCGGTCTTTCTCGACGTGATGTCGGAATGTATGCAGGCCCAGATCGGGCGCCGCGCTCCGTAATCATGACGCCGGTTCGTTGCAGCACCGTTGCTGTACTTTTTTGCGTTTCGGCTTTCGCCCAATCCGTTCCCTCCAGCCCGCCGCCCATGTGCTCGGAAGAAATTGAGGTGTTGGCGAGATAGCGGACCGGCTTGGGCGCCGCATAACTCTTCACCGGCTGCCCTTCCTTCGCCAGAACTGAACACGCCATCCGCCCCCACCGACAACGTAATGTTTGCGCCGGCGCCCGCGAGCAGATAGATATGCCCCTGGACGGGCACGATTTCGATATCCCCGGGCTTCGCTGTGTTCCACGAGCGTGTATAAGGACGCATTCCATTCCTCCACGCGCAGCAGCCCCTGATGATTCATCGGGATGCCGACGAATTCGCCGACATGCGGATCGCTGGTATCATCTTCATCCTGCACAGCGGCCCATTCGCCGGAGAAATCCATCTGCGCGAACGCCGGCACCCGCCCCAGCAACATCGTAAACAAAAGCGGGAACGCTACTTTCCCCGAATACGGAACCGCATGACACCTCACCACCTCACGGAATTCTATAGCTGATTTGCATCCTCGTCCACCGCTCGGCACTTGTCGATATAATCCACACCGGGGAGCGATATGAGAGCAATCAATCGCAGAGCGTTTTCCGGTATTCTGGCGGGGAGCTTCGCCAGCGCATGGGCCGCAAAAATCGATTCCGGCAGCCCGGTCGTCGAAACCAGCGCTGGCAAAATTCGCGGCTTCACGCAAGGCAAAGTCAAAGCGTTCAAGGGTATTCCCTATGGCGCATCGACTGAAGGCGCGGGGCGCTTTATGCCTCCCTCGAAACCCCAGCCGTGGGCAGGGGTCCGCGATGCACTCGAGCCTGGGCCCGCATCGCCGCAAAATCCATCCATGCTCATTCCCGAGTCCATGGCGCAGCAGCCGAAGAGGGACGGTGCGGGCAGCGAAGACTGTCTCCATCTCAACGTCTGGACTCCCGCTACAGGCGCCGGCAAGCGCCCGGTCATGGTCTGGTTCCACGGCGGCGGTTACTCGGCCGGCTCCGCCAACTGGGAGATGTACAACGGAGGCAACCTGGCCGCGAAACAGGATGTCGTCGTAGTCACGGTCAACCACCGGCTCAACGTTTTCGGGTATCTCTATCTAGCGGATCTCGGCGGAGCGAAATACTCGAACGCCAGCAACGTTGGAATGCTCGACACCATCGCGGCGCTCGAATGGGTGCGCGACAACATTTCGGCGTTCGGCGGCGATGCCGGCAACGTCACGATCTTTGGACAGTCCGGCGGCGGCGGTAAGGTCAGCACGCTGATGGGAATGCCGGGAGCCAAAGGCCTCTTCCATCGCGCCATCGCGATGAGCGGCTCGAACGTCAGCGCTATCCCACGCGACCGCGCAGGCAAAGGCGTCGAAGCCTTGCTGGCTACTTTGAATCTCAAGAGCAATCAGATCGACCAGCTGCAAAAGCTTCCGGCTGACGCCCTTCTCAAGGCCATACGCGAAACACGCGGCCTCAACCTCGGTCCGGTAGTCGATGGCAAGACGTTGCCGGCGGGTCCATTCGATCCAGTGGCGTCGCCATTTTCCACCAGCGTCCCATTGATGATCGGCTCCACCGAAACCGAGGTCACGTGGAGCAATACGATCGACCTCAGTCCTCTGGACGGCGCGGCGCTGCGCACGAGCGTCAAAGACTCGCTTAAAGTCGACGATGCGACCGCCGGCAATCTCATCGGCGTCTACAAAAAAGGCTGGCCGAAGGCCGACAACCGGACGCTCTTCCTGATTCTGTCAACCGACGTCTCGAACTTCCGAACCGGGACAGACACCGAAGCCAATCGCAAAGCGATGGAGAGCGGAGCGCCGATTTACAAGTATTACTTCCAGTGGTATTCGCCGATGCGTGAAGGGAAGCTGCGGTCGTATCACACGCTCGACATCCCATTCGTATTCGAGAACGTCGACATTACGGTGTCGATGAACGGCTCCGGTCCGGACCGCTATCCTCTCGCCGACAAGATGAGCGGCGCGTCGGCCGCGTTCGCGCGAACGGGAAATCCGAATCATAAAGGCATACCGAAGTGGTCGCCTTCCACGATTGACCGGCGCACCACGATGATCTGGAACAACGAATGCCGCGTCGCCGACGATCCGTTTCGCGAAGAAAGACTTGCGCGTATCGCCGCGAAAATCACGCCCGCGGCAGCCTAGAATGGACACCCGGTGAAGATCAACATCACGAAAGTTGTCGACAACAGCCGTCTCGGACCGTTTCAGTGGGGCGTCTTCCTTCTCTGCGGACTCTGCCTCATCATGGACGGCTTCGACGTGCAGGCGATCGGCTATGTGGCGCCGGCGCTCGTGCGGGACTGGAAAATTCAGAGCTCGTCGCTGGGTCCGGTCTTCAGCGCCGCGCTCGTCGGTGTGCTCTTCGGCTCGATTCTCTTCAGCATGCTGGCGGACCGGATCGGCCGCCGGCCGGTATTGATCGGCGTCACCCTCTACTTCTCGCTGTTGACGTTCATGACGGCACGCGCCGAAACCATGAACGCGCTCGTGATTCTTCGCTTTCTCGGCGGCCTCGGGCTTGGGGCGATTATGCCGAACGCCATGGCGCTGGTCGGCGAGTACAGCTCGTCGAGCGCGCGCGTAGCCGCCATGATGGTGGTCTCCAACGGCTTCACGCTGGGCGCGGCGTTCGGAGGTCCCATCGCCGCTTACCTGATTCCGAATTACGGATGGCGCGGTGTCTTTTACTTCGGCGCCGTCACACCCCTGATAATCGCCGTCCTGATGATTTTCCTGTTGCCTGAATCACTGCAATACCTCGCCCTGCGCGGCAACGACAAGACGCAGATTGCACGCTGGCTGAAACGCGTCGATCCCGCGTTGGAAATCACCCCGGACACGCAATATGTTGTCAGCGAAGACAAGAAAAAGGGCGTCCCCATGGTTCAGTTGTTTCACGACGGGCGCGCGCTGGGCACAGCGCTGTTCTGGGTCGTCAATTTCATGAACCTGCTGAACCTCTACTTCATGTCCAACTGGCTGCCCACCGTGCTTCGCGATGCAGGCTTCTCGAACACTACCGCGGTGAACGCCGGCGCCATCCTGCAGTTGGGCGGAGTGGTGGGAACGCTCGTCCTCGGATTGTTCGTGCGCCGGTTCGGCTTCTCAACAATCCTCAGTTTGTCGTTCGCGCTGGCGTGCGTCAGCATCGCGGCTATCGGTCAGCCCGGCCTGTCGCTCGCGATCCTGTTTACCTTTATCTTCACGGCGGGCTTCGGCATCCCCGGCTCGCAGGCCGGGCTGAACGCCTTCGCCGCCACGTACTACCCGACGGATCTGCGGGCGACCGGCGTCGGTGCCGGCCTGGGCGTCGGACGCATCGGAGCTATCGTCGGTCCGCTGGTCGCGGGGATGCTGCTGCAGCGGCACTGGGCAGCGCGCGAAGTCTTCCTCGCGGCGGCGATTCCCGCGCTGATTTCGGTGATCGTGATGTTCTCTCTGCGTTGGGTTATCAAGCCCTCCGCGACGCCCGTATCCGCCACGGAAGCGTTGGTACACTGACCTTTGGCTCTTAAAATCGACCTCTTCAATCACTTCTTCCCGCAGCGTTTCTGGGAAGAATTCATGACCTTCAGCGCGGGCATGAAAGATATGGGCAAGCGCGTCCGCAACATCCCGGGAATCTTCGATCTCGAATATCGATTCCGCGTGATGGATCAGTTCGACGAGTACACGCAGCTCATCTCGCTCGGGTCGCCGCCCGTCGAAGGACTGTTCAACGCGGAGAAGGCGCCGGAAATGGCGCGCATCGGCAACGACGGCATGGCCGAGCTTTGCCAGAAGTATCCGCAGCGCTTCATCGGATTCATTTCGTCGCTCGCGATGACGAGTCCGGATGAAGCGGTGAAGGAAGTGACGCGCTCCGTGAAAGATCTCGGTGCGAAGGGCATCCAGCTTTATACGAACGTCGTCGGCAAAGCGCTCGACGAGCCTGAGTTTCTGCCGGTATTCGAAGAGATCATCAAGCTGGATGTGCCGATCTGGCTGCATCCGGCGCGCGCCGCGAATTTTCCGGACTATCTGACCGAGAAGAAGTCGAAGTACGAAATCTGGTGGACGTTCGGCTGGCCCTACGAGACCAGCACCGCAATGGCGCGCCTTGTATTCGGCGGCTTCTTCGATCGCTTCCCGCAGATGCAAATGATCACGCATCACATGGGCGCGATGATCCCCTACTTCGAAGGACGCGTCGGCTATGGCTGGGACATGCTCGGCACGCGCACCACCGATGAAGGCTACGAAAAGCTGGTGGAGAAGATGAAGCCGCACCGCCCGGTCGATTACTTCCACAAGTTCCATGCGGATACAGCTGTTTTCGGCGCGCGCGCGGCGACGGTCTGTGGTCTCGACTTCTTCGGAATCGACAAGGTGGTGTTCGCATCGGATACACCCTTCGAGCCGGAGCCGGGGCTTTATATTCGCGAGACGATCAAGGTAATTGAGAGCCTGGATTTGACCGCGGATCAGAAGGACCAGATCTTCCGCAGAAATGCCCTGAAGCTGTTGAAGATGGCCTAGAGTACTGGCTGCTCGGCTGGGACAGGCCGTTTGGCCCGCCGGGTTTTCATTGAGTCGGCAGGCGAAACCGTCTGCCCCACCCGGACTGTTGTTGGAGTGCCCGAGTCTTCGCTGCTATCCTGGCGGCTGGTGCCGAAAATGTAACCGTAGTTCTCCAGATTGGGCACAAATAGAAGATCGCGGAGTTTAGCTGAGAGCAGACGTTTCCGTGTAAAGCGTCTGGTCCCACAAGTAAAGGTCTTCGGGAGTGCGTTCGTATCGGCCGCCTGGCGCGTTACCATCGCCCGGAAATCCGGTAGACTCTGTTTGAGCAATGAATTCCCCTCGCAGACATTTCATCCGTTCTTTTGCATTTGCCGCGGCGGGTGGCTTCACGCTTCGAGGACAAACGCCGCCGCCCGATCCGATCGCGGATCTGGTGGCCGCGAACCGCATTCTGGCCTCGCATCAGGTATTCGACGCCTACGGCCATGTCAGCATGCGCAGCGAAGCGAATCCGCGGCACTACTTCATGGCGCGCTCGCTCGCCGCGGAACTGGTGACGGCAGCCGACATATTGGAATACGATCCGGACAGCAATCCGATCGGCGGCAAGGCTCCGGCTGTGTTCCTTGAACGATTCATCCACGGCGAGATCTACAGGGCCCGTCCGGATGTGAAGGCCGTCGTGCATTGCCACACTCCGTCGTTGATTCCATTCGGTGTCACCGAAGTCCCGCTGCGGCCGATGTTCGGGCTGGCCGGATTTCTCGCGGAGGGCGTGCCTGTCTTTGAGATCCGCAAGGGTTTCGGTGCGACAGACCTGCTGGTGCGCGATGCGGCCCGCGGCGCCGCGCTGGCACGCACGCTGGGGAACAAACCGGTGGCATTGATGCGCGGTCATGGAGCCGTGGTCGTTGGCTCGTCCCTGCCCATCGTGGTCGGGCGGTGCGTTTATCTCGATATGAACGCGCAGGTCCAGCAGCGCGCGATCGCGATGGGCGGCAAGGTCACATACCTGACACCGGAAGAAGGCAGGCAATCCGTCGCGGACGATTACCGGCGCGCATGGGAGTTGTGGCGGCGCGAGGCGATGAGCAAGCGATGAGCGTTCATTTCGCCGGAGCGGGAGCAACTTCGGCGGGCGCGGCTGCCGATAGCGGTTTGTCGGTCAGGGTGCGTCCATCGGCGGTGGTGACCGAGACGAAGATTCCACCTGGCTCGCCGCTGACCTGCGGATGGAACGCCACCGTGACTTTGTCGCCCGGCTTGAGCGCCGAAGATTTCCAGCCGGCGCGGATCAGGACCGCCGGGGACGTCATCTCCACGTTCCACGACATGACTCCGCCCTTGCCGTCAGAAACTTCCATCTCGATCCACGAATGGGGGTTGGCCCATTTGAACTGCTTCACCGTGCCCGTGAGCGTCGCAGTCTTCGTGCGATCGAAGCCGGCCATCGAGTGATGCGCGAACGCTGGGGCGACTGCCAGCAGCGTAAGGAAGCCGAAACACGCGAAAAACTTTTTCATCTTCTCCACCTTCTGCCTCTCATTTGCCTCTCAATTTCTGATACACGTTGTGGGCAGGTTGCCAACCTGCCGCGGATTGGCCATCCGCCTGGCCTGTTCACCGGACGTTCACGCTGGAATGCGTGCTGGGCATATGTTCGTTCAGGTCCGGAAGACACGACGCTTCCGTTATGTCGGTGTCTTCCACACGATGCCAGCGTTTGGTCATCTTCCATTCGCCTTCCCAGCTCTTTGGATCGGAAAGCGTATAAGCGATCTCCAACTGGTCGCCGTTCCCGATCAGCTTCATCCGCTCGACGATGTGAAGCGCGTCGCTCGCAGGGATGCCGGTGTCGATCCAGTGATGATCGTCGACAAAACCGGTTGTATCGACCACCAGCGCGTCGCCTTCCCAGTGGCCGATCGATTCCCCATTGAAACTGCGCACAACCAGGTCGGGATCGGTGTGCTTGCGGCCATCCAGATAAATGATGCGCGTGCTGTTCATGAAGCCGCTGATCATGAAGATCGACGTGGGACCCTGGATCATTGCGATGGGCCAGACGCGTGTCATGATCACCGGCAGGCCCGCGGGCCAGCACTGGCCGATGTCGTCGCGATAAACCTTGCCATCCTTCGCGGCCTTCTGCGCGGCATCGTACTGCACCTGCGCGGCTGCCGTAAGCTTGAATCCGGCCGGCGGCGAGAATCGGAACCCGTTGTTCTGGCCGCCACCGTGCATCCACGTGCCTGTCAGATCGAACGGCGGCTTCGGACGCGGCTTCGCGAGATTGGCGCGTGCCAGCGCCCCGAGTTGTGCGGGTTCGGCCGGCGGCGTCTGTGCGGTCAGAGTGAAAGCGAGCAGGAATATCCCGCCGATTAGTGGCTTCATTTGTCGTGTACCTGCATCCGTACTACACCGTTTTCGTCGATGTACTCGCGATTGTTGTCGCAAACGAATTCAACCATTTCGTAGTCAGGCATGCGTTTGTAAGCGAGCGTGTATGTGACCGGCTTTTCGAGCACAACCGGGTCGTCAATCGTGATCTGATCGTGCAAATAGCCCGCCGCCGGCATACTGATGCGCTCGGTAACGCGCATCCGGTCGCTGTGCGGCATGCCGCGATAGCCGGGCACAGTGGTCTTGATCCCGACCGTATCGACAACAAGCGTGTCCCCATCCCACCGGCCAACCGAGCGGCCATAGTAGCCCGGCGCGACATCGTCGATTTTGGCCTGCGGGACGCCCATGTAAACGCGCCGCACCTCACTGAAAGCCTCGGAAATGATTGTGACCTGCTGTGGAGTCTGGATAAATTCCACGGGGTAAATCGCCACCGACATCATCGTGGGAACCCCATACGGAACACATTGCGCCGACTTCGTGGCAAGCTGTTCCCCACGTTTGCCGGCTTCCGCTTCGAGCGCGCGGCGCGCCTCGTACGGCTTCGCATATTCAGGCTTCAGCATCAGAGCGCCCGCGGCCGGCGGCGCGACCTTCGGATCGGCGCCTCTGCCCCCGCGATATACGCCCCAGACGCCGGTGAAATCAGGCGGTGCGGCGCACAGTTGCGGTGCGGTGAAAGTGACAACAACGGCCGCCAGGAGCAGGCTGGGTTTCATCATGTCTTCCGTATCGCTAAGGTTGATTCTGCGCCGGACCGTTCCCCAGCATGCGCCCATCCGGCAGCGTCGCCACCATCAGGAAGCCTCCCGCCTTGCCGTTCTTCAGAGGGTTGATAATCAGCGTAGTCTTGTCGCCCTTCCTCAGACTGCTGAACTTCCAGCCGCTCTGCATGAGGATGCTGGGGCTGCCCATCTCGATGCTCCAGTGTTTAATGCCCCCGAGGGTTGTCCCGGCCTGGTCGTCAGGCACGTCGATCTCGATGTAGGAGTGTGGATTGGTCCACTCGAACGAGGTAACGGAGCCGACGAGCGTGATCCGCTTCGACATGTCGAACATGGTGAAGGAATGGTGCGCGAGCAGAGGACTCGCTGCGGCGAGCACTCCCGCCATTAGGGTCGGGAGAAATATTCGGGATCGTAACATTCGTAAATCCGGCATCGGCGGTCACTCCGTGGCTCTTTCGAGGCCGCCGTTCATAGTATTGGATCGTGGCCGTCAAGACAAGGGCCATGCGGTTCTGATAGATCAGCGCGGGCGGATACGGCTCTGCACGCCAGTGACAGATAACCGTAGCCGTGACGGGAACGTGATTTCGCAAGCCCCTTTTGGGAACCCCGGCCCGCTCCCGCGCATCTACACATCAGCCCCATGTCCACCTGCAAACCCGCACAGGGGCGCACTCCGAGAGGAACACCCCGGTTTCATGTTATCGTCAAACATTGTGAAAATACTGGATGTTACGGCATTCCTGGCGGTTTCGGCGCTGTTCACATCAAGCCCGGCATTCGGGCAGTCTGGAAAGCCAGCCATCAATAGCCGTAGTGGCAACGATGGCAGCGATACTTCGCACGTCGTCCTCGACACGATGGCTCAGGAGTTGCAGCGCAACTTCGACGGCCTGAAGAGTAAAGCCGATCCCCCGCCTTATTTCCTGTCATACGAAATTACGGACCAGGTCGGTCACTCGGTCAGCGCGACGCTCGGCGTGCTGAACCTGAGCGGCGACAGCCATAACCGCTATCTCGACACCACCGTCCGCGTCGGCGACCCGAAGCTCGACAACTTCCGGCGCGTGCGCGGCGAGCGCATTCAATTCACCTCCGGCCGCTCCGTCCCAATCGACGACTCCCCCGCGGGCATCCGGCAGGACCTTTGGCTCGAAACCGACCGCGTCTACCGCGCCGCAGCCGAGCGTCTGATCAAGATCAAGACGAATCAACAGGTAAAGACGGCCGACCGCGATGCCTCTGCCGATTTCTCGTCGGAGGAAAGCTTCGCGCACTGGGAGCCTTCGGCCACCATCGCCTTCGATTCCAATCGCTGGACGAACAGTGTCCGCGAGCTTTCGGGCGACTTCCTGAAGTATCCGGATCTTCTGTCCTCCGATGTGTCGGCCTCTTTTCAATCCGACACCCGCTATTTCGCCAACACCGAAGGCAGCCGCGTCCAGCACGGGCGCGACTTCGCGCGCATCATCGTGACCGCCAGTGCCAAAGCGAAGGACGGTATGGCCGTTTCGGATTTCGAATCGTTCGAAGCCGCCGATCCCAAAGACCTGCCCTCGAACGACGTCATTCGGGCGGCCGTGAAGAAAGTCGGCGAGAATGTCGAAGCTCTCACGGTTGCAAAGACCGCGGAGCCTTTTGTGGGTCCCGCGATTTTGTCCGGGCGCGCGTCCGGCGTGTTTTTCCATGAAATCTTCGGGCACCGCATCGAAGGCCATCGCCAAAAGGATGAAGCCGAAGGGCAGACCTTCACGAAAAGCGTCGGCGAGAAGATCCTTCCTGATTTCCTGTCGGTGACTTTCGACCCGACCATCAAGCGGATTGCCGGCGTTGACCTGAACGGCTGGTACGAATATGACGATGAAGGAGTGCGCGGCATGCCGGTCAAGGCAGTCGAGAACGGCGTCCTGCGCAGCTTCCTGATGTCGCGCTCGCCGATTGAAGGGTTCGATCATTCCAACGGCCACGGCCGCCGCCAGCCTGGCCTCGAAGTGGTGTCGCGCCAGTCGAATCTCATCGTCTCGAGCACGAAGAGCGTGAGCGATGCGCAGCTCCGGCAGATGCTCATCGACGAAATCAAAAAGCAGAACAAGCCATACGGCCTCTACTTCGCGGATATCACGAGCGGCGTGACCACAACGCAGCGCTCGGGTGTGCAGGCGTTTCAGGTTGTCCCCGTGATTGTGTATCGGGTTTACGCGGATGGCCGTCCGGACGAGTTGATCCGCGGCGCCGATATCGTCGGAACTCCCCTCGCGAGCTTTGCCAAGATCGTCGCCACGTCGGATAAGCAGGAAGTCTTCAACGGATACTGCGGCGCCGAATCCGGCAGCGTGCCAGTCTCGGCGGTCTCACCCGCAATCCTGATTTCCGAAATCGAGATCGAAAAGAAGGACGCCGCGCAGGACCTGCTGCCGCTGCTGCCTTCCCCGCTGTCGGCGCAACTGAATACGCCTCGATCCGTGGGTGTTAATTAATGGAGCTTGAACGCATGGGGTGCGAAGGAATGCTGTCACGCGGGATCGCGCTCGCCGGATTATCGCTCTGCCTGGCCGGCGTTATCCCGGCGGCTCAGCCCGACGCCGTTTTCGATGCGATGCAGGCCGAGTTGCAGCGCTCGATGACATTGACGCTGAATCAACTCGACAAGCCCTACTACCTCAGTTACTCGGTCGACGATGAACACTCGTGGTCCGCGACGGCCACGCTGGGTGGATTGATCAGCTCCAATACGAACGATTATCGTATTCCCAGGCTGCGCATCCGGGTCGGCGATTACAAATTCGATAACACGAACTGGACCGGCGCCAATGCCGCTGGACCCCGCTACAATCTGCAGAGTTTTCCAATCGAGGATTCGAATCCGCTCGTGCTCCGCCAGTACCTCTGGCTGGCGACGGATTCCGCCTTCAAGGGCTCTCTGCAATCGATCGCGCGCAAACGCGCCGCTCTGCGCAACGTTACCGTGAGCGAGGAGCTTCCCGATTTCGCGCCGGCCCCGCCGTACGTAGCGATTCGCGATTATCAGCCGGTGAAGATCGATGAGAATTTGTGGAATGACCGTACCCGCCGCGTGTCGGCGGTTTTCGAATCGTTTCCGGGTATTCGCAGCTCCGCCGTGCAGTTCAGCGCTATCGACGCGCTCCATCGCTTCATAAGCAACGAGGGCACAAAGATCCGCAAGCAGGAGAGTATGGCGACGGTCGAGATTGAAGCATCCGCGCAGTCGGCGGACGGCATGATCGTGCGCGACATGGGCCTCTTCTACACGCGCGACATGACGCGGCTGTTTTCCGAAGACGAGTTGCTGAAGTCCGCCCGCGCCGTGGGCGAGCAGGTGTTGAAAATTGCCGCCGCGCCGCTGGGCGATAACTACACGGGTCCGGTACTGTTCGAAGGAGTGGCCGGTCCGCAGCTGATGGCCGAAGTGCTCGGGCGTAACCTGCATATTTCCCGCAAGCCGGTGGGGGCGCCCGGCGCAACCACCCAGGCCGCTGCGACGGAACTCGAAGGCCGGCGCGGCGTCCGTATCATGCCTGAGATTTTCGATGTGAAGGACGACCCCACGCAGCCTCTCTTTGGTGAAGAGGAATTCGACGACGAGGGTATTCCGGACAAGCCGGTCTCGCTTGTCGAAAAGGGCGTCCTCAAAGACTTTCTGCGGACGCGCCAGCCGGTTCGCGGCTACGATAATTCCAACGGGCGCGCGCGCCTGGCGGGCAGTTACGGCGCCGACACGCCGGCTCCGACGAACCTGCTCATCAGTGCGCATGAAACGACCTCGATTGCGGATCTCAAGAAGAAGCTGATCGACCTGATTCAACAGCGCGGGCTGCCTTATGGAATGATCGTGCGCAAGATGGATTTTCCATCATCCGCCGGTATCGATGAAGCGCGCAAGATCCTTGCTGCCGGTTCCGCGGGCGGCTCCGGACGCGCTGTCAGCATGCCGCTGTACGTCTACCGTTTATATCCGGACGGCCGCGAGGAATTGGTTCGAGGCGAGCGCTTCAAGGGCATCAACGCCCGATCGCTCAAGGACATTCTGGCCGCCGGCGACGACAAAGTGACGTTCAACTATCTCGACAACGGCGCTCCGTTCGCGCTGCTCGGCTATGGTTCCGGAGCCGCCGAAGTAACCGTGGTTGGCCAGTCGCTGCTGATCGACGATCTGGAGATGTCGAAGATCGACGATGAAATGCCCAAACTGCCGATCGTGCCCGCGCCGTCTCTGCTCTCGCAGACCGCCTCAGTAAAATGATTGCATCACTACATGCCGATTTCCTGGCAAGCCGCAAAGATTTTCAATGGTGCATCTGGGGCGGGTTGGCAACCTGCGGCCGATTGTCAATCGACCTCGTCAGTTGAAGCCGATAGTCTTGATGGACTTCACGAGGCTTCGTTAAGGGACCGCCAGTCCCGCGCAGATTTCCAATCCGCCCTGCAGCTTCGATGAAGATTCTCAGCCGCTACGCTTTTCGCGAGATCCTGGTCAGTTCAGTTCTCGCGACCCTGCTCGCGACCTTCGTCATCTTCCTGCAAGGCATCGGAAAGCTCTTCGAACTCCTCGTGCATTCCGCGAAGGGCCCGGCAGTCCTCGAGTTGTTCGCCCTCGCGTTGCCTCCTATTCTTCTGTTGAGTATGCCGTTCGGGGTGCTGGTTGGCATCCTCGTGGGCCTTGGCCGCCTGTCGAGCGACAACGAGATGATCGCGATGCGCTCTGCCGGCGTCTCGACACGGATTGTCGTCGCGCCGGTTCTGCTGTTCGCGTTTGGCGCCATGCTGATTTCCGGAGCGTGCGCGCTCTGGTTGAATCCGCTCGCAATTCGCGCCGAGTATAAAATCCTCAACGGCGTCGCGGCCGCGCAGTTGACCGCCGACGTTGAGCCCCGTGTCTTTGAAGATCAATTCACCAACGACAACACCGTTCTCTATGTGAACGACGTCAAATCCGAAAACGGCCCCGTGGCTGTCTGGAATGGTGTCTTCATCGCCGATCTCACGCCGCCCTCACAGCGGAAAACAGGCCTGAAAGACGAGCAGCCAGGGCCAACCGTGACCGTAGCGAGCGAAGCCGAGGTCGTACCCGACGTAAAGAACAGCCGCCTCCAACTCACTCTGCGCGACATGGGGACGCACGCGTCGCCATATCACGCAATTGCGCCCAGCGGAGCCATCGTCCTCCAGGCCCAGCCGCAACAGCAGCAGCGGGCCAAACCCTTCAAGGAAATGCTCACGAAGGAGCTGTGGGCTTTCACGAAGAAAACTCCGAAGAACACGCAGGATGGAATCGACTCCCGGATTGAGCTGCAGAGCCGCTTCGCACTGCCGATCGCGTGCCTGATGCTGGCGATGGTCGGAATCCCGCTGGGTGCTTCCTCGCGCAAAGGCGGACGCTCGGCGGGCTACATCTGGGCCATCTTCCTGGCTTTCTTCTGCTACTACCTCGCATATATTACGTTGACCAGTCTGGCGCGCTCTCACTCAATGCCGGAGGCGCTGGCATCGTGGCTGCCCAATGCGGGCTTCGGAATCGCGGGCATCATCATGATCGCGCGCATGGAAGTGCCAGGAGATCGCGACTGGATCGGGAGAGTCCGGTTCGCCATCGCCAGCCGAGCCTCGCGGATTTCACAAAAGGTGGCGATCCGGCGCGAATCCGTCGGCGCGGTGGGGGTCAAGCTGGCCGCGTTCCAGATCCTCGACAGCTACGTGCTTTCGAACTTTCTTTTCTACTTCGCGGTGACCCTGTTCTGCCTGGTCGCCATGGTGCAGGTCTACACGTTTTTCGAGCTGCTCGGCGATATCGTGAAGAACCACACCCCCATGTCGGATGTGGTGAAGTATCACGTCTACCTGACGCCGAGCCTCATCTATCAAACCTTGCCGATTGCGGTTCTGGTTTCGATTCTCGCCACCTTCGGCGTCATGACGAAGAACAACGAAGTCACTGCCTTCAAGGCTTGCGGGATCAGTGTGCGCCGGCTCGGCGTTCCGGTCCTGCTCATCAGCGGTGCTTTGAGCGGCGCGCTGTTCGCGTTCGATTACTCCTTTATCCCGCAGACGTATCAAATTCAGGACTCCATTCTGAACGAGATCAAAGGCCGCCCGGTGCAGACTTACCTGCATCCGGAGCGCAAGTGGGTCTTCCACGATTACCGCATTTTCTATTTCAAATACTTCGACCCGTCGGAAAAGCTGATGGTCGAGCCCTACGTTTTCGAGCTCGATCCGAAGACGTTTCACGTGCTCCGCGAACTCAGCGCCAGCCGCGCGCGCTGGCAGCAGAACATCAATGCGTGGGTCTGGGAGCAAGGTGTCGCGCGAGATCTCTGCGGGGCCGATGAGTGCAAATTCCAGACCTTTACGGCGACGACTTTCTCCGAAATAACCGAGACGCCCGACGACTTCCTGAAGAGCGTGAAGCAGGACCAGCAGATGAACTACCTCGAGCTGGATCACTATATTCATGACCTGCAAAGCAGCGGCTTCGATACCGTCAAGCTGCACGTCCAGTACTACAAGAAGTTCGCCGTCCCTGTATTCGCGCTGATCATGGCCCTGATCTCGGTGCCGTTCGGTTTTCTGGTCGGCAACCGCGGCGCCATGACCGGCGTCGGCGTGGGAATGGGGGTAGCGATGACTTATATGGCGACGGGCCTCCTGTTCGATCAGTTCGGCAACGTCAACCTGCTCCCGCCGGTGGTGGCCGCCTGGTCACCCGACGCGTTGTTTTCGGTCGCCGGGCTTTATCTGATGCTCCGCATGCGCAGCTAGCGTCAGTCGCCCCTGGTCCGTGTGTCTGATGATCTTCCCCTGAATGGCCGGGAAGCAGCGCACGCCTTCGATCTCGCTATAATGGGCCGCAGAGGGTTCTCGCGTTATTCGGGAACCCTCTCCTCACATGCTGGATATCAAGAAAAAGCTGCAGGACGAGATCGCCGCGCTTGAATACGAATTGCGCAACGAACTGCCCAGGGAGATTCTGAAGGCACGGGCGCACGGCGACCTCAGCGAGAACGCCGAGTATCATGCGGCTAAGGAACGGCAGGGACTTGTGAACGCCCGTCTCGGGCAACTGCAAAAGCGCCTCGCCGACTTCTCGATGATCGACATGACGAAGATCCCCCACGATCGTGTGGGTTTGGGGTCGCGGGTTGTCGTCCTCGACGTGAAATCCAGTGCGGAGATAACCTATTACCTGGTCACCAGCGAAGAGGCGGACGCCAGTCAGGGCAAGATTTCCACTGCGTCTCCGATCGGCAGATCGCTGTTGGGCAAAGAAGTCGGGGATACTGTGAAAATGCAGGCGCCGGGTGGAACGAAAGAGCTGGAAATTCTGCAACTCCTGACCATCCACGAACTCGAGAAGTAAATCGCATGACAATCACGAGCGCAATCGGCTCGTTCTTCGGCCGGATCATCAACGCGATCGTTACCGCGCTGGCTCTATCGAGAGTGCACCCGAACGTCCTCACCTTTATCGGGCTGCTGATCAATATCTGGGCGGCGTTTCTGTTCGCGGCGGGAAAATTCCGCTGGGCTGGAGTGGTCGTGATCGGCGCCGGCCTGTTCGATATGGTGGATGGCCGTGTGGCCCGCGAAACCAACCGCGTGACGCGCTTCGGCGGCTTCTTCGATTCCGTGCTCGACCGCTATTCAGACCTCGGCCTGCTCGTCGGTCTGCTTGTTTTCTACGCTTCGATCAATCGCTACTTTTATGTCGTGCTGACGGCGATTGTTATGACCGGCACTGTCATGGTGAGTTACACTCGCGCGCGCGCCGAGAACACGATTCCCAAATGCAAGGTCGGCTTCCTCGAAAGGCCGGAGCGCGTCGTCCTGATTATCGTCGGCGCGTTGTTCATTCGCATGGCCCAGGTGCTGTGGGTGATCGCCATCCTTTCCAACATCACCGTGATTCACCGGATGATTTACACGTGGCAGGAAGCCAAACGTCTGGAAGACGCGCAGCTTCGTGCCGTTCCGTCATCGGATTCGCTGCAGCGCTGACCGTGTTTCCGAAGGGCCGCCCCACCAGCACCTGTATGCTATTGATTGCCGTGGGTGGGGCAGGCGGTTTCGCCTGCCGTCTTCGGTTGTAAACACTTTTTCAGCAACGTGCCGGGGAGGAAATCATGCCAGGCGATGCGCATCGAATAGCGGCGGAAATGCACGAGAAGGCGGCGCAGGCTCACCGGGTCGCGGCCACCCATCACGGCAAGGAAGATCATCTTTCGGGGCACGAGTTATCGCAGCAGGCGCTGGAGCACTCCAGACGCGCTTTCGAACACGCCCAGGAAGCACACCGAAAATCATCAGAGCTTGCAGGTAAACGAGGGGCTGGCAAACCGGAGTAGAGTGTGCCCGGCGGAGACCGCGACCAGCGCTCGGATAACCGCCTCGTTGATCAACGTGCGGGTTCCGCGAGGCGCTCGACGTGGTCGATCACGACAACAGGCAGGAGGAGTTTTCGGTGATCCAGCGTGAGCCCCAGTTGTTTTGGGAGCGCCTGAAAGATTGTCGGGCCCTCGCTTGCAGTTTGAGCATTCCAAACCCAGTCCAGTTGCATATCGTAGGTTCCCGTAATCCCGGTCAGGTCTACCACTGCGCGATCAATCTCCGTTGAGGCTTCGTTGGGCAGGCGTTCCGCGAAACCGGCCATGCTCATGTTGTAGCAATCCACGTGGCGAAGACCAGCCGGGGCAGACCTCTTGCAGCCCGGCGGAACCGGCGCGGCAGCCGTCTTAAGTTTTGGACCGCCTTTCGCTATGACCAGAGCGAACGCATCCTGCGGTTTCATTTCCTGGTGAAGCAGCAGCTTGAATTCCGTAAAGAGCAGCGACTGCATCATAAGGCGCAGCGTACCCAGTGGCGCGCCAGGCGGCGCTTTCGCCACCACGTCGAAATGATCGGTCCTGAACCAGGCAGGTTTTCCGGCAATTGCATCTTCTCTCACGGAGTAAGCAAACTGGAGGAGATCTGTCATCGTGACGTTGCCCAACGAGAGCTCGCCTCCTGGCAACGCATGGCCAGACTCGTCGGCTGCCTCTGCCTTATACGGTTTAACGACCGCTGCCTCAAATTCCGGACGC
>DATAZF010000347.1:0-7347 GCA_036272235.1 Bryobacteraceae bacterium | reverse complement strand
GTATGAGTACCGGGCCACTACACTATTAACGATGCACTACACGCGCTTCGGATCGACCGGCTTGAAAGTCTCCCGCCTGTGCCTCGGCACGATGACGTACGGCTCCAAAGAATGGCGTCCCTGGGTGCTCTCGGATGAAGAAGCGCGGCCTTTCATCCGTCGCGCCATTGAGCTTGGCATCAACTTTTTCGACTCTGCCGACATGTACTCGGTCGGCGCCAGCGAGGAAGTCCTCGGCAAAGCCCTCAAGGATTTCGCGCCATCCCGCGACCGCACCATCGTCGCGACCAAGGTCTACAACCCCATGAGCGGCGACCCCAACGATCGCGGCCTCTCGCGCGAGCACATTTTCAACTCGATCGACGCCAGCCTGCGCCGCCTGCAAACGGACTATGTCGACCTCTACCAGATCCATCGCTTCGACTACGAAACCTCCATCGAGGAAACGCTTGTTGCGCTGAACGATCTCGTGCGGTCCGGCAAAGTGCGGTACATCGGCGCATCCGCCATGTACTCGTGGCAATTTATGAAGATGCTGACGACGTCAGACCGGCTTGGACTCGCCCGCTTCGTCAGCATGCAGGATTACTACAATCTGGTCTACCGCGAGGAGGAGCGCGAAATGCTGCCGTTATGCCGGGCCGAAGGAATCGCGGTGATTCCGTTCAGTCCGCTGGCTCGTGGATTTGTGGTTGGGAACCGCAGCAAAGAGGATTACGGCGAAACGGTTCGGGCCAAGACGGACGAATTCTCGCGGCGCCAGTATTACAGCGCGCAGGACTTCGCCATTGTGGATCGAATCACCGAGGTGGCAAAAGCCCGCGGCGTGAACAACGCGCAGATCGCGCTGGCATGGGTCTTGCAGCAACCGGGGATAACCGGTCCCATCGTGGGGGCTAGCAAACCGGGCCAACTCGAAGATGCCGTTGCGGCGCTTGAAATCAAGCTCGATGAGGCCGAGTTGAAATTATTGGCTGAGCACTACAGGCCGCGCGCGATCATGGGGCATAGTTAAGTCGGGCGTCAGACAAATCGGTGCGGGAAAGCTAACCGGCAGTTGTCGCCGCGCTCAGTGCGGATCCCAGCGCCGCGCTTGTAGCATCATCCACCTCACCCGTTGACGGCAACCCGTTCGCCGCCTGAAAAGCCTTGACGGCGGATTCGGTATGAGGTCCGTTGAAGCCATCGACACCACCAGGATTGAAGTGGAGAAACTTCAATATGAGCTGAGCGGCCCGAATCGTCAGGTCCGGAAGTGAGCCGGCCGCAAACTTCTGGTAATTCTGCAGAAGCTTGGTGTCATAGCTGAACTTCGCATAGTTCGGGCCGTTGTAGCCGCGCGCAAAGCCGGCCCAATCGTGATCGCGCAGGGCGCGGTCCAGGCGATTCGCCACCAGGAACTTGCCCACAGCCAGTATCTGAGCGTCTTCCGATCCGCACATCGCCGTCACCATTGATGGCGCATCCGCAAAACCCGCGGCGGCGGAGTTTTCTCCCAATATCTGACCGATTCCCCATGACGCGCTCTGCAAAGCGGCATTCTGATCGAGCGCAATGGCCCGATTGAGCCGGTCATACTCCGACGCGCCGCCCGAGTATCCGCCCGCATCCGGCGAGTTGATGTCGCTCACGGGAAATCTGTCCGCTGTCAGTCTATGAAAGATATGCCGCTCGTAGAGGATCTGCGGCCTGCGGTCGTCGAGAAAACCGCACCCGGACGTCTCAACGCTGATGACGGCCCACAACTCCGCCGCCTGTGTGCCGATACTGCCGGTGGCCGCGAGGAAGCCATCCGTGGAAAGGGGAGTCGATGCACCGGTAAAGTTCATTCGTTTGGTCAGCCTTTTCCGTTTAATTGTACGAATGTTTCGCGGCCGGAGGTGCGCTTTATTACGAGGGGGAATATGTGCTGTTTCTAACATCCTGAAACCATGCTTTGAGCCTATACTCGGGATTCCTTATTGGAAATAGTTATGACTCTGGGCCAGCAGAATCTCAAACACATCGTCGTGTTGATGATGGAAAATCGCTCGTTCGACCATATGCTCGGCTCGCTCAAAGCGGCCGACCCCCGTATCAATGCTCTGACGGGCACCGAATCCAACCCCGATACAACCAACGAGCCCGCAAAGGTGATGCCGCTGGCTGCATTTCAGTCACAGCTCGATCCTGACCCTGATCACCACTTCCCGGCAGTCCACAAACAGCTCTACTACGGAACGTCTGGACCGCCCGGACCGCCCTCCATGAACGGCTTCGTCCAAAGTTATTACGACCAGGAGAAGAATGTCTCTCATTCGCGGAAGATCATGTATTACTTCCCCGAAAGCAAGTTACCGGTCCTGACAACGCTCGCCCGAAACTATGCGGTCTTCAATGGCTGGTTCTCTTCCATTCCAGGACCGACGCTTTGCAATCGTGCGTTTGCCCACTACGGCACATCCTTCGGCCAGGTCAGCATGGATGTTTTTTACTACAACAAGCAATACCTGAGCATCTATGAGCGACTGGTTAATGCGGGGCACTCAGCCAAAGTCTATTACTTCGATATGGCAAGCTCGAGTTTGGAAGTCGTCAACCTGTTGAAGAATCAACCTCAACTATTCGGCAGCTACGATCAGTTTCTCCAGGATTGTAAGTCCGGTGCGCTGCCTCAGTATTCTTTTGTCGAGCCCAACTACACAGACCACGCTGCGGACAGCGGCGCGGAGCAGATCGCATCCGATCAGCATCCCGATCACGACGTGCAGCAGGGTGAGGTTTTCATTGCGACGGTTTATAACGCGATCCGAAAGAACCCCGACTTGTGGAAGAGCACGGCTTTGCTGGTTGTTTACGACGAGCACGGCGGCATCTATGATCACGTTCATCCTCCGGCCTGCCTGCCGGATGGCTTTAGCGCGACGCCGGACCAGACCGGCGTTCCGGGTTTGACATTTTCGTTCGATCGTCTGGGGATCCGGGTGCCGGCCATCCTCATTTCTCCGTGGATCGCCAAAGGCACGGTCGTCGCCGGACCCGAAGATCCCGCCAATGGCCGCACGTTCGAACATGCTTCCATTCCGGCAACCGCGACGTCGTTTTTTCTCGGGGACTATTCGCCCCGCTCGCCGCGCGAAGAAAAGGCTGAGACCTTCCACAATCTGCTCTCGGACGTTATGCGGGCGGAAGCTGACTGCCCGGTTTTTGGAGTTTAAGGAGTTTTCATGGCCGATACCATCGCCAATTTCATTCCCGTTCCCAAACCATCCCCCGACGCCTACAGGCCGGAACGTCCGCTCGAGCGGAATGCTCTGGTGCAAGCGCAGGTCAAACACTTCCACGCTGTAGAAAAGGACCTGCCGGCGGAACTGCAAAGCGGCATCGACGTCACTTCAATCAAGACTGAAGGCGAGGCGAGCAAATATATCCGCCGGGTGACGGAGGCCATCCATAAACACGGCGGCGCGGGAAAGGTCCAGCGCGCGCGATGAGGCGTATCGCGGCCCTCGCAATTGTTTGCTGCTCGATGGCCACGAGGCTTCCGGCGGAGGATCAGTTACAGGCCGACTTTCGCGGGGAAGGAACCAGGTTCGATGCGAGCTGTCTGCATCCCTTGGGCTCTATCTTCGGAGCAGTCGCAGGATGCGGGCAGTTGTTGTTTACCGACCATCCGCTGCACATCGCGGTGGGAAGTCTGGCCCCGCAGAATGGGTTCGGCGCGGGCGTCGCGCTGACCACCCACTACACGCCGAACGAGAACTGGCGCCTGTTTTTCGATTTCGATGGGATCGCGAGTGCGAACGGCTCGTGGCGCGCCGGCGGTTACATGACGGCGGTATTGATCCGTCATCCGAAGATTGTCGTGCTGCCAGGGGGCAGCTCATCGACAAGCTCCGGACCGGCAATTCAGGAAATGCCCGCATTCCACTTATACGGCCAGAGTATCTCGCTGACCAAGCTCACTTACTTCGGCCTCGGGCAGGATGCTTCAGAGACGGCGCGATCTTACTATGGGATGACGGAGACGATAGCCGGCGCAAACGTGGTGTGGCCCCTGTTTGCTCCTCTCAATGTTTCTCTGTTCGGAGAGGCGAACGGCCGCTTCACAAGCCTTCGCGGAAATCACAACGAGACGAGCCCGTCCATTGAGACAGTGAACAACAACCTCACGGCACCGGGGCTCTTTAATCAGCCTGCATATGCGCAGTTTGGAGAAGGAATTCGAGTGCGCCCTGTCTTCGCGAACGGCCATGTACGGCTGAATTACTCGGCAGGTTTTCAGGAGTGGGTATCCGGCGATACCGGTTCTTCGTTTCGCCGGTTCACAGCTGACCTCGGCCACGAATTTCCTCTTTACAGTGGAAGCCGCTCGCTCAATCCGCAGGAATTCAACGGCCCCGACAGTTGCCTGCAGGACGTAAATGCCAAAGGCTGCCCGGCAATTACACACAATCTCGAAGGAAGTTTCGGAGTACGGTTCCTCTACACCGCTTCCTTTATTCCCGGCTCGAATGCCATCCCGTTCTATCTCGATCCAACGCTCGGAGGCTCGGACATCAACGGAACCACGCTGTTACCCAGCTACACGGATTACCGCTTTCGAGGCCCAAACCTGCTGCTGCTCCGCGGCAGTTTCGAGCACTCCATCTATAAATGGCCGGTCGGCGTGAAGCTTATGATCGACGAAGGACGCGTCGCGCTTACCCACAGCGATCTGGGGTTCGACCATCTGGCCCACAGTTATGCGGCTGGTCTGACCGTCCATGCCGGCGGGCTCCCGGTGATCGACCTTCTCTTCGCGTGGGGCGGCCACGAAGGAACCCACAACATTGCAAATGTGAACAGCTCGCTGCTCGGTGGAACCGCGAGACCCTCTCTCTATTGACCGGATACGGTCTGCGGCGCCTTCTTCGCAAAGGTGCTCAGCAAACCTTCGAGAAAGGCGAAGAACACATCCACCGCATAGCCCACTAGAAATGCGATCGCCAGCGGTGGTATCGAAGCTCCTTGCCCGATCGTGAAGTTATTGAACAAACCCACCACCGCGCCTCCGATGGCCGCTATGAGAAAGCGGGCGGAATCCGCGCCGGAAGGAATGAAAGTCCGCGACGCCGTTTGCAGCTCGAACGTGCGCAAGAGGTAAGCGCAGGTGCCCAGCAGCGCGTAAAGCGCAGGCAACAGACAGACGGTAATGGCGCCGTAATAGAAGGAAATGTCCTCAAGAAGGCTCTGGCCGAAATAGCGTACATCCTGATATACGGCCGTCAGGTCGCCGGCCGCCCGCGAAAGGTTTGGCAATCCAGCCGGCAACTGGAATGTGTCGTGCAGCTTCTTCTGGTCCCTGCGGATCGGCGCGAACGGATCGTGCTCCGCATGAAACGCCAGCACATTCAGCTGCCGCGCACGCGCGTCTATGGCGCGCACGCTGATGGCGAATTGCTGAAGCTCGGTGACTTCGTTCGCGCTGTCGATGGCCGAGGTACCGGCGGGCGCTCCACTCGCCGCCGAGACAGCGCCGGAACCTTCCGGGGCACCTAATTGCGTCCGGAGTTTCACGGCGAGATCGTTTGCTGTCGCGATTTCGGTCCGCATGGAGTTCGAGATGGCGGTTCCGACAAAACTGGCCACCGAAATTGGAAAGATAATCAGCGCCAGGCAAACCGCTACGATCCAGTAGGTGCGCACCGCCGCGCGGACGTCTTCGACCCGCGCTTCAAGGCTGAGAGCCGTTACCGGTTTCAGGCGCGCCGCGAGTTTCGCGAGAGCGGAAAGAAGTGTGGCAGCGGTTTTCTCATCCCACGCAGACGCGGCGGACCGGGCCTCAAGGATGTGATCGCGAATGTCGGGGTCGACATCCACGCCGATTTCGGAAGAGTATTTCAGCAGGCGCTCAGCATCCCCGAGGGCCTCGCCGAACCATACCGGTGGCGGCGCATAAGTCGTGGTGGTGCCCATGACCGATTCGAGCGCGGGACTAACAGCTCCCATAAATGGATTTCTCCTTTGATGAGACTCTGTGGTACGCAGGATGCTGGCGTTACTTCAGGCGCCGGTTTTAATCTGGTCGAGTTCGGCTACTTTGTCAGTAAACTCACGGTAAGTAGCCGGCGCCTCACCCTTGAAAATCTTCTTTAGTCCGAGTTGCGCGCTCCAGTCCATTCGCCGAACGGTCGCTTCGGCCATGATCGGATCGACACCGCTCGAACGCATCGTTTCCACCACTTCTTCCATCTCTCGCGCGCGCCTTTCGCCGTGAACCACCACGCGACCGACCATATAAGTGGCCATTTCCGCCCAATCCATTCCCGGAAACGTTTCCGCGAGAGACTTGAAGACGCGATCTTCGGCGCCATAGCGACTGGCTCCGAGCACGCATTCCGTCAGAAGCGCTTCGAGCCCTTTCACCACGACACTGCGGCACATTTTGGTGGCAGCGGCCTCGCCAACCCTGGCCGTTGTGAATTCCATGCACATCCCGAACGGCGTCATGCGGTTGATGAACTCTGCGCCGCCGGCGCCGCCCACCAGCATGGGAACCTTATGTCCATATGGAGGCGCCGGAGCCATCACGGCAACTTCCACGAAGCGCGCGCCGGTCGCCGAGATCACGCGATCGATGGTTTGCTTGAGCGCGGGCGAAACGGAATTCAGGTCTGCATAGAGCTGGCCTGGTCCGAGCGAAGCAGCCGTTTGCCGCGCGGCGTCGAGAGCCTGATTCGCAGTGACGGTGGAGATAACGATATCGCTGGCACGCGCGAGTTCGCTGTTTGTGGCAGTGAGTTCGGTGCCGGTTTCATCCGCCCTCTGACGGATCTTTTCGCCGAAGCCTGGTGTGTTGGTGTTGATGTCGAAAGCTTTAATACGATCGATACCGGCGCCGCGCAGCCCCCCGCCGATATGAAAGCCCGCTTCGCCGAAACCGATGAAGCCGATTCGTGGATGATCCTTCATTGCCTTTCCAGCTTACAGAAGAGGAAGCCAGCTTGCGGAACGGACAAGTTGCAACCGCTTTCCGATGCGCTCCTGCGGCGAGATTCACTCACAGTCGGACCGGAAGCCGCTTCTCTCATCCACAATGAAGTAGGAAGTCCCTGCTGAACGCCCACGACACAGGTTCAGATAAATGGCCGTCAGCTCCTTTTACCGGAATTAAACCAAGTGGCCCCGGACACCTTCGCTGACCATCTGTTGTTGGCTCGCCCCAGCCACTTAGCTATAGGTTGTTGCTGCCCAATCGGATGCCGGACGTTGAAACCTTCCCGAAGCCCTCACGTCACGGTTTCCGATAACGCAGAATGCGGAAAAGGTTGCTATAGTCGTCCCGCCAGATCGTCAGGCCCGGTGGAATCCCGATCGGCTCGCTGG
>DATAZF010000346.1:0-4539 GCA_036272235.1 Bryobacteraceae bacterium | reverse complement strand
ACCCTTCTTCGGCTGCATGTGAGCGAGGCCATCGAGGATGCCGGCTTTGATGTCGTCGAGGCAAAGAATGCCGATGATGCCATCTCGATACTCGAGCAGCGCAGCGACATTTTTCTCATCTTCACCGACGTCAACATGCCCGGCTCAATGGATGGGCTGAAGCTTGCCCATTTTGTCAAGGGTCGCTGGCCGCCGATCAAGATCATCGCGACGTCAGGCCATGCCAAGGTCACGGCGGACGATTTGCCCGCGGGCGGCCACTTCATCCCGAAGCCCTACAGGGCAGCCGAAATAGCCGATGCAATTCATCAACTGGTTTCGCCATAGGCTCCCTGTCAAACGTCAGGCTTTGTTTCCCGGATAAGGATTCGCTTTCAGCACCTTTGCCAAATGGGCCGCACCGGCCGCCGCCATGGCCGTCGCCGTCGCGACCTTTTCCGGCGGCCGGTCGAATTCGCTGTATTCCTTGCCTGTCATGGCTTCGCCGACCCAATAGGTGACTGCGGTCGGTGGCAGCGAAAAGCCGAGGTCGTTCAGCGCCTGATAGATTTCCGCCGCAACGTGATGGGCACCGTCCTCGTTACCGACCACGACGACCAACCCGACCTTGCCGAACGTCTTCATGCGGCTTTTATCGTCGAGCTCCTCGATGAAGGCATCGATCCGTTCCAGCACCCGCTTTGCCAAGCTTGAGGGCTGCCCAAGCCATATCGGCGTTGCTATCACGACGATGTCGGCGCCAAGCAGTTTCTCGCGCAGCGCGGGCCAGGCGTCGCCGCTTCCCATGTCATGGTCGGTCCCCGGCTTGATGTCGTGGTCGACCGCACGGACGATCTCGGTCTCGACGTCGAGTTTGCGGAGCTCGGCAGCGAGTTGCCCAAGCAGTTTCTCGGTCGAGGACGTTTGACCGCCTTTTGCGGATTTGAGCGTGCAATTGAACGCAAGGGCTTTCGTCGGCATCGAGGTGCTTTTTCTGTGGCCGCGATTGGTTATCGAACGCTAACGGAGCAACAGAGCGCGCGGTTCCTTGGGCAAGAGGATTTTGGCATTGGATGCCGTGCCTCCGAGCGGCGTTCTTCCCCGACCTCGCTTCCGAAAAGCGGACGTTGGCTGACTAGCTCGCAAAGTCTTGCCCGGGTCGTCCGGATTGAAACCTACTTGCAAGGACCGAGTTAGGCCGTGGGGTGGCGGTCGGCGATGTGGAGTGTCCCCATGGACAGCAATAAATCTCCCGGATGGGATCGACGCGATTTCTTCCAAGTCGCCGCCGCAGCGGGACTGGTGGCTGCCGCTTCCCGCACAGCCTCCGCGGCGCAGCCATCCGAGACGGAAGCCTCAGTTACGCCGCAGCCGACGCCTGCGCCAGGCGCAGACATGAACACTTCGGACATCCTTGTGGAGACGATGATCGACTGGGGCGCGACCCACGTGTTCGGGATTGTCGGCGACGGCATCAATTCGATTATCGAGGCGCTGCGAAAACGGCAGGACAAGATACGGTATGTCGCCGTGCGGCATGAAGAGGCGGCGGCTTTCATGGCATCCGGATGGGCCAAACATACCGGCGGCCTTGGCGTCTGTGTCGGCACGACCGGCCCCGGCGCGATCCATCTGATGAACGGTCTTTACGATGCCGCGTTTGACGGCGCGCCGGTCGTGGCGCTTACCGGGCTGACCTTTCACGATCTGCGGGGTGTTCGCTACCAGCAGGGCGTCGACACCGTGAAGCTGATGGAGCCGCTGACGGTCTACAACGAAGAGGTGACCGGCCCCGAGCACGCCATCTTGATCGCCAATCGGGCCTGCCGTGCCGCGCTTGGTGACCGCGGGGTGGCTCATCTGGCCATCGGTAAAGACGTGCAGATGATGAAGCTGTCGGCCGACAAGCGCTCCATGCGCAACCCCGGCGCTCGTTCGTCTGCGTCCTGGAGCCCGCCGCTGTCGGCACCTGCGCCCAACCAGTTGCGGGCTGCTGCGGCGATCCTCAATGCGGGGTCGCGCGTAGCGGTGCTGGCGGGGCAGGGGGCGCTATCGGCCCGGGACGAAATCACACAGCTTGCCGACCTGCTTGGCGCCCCGGTGGCTAAGGCCCTGCTTGGCAAAGCCGTCTTGCCTGATGACAGTCCCTTCACAACGGGCGGAATCGGCGACCTCGGAACGGCGCCGTCATCGTGGGCAATGCAGAACTGCGACACGGTGCTGATCCTCGGTTCGACTATGCCGTGGGAGGAATACTATCCAAAACCGGGCCAAGCACGGGGTATCCAAGTCGATCTCAAGCCTGATCGTCTCGGTTTGCGTTACCCGGTCGAGATCGGCCTCACCGGCGACGTCAAGGCGACGTTGCAGGGGTTGCTACCCCTGCTCACCCGAAAGAGCGACCGCAATTTCCTGCAAGAGGCGCAGCGCCGTGTGGCAGACTGGAATCAGCTTCTGGAGCAGGTCGAAACAACGGCCAGATCGCCGTTGCGCCCGCAAATGGTCGTGCGCGCGCTCAGCGATCTGTTGCCGGAGGATGCCGTCATCTCGCTGGATTGCGGTGCCAACACCCATTTCGCTGCGCGCTGTCTGCGTCTGAAAGCCGGCCAGCGCCTGACCGGAACCGGCATGCTGGCCTCAATGGCGCCGGGCCTTTCCTATGCCATTGCCGCCAAGCTTGCTTATCCAAAACGCGTGTCGGTCGCCGTGGTCGGAGACGGCGGCTTTGCGATGTTAATGGCCGAGTTGACGACTGCCGTAGCCAACAAGCTTCCGGTGAAGATCATCATCCTCAAGAACAACAGTCTCGCCGAGGTGAAATTCGAGCAACAGGAAATAGGAAATCCGGAATACGGATGCACGTTGGCGCCGATTGATTTCGTGGCCTTTGCCAAAGCCTGTGGCGCGGAAGGCTTCCGTTGCGAGCGGCCCGAGGAGGTCCGGAAGGCCATCCAAGCCGCGCTGGATTCGCCTGGCGCGGCGATCGTCGAAGCGTTGGTCGATGACGAGGAAAAGCCGGCGAAGCCCAGCGAACTCAAGATCTGAGCGCATGTAGCGTGGGGAGATCAATTAGTGAATCCCATTAGCCGAAGATCAATCCTTTTGACCAGCACGGCAGCGGTCGCCGCAGCCGCGACCGAAAGTCATGCCGCAGGAGCCCACGAGATGACCGAGCCGATCAAGGCGACCAAGGCGACCAAGGGAGCAACCGATCTCGGTCCGCGAGATCAGGTCCGGGACGCCGAAAATCCCGATATCTTGGTGCCGCCATCGACCGACAAGGGGTTGGTTCCGAACCTGCGGTTTTCATTTGCCGACGCGCACATGAACCTTCAGGATGGCGGGTGGTCGCGCGAGGTCACCCAGCGGGAACTGCCCATTGCGACCGAGATGGCCGGCGTGAACATGCGGCTGAAAACCGGTGGTGTCCGGGAGTTGCACTGGCACAAGCAGGCCGAATGGTCGATCATGCTGGCCGGCAATGCGCGCATCACCGCCGTCGATAACGATGGCAAGAGTTTCATTGCCGACGCTCAGGCCGGAGATTTGTGGTATTTTCCGGCGGGTATACCGCACTCGATTCAGGGGCTAGGCCCCGACGGCTGCGAATTTCTGCTGGCGTTTCCGGATGGCTCGTTCTCGGAAAGCAGCACTTTTCTTCTGAGCGAGGTGTTCGCGCGCACGCCAAAGGTCGTTCTCTCGAAAAATTTTGGAGTGACCGAAGACGCATTTGACCGTATTCCCAAAGAGCAGCTCTTCATCTTCGAAGCCCCGGTGCCGGGTCCGATCGAGAGCGATGTCGTCCCGAACCCGCTGGGCGCGGTTCCTCTCAACATGATATCGCGCGCTGCGGATCAGACGATCACCAGAGCGCCGGGAGGAACGGTTCGTATTGTTGACACCGGCAATTTTCCGATCGCGACAGAAGTCGCGGCCGCGATCGTCGAAGTCGCGCCGAACTCGATGCGGGAGATTCACTGGCACCCCAACGCCGACGAATGGCAATATTATATCTCCGGCAGCGGGCGTATGACGGTATTCGCCTCACAAGACTCCTCGCGCACCTTCGATTTTCGGGCCGGCGACGTCGGCTATGTCCCCAAATCGATGAGCCATTATGTCGAGAATACCGGAGATGTCCCGCTGAAGTTTCTTGAGCTATTCCGCTCGAGCCGATTCCAGGACGTTTCGTTGAATCAATGGCTGGCGCTGACACCCGCGCTGTTGGTCAAATCCCATCTTGGACTCGACCAAACCACGATCGATCGTCTGAGCAAGTCGAAGAAAGTGATTGTATAGGCGAACTCCTCTCACGGCCTCTGCCCCCCGTCGCGAATTTTAAAGGCCAACAGTGCGCCGACCAGGATAAGGCCGACGCAATTGGCCGCCATGATCACCAGATCGCTCTTGATGGCCCCATAGATGATCCAAAGGGCAAGACCGGAGCCTAGGATGACCAACGTTCGAAGCGACAAGTCCTCCGTCGCGCCGGGCGCAGAGGCCTTTCGAACCTGTGGGATATAGGAAAGTGAGGTTAAGCAGGCTGCAAGAAGTCCGACG
>DATAZF010000345.1:0-64731 GCA_036272235.1 Bryobacteraceae bacterium | reverse complement strand
CCCGAGCCAACGCCAAAGCATGGAGCTGATGCGCAAAGCCGCGCGCATGCTCGGCAGGATGGGAATCAAAAAACGTGGCGACGGTGGAACCGATACCTCGCTGCTGCTGCCGAACGGATCCCGCATCGTGGGCTTGCCCGGAGTCGAAGCGACGGCCCGCGGCTTCTCCGCCGTCTCCCTGCTCGTGATCGACGAAGCCGCCCGCGTGGATGATGCCGCTTACAAGACGCTGCGTCCGATGTTGTCGACGGTGAATGGCGATCTGTGGCTGCTTTCGACGCCGTGGGGCAAGCGCGGCTTCTTTTACGAAGAGTGGACCTATGGCGGTCCGGACTGGTTTCGGATCAGCGTGCCCGCGACGGGCTGTCCGCGCATCGCGCCGGAATTTTTGGAGAAGGAACGAAGGTCCATGGGCCCGGCCTGGTTCGAGCAGGAGTATCTGTGTGGCTTCGTTGATAACGGGGCGTCGATGTTTGGGCGCGATCTGGTGGAGCAGGCCTTCGACCCCGAAATCGAAGCCCTCGTCTTCGATTAACGTAATGCCTGATGTGGCGCAGGCGGTCTTTGCCGCGGGTGAACTCACTTGAGAAAAGCCGGCCGCAAAGGCGGCCCGTGAAGCCAGCCCCCGACGAAGGAGAGTCAATGAGTATCACCGCATATTTGACTTCAGACAACACGCCGTCGCCGCCGTCGCGCAAAGCGGCAACCGGGAACGGGGTGCAGCGGAGCGTCTCATCCTTGCCCCCCGCCTGACCAGACTTCCACCGGCTGACCCCCGCTACCGAACGCAACAACGGCGTCAGCAAACGATCCAGTCCTGCGGGTCCATCGCCGGTTGTAAAGGGTCGCGGCAGGGAGCCGTCGTAGCGACCTTTCCGCTTGACACCGTCTTTGCCTGCGTATAAAGTTCTCTCAATATCCGGAGGTCGGCAGTGAAAAAAGCTTCAGTCGTTACGGTTCTTACCATTTTTTGTGCGTTGGGTGGCGCAAGCATTTGGGCGCAATCGCAAAACACATCGCAGATCCAGGGAACGGTCACCGACGCATCAGGCGCGGGTGTCCCAGGAGCTGAAATCAAAGCCACGCAAACCGCAACCGGCATCACTCGAACCGTCTCAACAGGGACGGTCGGTGACTATGTGCTGGCAAATCTGCCTACCGGGCCCTATCGCCTGGAGGCCTCAAAGGAAGGCTTCAGCAAGTTCATTCAGAACGGAATCGTATTGCAGGTTTCCACCAGCCCGACAGTCGATATCCCACTGAAAGTCGGCGGCGTGAACGAACAGGTGTCGGTGGAGGCAAATGCAGCCCTGGTGGAAACTCAGGCCACTGGTGTCGGAAGTGTTATCGAGAACCAGCGCATTCTGGAATTGCCGCTGAACGGCCGCGTGGCCACCGACCTGATCCAATACACCGGTGCGGTTATTCCTCAGGGTTCGGCAGGCAATGGCGGATTTCCCGGTACCCAGCAGTTTGTGATCGCGGGCGGCCAGGCTTTCGGCGTTGCGTTTTATCTGGATGGCAGCGTCTACAACAACCCCTGGGATCTCGCGAACATGCCCCTTCCGTTCCCGGACGCCTTGCAGGAATTCAAGGTCGAAACCAGCTCGCTCACCGCCCAGAATGGTATCCACGCCGGCGGGACCGTCACCGCGGTAACCCGGTCCGGCACCAACGGCTTCCACGGCGACGCCTTCGACTTTCTTCGCAATGGCGACCTCAATGCGCGCAACTTCTTCGCGCCCATTCGCGACAGCCTGAAGCGGAATCAGTTTGGCGGCGTCATCGGCGGTCCCATCAAGAAGGACAAACTTTTCTTCTTCTTCGGCTACCAGAACACCATCACCCGCCAGGATCCGGTCGGGAACGCGGCAGCCACTTTCGTTCCGACCACGGCGATGATAGCGGGCGATTTCAGCGCCTGTCCCTCCGATATCACTCCTCTCTCGGCTCAGGTGAAAGCCCTGTTGATCCCCGGCACCAATCAATTTCCCCAGTCGATGCTCGATCCCGCGGCGCACAATCTCGCGGTGTTGTTGCCGGGCTCGACCGCTCCTTGCGGAAACACTGCCTTCGGCCTGATTACCCAGGTCAATGAACAACAGTATGTGGGCCGCGGCGATTATCAGACCAGCCAGAAGAACTCCCTGTTCGGGCGCTATATCCGCGATCACTACTTCCGCCCGCCGGGGCAGCAGTTCACGTCCAACCTGCTCGCCAGCACTTCGGGCGCGCTCGACGATGCGGACCAGTCCTGGGCCGTCGGCGACACCTATTTGTTCAGCGCGACTCTCGTCAACCAGGTCCGCGCGACCGTGGACCGGATCGGGATTCATCGCTTTACGAAGGATTATGTTTCCGCCTGCGATCTGGGTGCCGCCCTGGTCTATTGCGGATACACGCCTCACCAGAGCGGTTTCACCGTAACCGGCGCCTTCAACGTCGGCCCCGGCACCGGCGGTCAGGCGGTAGCTCACACCACACCGATTCAGCTCAACGACGACGTGAGCTGGATCAAAGGTTCCCACCAGATCAACTTTGGCGTGGGCGGAGAGGTTTCCAAGATGCTTTTTGACGGGAACGTCTACTCCCAGACGAACTGGACCTTCCCCAACATGGCTCAGTTCCTTTTGGGTCAGTTCAACACGAACTCGCTTTCGCTGCCCAACAATCTCAACCAGGAAAAGTGGTTCGTCAATTCGTACGTGCAGGATACCTGGAAGGTGACTCCGAAGTTGACCGCGAACGTGGGCCTGCGTTGGGAGCCCTTCCTGCCTCCTCAGGAGCTCGACGGCTCGGTCTATAACTTCAGCCTCGCGAACCTCGCGGCAGGCATTCGGACCACGCAGTTCAAGAATGCGCCTCCCGGCCTCACTTTTCCCGGGGATGCGGGCTTTCCGAACGGCAAGGCCGGTACCAACAAGCAGTGGGACCTGTTTGCCCCTCGCGTGGCCCTCGCTTACGACCCGAAGGGCGATGGAAAAACCGTCATCCGCGCTTCGTGGGGAATCTCGTACGACTACGTCACCGGTGAGTTGATGGTAAACGCGGCAGACGCGCCGCCCTATGGCGGCACCGAGATGTGGGGCGGGCAGTTCAGCAATCCTTTCCTGACCAATCCCGGCGGAAACATCTTCCCCTATCAGGTCAACGCCAATGCCCCGTTTGCCCCCGCCGGCATCTACATCTTCCAGAAACCCAACATGAAGACGACGTCGGTGAACCAGTGGAATCTCACGATTCAGCACCAGTTTGGCAGGGACTGGCTCGTGTCGGCTCAATACATGGGCAGCGAAAGCGCCCATCTCTGGGCTTCCTATCAGGTGAATCCCGACGTTTTCATTCCGGGAAACTGCGTCGCCGGACAGTATGGCCTTACGGCCCCGGGCGCCTGTTCCACGTCGGCGAACCAGACATCCCGGCGGGCTTTCACGCTGGCCGGATATCCCCAGAGCAGTCTTTTCGCGACGATGGAACAGCTGGATGACGGCGGAACCTCGAGCTATAACGGCCTGCTTCTGGCGGTCACGAAGCGCCTGAGCAAGGGCCTCCTCCTGAACGTCAATTACACCTGGTCGCATTGCATCGGCGATCTCTCGATCGGCGACAGCACCGGTAATGCCGGCGCAGGGTTTGCTATCCCCAGCAACCGCCGCTACGATCGCAGCAATTGCCAGTCGAACGAAATTGGCGGGACTTTCTCTTCCGATCGCCGCCAGATTTTCAACTCGACCATCGTGTATCAGACCCCGCGGCTGGCGAATGCCTGGGCGACCCGCCTGTTGTCGGACTGGAAAATCACCGGTATCTACCGTGCTTCGTCTGCTCCCTGGCTGACTGCCAGCCTTTCGACGGACGTTTCTCTGACCGCGGATTCGACCGCCAACCAGCGGCCGGTTCAGGTACTGCCAAACGCGTTGTGCAACAACCCCGGGCCGGCTCCGAGCTGTTGGATCAATCCGGCAGCTTACTCTACGCCTGCGCTCGGCACGTTCGCCGCGACGGGCCGCGATAATATCCAGGGTCCCGCGTTCTTTCAGATTGATATGGCGCTCTCGAAGGAGTTCAGGATCCGCGAGCGCCATGCGATTGAGTTTCGCGCCGATGCCTTCAACGTGACGAACAGCTTCCGCTCCGGGATCCCGCAGGCGGCGGGCGCTGCCGGCAATGCGGCCGGCGGTGCGGGTATCGGGACCACCTTCGGGACCGCGACGTTCGGCCAGATCACCAGCGCGCTCGATCCGCGAATCGTACAGTTGGCTATGAAGTACTCGTTCTGAAACCTTAAATCAACGCAGAGCAGTGTGGCGCCGGCGACCTTGTCGCCGGCGTTTTTTTTTCGCAGGACTTCATCCCGTTCCGCGATCGGCATTCGCACGGAATCACAGTATGACTACCAAATTCTTGTTTGCACGATGTTCCTGTCCGCCTTCCCCGGCGCCGGTTTGGCGGATTTTCAATATCAACGTCGTCAGTGCCGGTTGGCGCCGGCGTGGAAATCAATTTCCCCCTGCCCGATCGCCGGTAGCTACAATCGACCTCAGTGTTCCAGAAAGTTCTGATCGCCAACCGCGGCGAGATCGCTTTGCGAGTGATTCGCACTTTGCGCGAGATGGGCATCCGCTCCGTCGCCGTTTACTCCGATGCGGACCGGGCTGCGCTGCACGTGCGCAAGGCCGACGAAGCGGCGCATATCGGGGCGGCGCCATCTTCACAGAGCTACCTGAATATCGAGCGAATCCTCGACGCCGCACGGCGTCACGGCGCCGAGGCGATACACCCGGGATACGGATTTCTCAGCGAGAATGCGGCCTTTGCGCAGGCCTGCGAAGAGGCCGGGTTCGCGTTTATCGGTCCTTCGGCGGCGTCGATCGCGCTGATGGGATCGAAAACGGAAGCGCGACGGGTAGCGAGGGAGGGAGGAGCGCCGATCGTTCCGGGTACCGGAACCGGGCTCACCTCAGCGAGCGAGGCGATTGCGTTCGCGAAGGACGCAGGATTTCCAGTGATGCTGAAAGCGGTCGCTGGAGGGGGCGGCAAGGGAATGCGCCGCGTCGACCGCGCCGATGACCTGGTCCCGGCTTTCGAAGCGGCATCGAGCGAAGCGCTCCGCGCCTTCGGCGATGGCAGGATCTATGCCGAAAAGCTCATCGAAAATGCGCGCCACGTCGAAATTCAGGTGTTTGGAGACCGCCACGGCAATCTCGTGCACCTGGGGGAGCGCGAGTGCTCGGTGCAGCGCCGGCATCAGAAAGTCATCGAGGAGTCGCCCTCGCCGCTGGTCTCCCGCATGCCGGGCATGCGCGAGCGCATGGGCGACGCTGCCATTCGCGCAGCGCGGGCGGCAGGCTATTACAACGCCGGGACCGTAGAGTTTCTTGCCGACAATTCCGGCAATTTTTATTTTCTGGAGATGAACACGAGGCTGCAGGTGGAGCATCCGGTGACCGAACTGGTGACTGGGCTGGATCTGGTGCGGTTACAACTCGAAATCGCTGCCGGTGAGCGGTTGCCTTTCGAGCAGGATGATGTGGTGCTGCGCGGGTCGGCGATGGAGTGCAGGATATACGCTGAGGATCCGGCCAATAACTTTTTCCCCTCTCCGGGGCGCATCGCGCAACTCGCGGAACCCGCGGGACCGGGTGTTCGGCTTGATTCGGGGATCTACCCGGGATGGACGGTTCCTCTCGACTACGATCCGATGTTGTCCAAGCTCATTGTGTGGGCGGATTCGCGAGAGCGCGCGATTGACCGCATGCTGCGAGCGCTGGGTGAGTACCATGTCGGGGGGATCAAAACGAATATTCCGCTGTTTCGCTTGATTCTGAACGATCCGGCATTTCGCCAGGGCGATCTCCATACGGGATATCTCGATGCGCTGTTGGCGACAGCGGCGTGGGACGCGCCGAAGTCGCCTGAATTGGCCGCTATTGCCGGGCTCGTCGCGTCGCGGGTGGCGGGCAATGAAGAAGCAAAGCCCGTGGCGGCGATTCGTTCGAGCTGGCTCACATCGGGCCGGGAGGATTTGCTGCGGTGAAAAAAGTGATCCGCATCGATGGCGAGATCACTCCTTCGCCGGATGCCGATGTGTTCGAGGCGGAGCCGGGCGTGTACTCGATCCTCGCGGGAGGAGTTTCGTGGGAAGCGCGGGTGGCGGGGAACGAAATCACCATTGCCGGGGAGCGGTTCGTATTCGAAATCGACGATCCACGACGATGGAAGGGTTCAACGCGTGAGGCTGGTTCCTCTGGCCAGGCGTCCATCACTTCGGCCATGCCAGGAAAAATCGTGCGCGTGCTCGTGGCGGTGGGTGATGAAGTTGTGGCGGGGCAGGGGATCATGGTGGTCGAAGCGATGAAGATGCAGAATGAGCTCAAAGCGCCGCGCGATGGGCGGGTAACGAGGATTGAGGTCCGGGAGAGTGAGAGCGTGAATGCCGGGGCAGTGCTGGCGACTATCGAGTAGGTGGCGCTGATGGCGGCTTTCGACGTCGTGGGCGTCGGCTTGAATGCTACCGACACCGTGTTGACGGTGCCGCGATTTCCGGCGTACGGCGGTAAGGTGCCCTTCACTCGGGAATTTTATTCCGTCGGCGGGCAGGTGGCGACTGCGATGGTGGCCTGTGCCGCCCTCGGTCTGCGGGCGAAGTACATCGGCACGGTGGGTGACGATGAACGCGGGCGGATCCAGATGGAGAGCCTGTGTGCGTCGGGCATCGATCTGACGCATGTCCAGCAACGGGCTGGGTGTGCGAACCAGTCGGCCTACATTGTGGTTGACGAATCGACAGGCGAAAGGACGATTTTCTGGAATCGACCGAATTGCCTCGCAATATCGCCCACGGAAATTGCGCCGGATCAGATCACGTGCGCGCGGCTGCTACACATTGACGGTCACGATACGGCGGCGGTCGAGCACGCGGCGCGCATAGCGCGCGGCCATGGGATTCCGGTTACGGTGGACGTGGATACGATCTATCCGGGATTCGAACGGGTCCTCCCGCTGGTCGACTATCTCATCGGAAGCGCGGAATTTCCGAAACGCTGGACAGGAGTCGAAGATCCGATCGAGGCGTTGACGGCCATTCACAAATCTTGCGGAATGCGAGTCGCGGCCATGACGCTGGGAGCTTACGGGGCCCTGGCTTACGCTGGCGGGCGTTTCCATTATTCGCCTGCGTTCGCTGTCGAGTGTGTGGATACGACCGGCGCGGGCGATGTGTTCCACGGGGCCTTTTGTTATTCTGTTTTGCAGCACATGCCCATCGCCGCTGCGCTCGAATTTTCCAACGCAATGGCCGCGCTGAACTGCACTGCACCGGGGGCGCGGGGCCGCATCGCGGGCGTGGAGGAAGTCCTGAGATTCGTACAATCAGGCATGGCACGGCGCTCCGACCCGGCCATGGCCAGGCGGGTGGCCCCGGGCCGGAATCAGGCAGACTGAATGTTTCCGCTAAGAGACGACCGGCCGAACTATACGGCGCCGATCGTCACGACCCTCTTGATTGTTGCGTGTGCGCTGGTGTTCTTCTTTGAGTTATCGCTTGATGACTACTCGCGGGATTACTTCATCAATCGCTATGGGCTGGTGCCGGCTCACGTGCGTCCGATCGCGTTTCTTTCCTCGTTGTTCCTGCACGGCGGCTGGAGCCATATTATCGGCAATATGCTTTTCCTCTGGGCGTTCGGGCGAAGCCTCGAGGATGCGATGGGGCACTCGAAATTTCTCACGTTTTATCTGGTTTGCGGCGTGACCGCGGGGATCACGCACGTGCTCTTCAACGCCGACACGACCGCGCCGACGGTCGGAGCCAGCGGCGCCATTGCCGGAGTGATGGGGGCGTATCTGGTCAAGTTTCCGCGCGCGCGAATCCACACCCTCGTGTTCCTGTTCTTCTTTGTCACGATGGCCGATATTCCGGCGATCTTCTTCCTGGTTTACTGGTTTGCTATGCAGCTTTTCAGCGAGTACGGTTCCATCGCGCACACGCAGGTGGCCAGCGGAGGCGTCGCTTACGCAGCCCATATCGGCGGATTCGTCTCCGGCATCTTGCTGGTGCAGGTGATGGGAGCGCGATCGCGGTATTTCCCCAGGCGGGACATCTACTGGTAGGCGCACCGGGCGGCGGACGCCCGAGTCGCCAACGAGCGCGGCTGCCATAGGGGAGAATGGCCAGATGATCGATCTGCTGGCCATTGCGGCTCATCCTGACGACGTCGAGCAGACCTGCGGCGGCACCCTTCTTCGTATGGCCGAGGCCGGATACCGGACCGGCATCATCGACCTCACGGCCGGCGACATGGGGACACGCGGTTCCCCGGAAATCCGGGTAGTGGAGTCGGAGGCTGCGGCGAAGATCCTGAAGGTTGGCCACCGCGAGAACCTGCACTTTCCCGATGCCCGGCTCGAAAACTCTCTCGCGGGGCGCTTGACGCTCGCGCAGCGGTTGCGGGAGTTGCGTCCGCGGACCGTCATTCTGCCTTATTGGGAGGGACGCCACCCCGACCACTACCGAACCGCCGAGCTTGGTTATGAAGCGTGCTTCCTTGCCGGGCTCCGGAAACTCGATCAGCGCAGCGAACCGCACCGCCCGTACAAGATCATCTACTCCTCTCTCTATGCCAACGTGACGCCTTCGTTCGTGGTCGATATTTCGCAGCATTTCGAAAGGCGCATGGAATCGCTGCTGGCGTATCGGTCGCAATACGCGGCGGTAAGCGGCGGTGCAGACATTTTTCCGGATGAGACCGAAATTCGCGATCGCCTTTCCACAGTCGCCCGCTTTTATGGAAATCTGATCGGCGTCAAGTTCGGGGAACCCTTCGTGGTGAAGGAAACGATGCGGATAGACGACGTTGTAACCCTTCCAGTGCGTAGTTTGTAGGAAAGTTTCCTGGGTGAATCTGAACAAAAAAATTAAGATTTATAAGATTTATCTGATGGCAGCAAATGTAATCCAATGTACACTACTAGAGTATTCAGTACCGTTGGTACTGCAAGATTCAACTCAGGAGATTGTACATGGTTCGCAAAGTCGTTTTCGCCTTATTGCTTGCTCTGCAGTTTTCGGTTATTGCCAACATGGCAACAGCCTATTCCCCGGCGCCCGGTTGCTATCCCTGCGGCAACGTAAAATAACCCCTTCCCCATTTGCAAAAGCCGGAGAGTGTTAGACTTCAAGTTCTGGTTCTCCGGCTATGCAATCGGAGGTTTGGTCACAACGCGTCCTGATTTTCTCGATCGCATGCCACCTTGTTTTATTGTGGCGGCTGTGGTCGCAGAAGCTGGCGGGCGTGTATCTGGCTCTGACTCTTTTTCTGGGGGCTGAAGCCCTCCAGAATGTGGTCGTCCTTCCGATTCCTCCTCGTTCGGACCTGTACGCTCAAGTCTATTTTTTATCAACGCCAATCCTTTGGATTCTGGCGTATCTCGTTGTCCTTGAACTATATCGGTTGATCCTTGAAGACTACCCTGGGATCGCGAGCGTGGGCCGCAAGGCCATCTCGTGGTCAATGGGGCTGGCCATCGCCGTTTCTGTGGTCTACGCCATCCCGGACTTGAGAACGTCCAGCGGGGAATTCCCAATTCTCCGTATCTATTACATCGTTGAGCGCTCGATTGTTCTTGGGCTTCTGCTGTTCCTGGTTCTTATCCAATTATTTCTATTTCGTTATCGACTACGGCTTTCTCCGAATAGAATGATCTACGCGACGGGGTATGCCCTTTATTTCGGTGTGGGCGTCGCGCAGGACATTATTTATACGGCCCTCGGGATCCGGGTCGTTTACACGTTTGATCTGTGGATTGTGGCGGCTGCAGGCGTCATTCTGCTGGCTGGGGCCGGGCTGTTGTCGAAAAAGGGTGAGGTGCGGGTCCAGCTCGAATCAGTCGATTCGAATGACGACAGAACCCGGCTTCAGCAGCAACTGGTGGACATCAACCGGGTGCTGTCGAGAGCCGCGCGGGGCCGCGGATAACCGCAGACCCACCTTACCAGTACCTCATAGCCGTCAGTTAACATCGGCATCTATAACGCTTTTCAGTATTGTGGCAAATTTGTGAGAGGGATATTGTGTTCAGTAACGTGAACAGGAACCTTCGACCGGGGTTTAATCGGTGATCATCGGGCTCTCGATAGTCCTTCTGCTCATCACAGCAGTTGGCTTGCTGACGCGGTTTGCGCCAGGCTCCGATCGTCCGGTATCGTCCTACGGTTCGGACGTTTCGTTTCTGGAAAACTTCTCACCGACACAATATCGGCCTATGCTGCGCCTGGCTTCGCAGATGGACCGGAAATTTCTCCTGTCGGCCCACGGCGAGACGCTGGCGGGGTGCTATCGCAAGATTCAGCGCGATCTGCTTCGGGAGTATCTCCGGGATGCTTCGCGCGATTTCAGCCGTCTTTACTCCATTGCCACCGCAAAATGCGTCCAGGCCACGAGCGATCCGGACGATCTCTCGATGGGCCTCTTCGAGCAGCAGATGACATTCATCATGCTGGTCTGGGGTATCGAAGCCAGACTGCTGGTCGATGGGCTCGTGCCGTTCTCGTTCGATCTCAAGTCGATCATCGAGCAGATGGAAGGCCTGGCGCGAGAGACCCGCGCGCTCGCCCGCCCGCAGTACAGCTACCAGGCGCTTTAGGCGCCGTTTCCCGGCTGAGATCAAATCCGCTCTTTCGCGGCACTCCCTGTCCGACTGCCAGGTTCTTCGCGCTTTGCCCGAACGAATCAACGATAATCGGGGGAAGCCCTTGAAGCGCACCGTTTTAAAAAAAGGATTCCGGTCCCCGACGGCCCGTCTGTTGGCGGGGCTGGCGATTACCCTCGCCGTCGTGGCTGCGTTTTGCTTTTATGCGCTTTATCAGATCGCGGGGCTGCGGGATTTGCAAAACCAGACCATCGAGCGCAATCGCAAGGATTCCCTGCAACTGTTGCGAACGCAGAACGATTTGAGCGCACTTGGACTCGCTATGCGGGACATGCTGAGCGGTGACGAATCGTATCCGCTCTATGCATACAGCGCGCAGTTCGAGCGAATTCGGAAGGATATAAGCGACGCCATCCGGATCGAGGGGCAGTTGACGTCTTTCGTGAACAGCCCCGAGCGGCAGGCAGCCTTCCGGCGGGGGCTTTCGCAATTCTGGATCTCCACAGATCAGATTTTCACCCTGGCCCGGGATGGCAAAGAGGCGCAGGCGCGCGCGCTGGTGCAGAATTCACTGGAGCCGCAGGAAGCCAGCCTGATGACGGCGGTTTCCCGTCTGCTGGTTGAAAACAACGAGACGCAACAGCGGACCGCCGCGCGTGTGGGGGCCATTTACGACCGGGTCGAAGGGCAGATTTACTGGCTGTTCGCAGCCGCGCTGGGCGCGATTGCCCTGACGAGTCTGATGCTGATTCGTGCGAATCGCACTATTTTTCGCAGAATGGAACAGCTGTCGGAGCAACGAAGTGGCCTCGCCCGGAAACTCATTACTATGCAGGAGGAAATGTTCCGCTCGATCTCGCGCGAGTTGCATGATGAGTTCGGCCAGATGTTGACGGCGGTGGGCGCCATGCTGGGGCGCGCCAGGAGGCAGCATTGTCCGCCACAACTGACCGGCGACCTCGATGAAATCCGTACGATTGCGCAGGACGCGCTGGACAAAACACGCAGCCTGAGTCAGATTTTGCATCCCTCGATTCTCGACGACGGTGGTCTGGAAGAGGCGATCGACTGGTATCTCTCGGTTTTCGAAAAACAGACGGGGATCCACGTGGATCTGGCAAAATCGGGTGTGAGCCACGAGCTGGAGTCCGAATTGGGCGATGATATTCCGATCCACGTCTACCGGGTTTTGCAGGAATCGCTGAATAACCTGGCGAAGCACTCGCGGTCGGTCTCGGCTTGGGTACGAATTCGCTTTTCGAAGGAACTGCTGGAACTCGAGGTGGAGGACAGGGGAATCGGGCTTGCGCCCGAGAGCCAGACGAAATCGCGGGGGATGGGGTTGATCGCGATGCGGGAGCGCGCGGAATTGCTGAGCGGGAAAATCGAATTCCTGCGGCCGGAGAGCGGGGGAACGCTGGTGCGGCTGCGGGTTCCTCTGCATGTGCCGCTGGGCGGTTCCGCTGCTGTTCTGAGCCGCGCGGCGGGTGCCGGTTATGACAACTGAAATTCGCGTCCTGCTGGCTGACGATCATTCTCTGGTGCGGAAGGGTTTCCGGCGGCTGCTGGATGACGAAGCCGGAATTAAGGTCGTTGGTGAGGCGTGTAACGGCGTGCAGGCGGTGGAACTGGCGCGGTCGCTGCGTCCCGACGTGATTGTGATGGACATGGCGATGCCGGGCTTGAACGGCAACCAGGCGACGATTGAAATCCTCAAGTTTCTGCCCGGCGTTGGGGTGGTGATTCTCAGCATGTATGAGGAAGCGAACTACGTGCGGAACGCGATGAAGGCAGGCGCGCGCGGGTATCTGCTCAAGAACGCGTCGGAAGTGGATCTGGCGGCGGCGATCAGGAACGTTGCCCGGGGCCGCAAAGTCATCGATGAAAAACTGCAGAGACCGTTCGAGATTCCGACCGAGGGTGAGGCTCAGCTCACGCCGCGAGAGCGGCAGATCCTGCAGTTGATCGCCGAGGCGAAGTCGACGCGCGAAATCGCCGGCCTTTTGGATCTGAGCGTGAACACGGTGGCGGTCCATCGGGCGAACATTATGGATCGGCTCGGGGTTCATAAGACCGCCGAACTGGTGCTCTACGCAGTGCGAAGCGGAATCGCGCAGATTCCATGAATGCTGCTGAGGACCCGGATGGCAGGCGAAACCGCCTGCCCCACCAGACTCACCATAGCTGGGCCGGGGTAGTAGTGGCCGGGTATCTGATCTTCACGGCTACCGCGGGCGCGGCCGACCCCGGGGTGCGGCTGACCGACATTACCGCCAAAGCCGGGATTTCATTCAAGCACAACAACGGGGCATTCGGGGGCAAATACCTTCCGGAGACGCTTGGTTCCGGGGTCGCTTTTCTCGATTACGACAAGGATGGGTGGCAGGACATTCTGTTGGTCAATGGGGCTGACTGGCCGGGACATCGGACGAAGCCGACCGCGAAGGCGGCAACCATGGCTCTTTACCGCAACAACCACGATGGAACTTTCACCGATGTGACCCATCGTGCCGGTCTCGATGTCGAGATGTACGGAATGGGCGTGGCGGTCGGGGATTTCAACAACGACGGCTTTCCGGACGTGTTCATCACAGCGGTCGGCCAGAGCCGGCTGTTCCAGAACAATGGACATGGGGGATTTACGGATGCCACCCAGCGCAGCGGGCTGGGCGGGCGCAGTGGTTTCAGCACGTCCGCGCTCTGGTTCGATTACGACCGGGATGGGCATCTGGACTTGTTCGTCGCGAACTATGTGCGATGGTCCGAAGGGCAGGATGTCTTCTGCAGCCTCGACGGCAGTCACAAATCCTACTGCACGCCCGAAGCCTACCGGGGTGCTACCTGCTGGCTTTTCCACAATCGGGGCGATGGGACGTTCGAAGATGTGACGGCGAAAAGCGGAGTTTTCGACAGCACTTCAAAATCGCTCGGCGTGGCCATGCTGGACTACGATCTGGATGGCTGGCCGGACCTCTTCGTCGCCAACGACACGCAGCCGAACAAGCTTTATCGCAATAACCACAACGGGACTTTCAAGGATGTGGCAATCGAAGCGGGCGTCGCCTTCAGCGAGGATGGGAAGGCGCGGGCCGGAATGGGTGTCGATGTGGCGGATTACGAGAATTCAGGAGTTCCCGGGATCGCGGTCACGAACTTCGACGACGAAATGATCGGGCTGTACCGGGGAGCCCGGAACGGGGTATTTGTGGATCGCGCGCCACAATCGGAAATCGGAAGAATCTCCCGGCACAGCCTCGGGTTCGCGTGCTTCTTTTTCGATATCAACCTGGACGGTCTGCTCGACCTTATGGTGGTCAATGGGCACATCGACGACACCGTTCGAAATATCCGCCCCGATGTGACGTACGAACAGCCGCCGTACCTCTTTATGAATGCCGGCGGCGGGGAATTTCACGACGCGACCGCCGCCGCGGGAGCGGCCTTCGCGGAGCCGAAAGTGGGACGAGGGGCGGCGTTCGGGGACTTCGACAACGACGGCGATCCCGACGTGATCATTACAACGAACCACGGCCCGGCTCGGCTTTACCGCAACGATCCGACCGTTCCGGCAAGCCAGCGGCACAGCATTCGATTCGAGTTGGTGGGGACAAAATCCAACCGGGACGCCATCGGTGCTCTAGTACGAATATACTATGGCGGTCGTTACAGCTCTCTTACAGTCAAAAGCGGATCGAGCTATCTTTCGCAGTCCGAATTGCCCCTGACTTTCGGACTCGGCAGTCACGAAACAATCGATCGCGCCGTCGTAGAGTGGCCCAGCGGAAAGAAGGAAACCCTTTCAAATCTTAGAGCTGGCCGCTATACCTGGACGGAAGGCCAAGGCGTAGCAAGGCGCCCTTGACCAGCTTCCGCCCGACTGCATCTCACTCTCCGCGCTGAATTTTGGTACGTTTTTGCCCCAAGTTTTATCGATGGATTAAGAAACGAAATAGATAGTACTTTCACAGTACTGATTAAAGTAAAATACTTGAACACTCCACGTTGCAGTCGTTTGGTGGTGTTTGATACGCAAAAGTTCGCGGCGAGCTTCTGGAGTTCGCGGCGAGCTTCTGGTAAGACGAGCAGGTTTAGTTAGTCCTTGAACAGGGTGGAGGCGGGGTTTGGCAAAGGCGAAGGGAATTGTTCTTTTTGGGTTGGTGCCGCTGTTGTTCGTAGCGGGCGCCGGGGTCGTGTCGGTGAAATACATGGATTCGGCCGGCAACCGATTCTTCGACGAAGGCAAAGAGATCACCGGCACGCTGAAGGATCTCGGTCACGCCATGAAGACGCGCGACTATGCTGCGATCGATGGCTTCTTTTCTCCACAGTACCAGGGGTCCCGATTCGGGATGGCGACGCTCAAGCAGGTGGCGCTGAAGGATGGCATCCACAAAGAACTGTTCAGCTCCGATGGTACCGGCGAAGATCACGCCGCTGCGCTCGCGGAGTGGCGCGCCTACCTCGACGGATTCGACTCCATCGAAGAACTGACTTTCCATATCCATCGGCTCGAGAAATGGGGATCGCGGGACGATCTCGGGGCCGTGGTCCGATTTGAGCTGATCGGCACTCCGCATGGCGCGCAGTACGCAGGCATCGATCGCGGCTATTTCCGGATGGGGTTCAAGGGCGGGGACAAGGGTTTGGTAATCACCTCGGGAGCACTCGTCTCCGGGGACCGTTCGATCGGGGACACGCCTCACTTCACCAATGTGGCCGCCAACGCCGGCGTCGATTTCAAGAATCAGTATTATCCCGGATTTCTCAATCAGAAGCTGAAGTTCGCCATGATCAAGTACGGTCCGGCGGGGATCACAGCGTCGGATTACGACAACGATGGCCTCTATGACCTGTTCATTCCCGACGGCGTTGAATCGAAGCTTTTCCGCAATCTGGGGAACGGCAAGTTCGAGGACGTGACGGCGAAGGCCGGTCTGGCCGGTCTGGATGGCGTGAGCACGGCGCTGTTCGCCGACTTCGATAACGATGGCCACAAAGATCTGTTCGTCAGCCGGACGTTCAAGCCGAACCAGCTTTTCCACAATAACGGCGACGGCACGTTTACCGATGTGACCAAGAAGTCGGGCATCGCGGAAGATTGTTGCACGACGGTCGCCTCATGGGCCGATTACGACAACGACGGGTACCTCGATCTTTATGTCGGGCGGTATCTTGATCCGCGGCTGGACATTCCCACGACGTTCTACGCCCGGAACGGTCTGAAGAATCAGCTGTATCACAACAATCACGACGGAACATTCACGAACGTCACGGAGAAATCGGGTGTCGGCGAAATCGGCCTTTGTCTGGGAAGCGTCTGGGGCGACTACAACGACGATGGCTATCCCGACCTCTATGTCGTGAACGATTTCGGCCGCAAGACGCTGTACCGGAACAACGGGGACGGCACTTTTACCGATGTCACGGTCAAGACCGGGACGCTCGCGTATGGCGCCGGCATGAACGCCAGCATGGGCGACTACGACAACGACGGAAAGCTCGACATCTACGTCACAAATATCCGCTCGGAAGAAGCCTGGTACGCCGAATGGCCGACGGTCGGCCGCTACATGATCAACTCCTGGCGGCAGGGCGTCTGGATTACCGACATGCCGCTTTACTTCCAGATCTTCCAGCAGTCGGGCTTCAACTTCATCAAAGTGTTCCAGGATATGGCCTCGGGGAACAATCTCTTCCGAAACAAAGGCGATGGCACTTTCGAGGACACGACGGCGAAGAACGACGCCAATCCGCTGGGCTGGTTCTGGGGCGCGAGCTTTGCCGATTTCGACAACGATGGCTGGCAGGACATCTACGCCGCCGACGGATGGGTCTACAACGACAAGGATACGGAAATCGAACTCGACTTTCTCAACAACGTCGTGAGCGAACAGAAGATGTACAAGACCGGAATTCTTTTCGACCCGGCCCATTTCGGACACACGTCGTGGCATGGTTGGGAGCACAATCGCTATCTGCGCAACAAAGGCGACGGTTCGTTCGAAGAAGTCGGCCGCGCGGCGGGCAACGATCTGTTGCTGAACAGCCGCGGTGTCGCGGTGGCGGACTTCTGGAATCGTGGCGCAATGGACATTGCGGTCTCGGCTTCGACGGACAAGCATGCATTGCTGCGTAACGAAGTCGGATTGCAGCGGCACTGGTTGCAAGTGGAGCTCGTTGGCACGAAGTCGAATCGGGATGCGGTGGGCGCGAGGGTTTCGATCAAAGTGAACGGGAAACCGCAGATGCGCGAAATCACTCTGGGCGATGGTTACGGCTCGGAAAACTCACTTCGGCAGCATTTCGGGCTGGGCGACGCCACCTCGGTGGACGAAGTCACGGTGAAATGGCCGGTTTCGCATACGGTGCAATCGTTCAAAAATGTCGCCGGCAACCGGATCATCCAGATCACCGAAGGCAAGAACGAGATCGTGGAGAAGAACTATCCGAAGGTTGCCGGGGAAAAGGCGGTTCCGGCCAGGCTGGCTCTGGCAAAGGTTGCCGCCAGATGAAACTGATCGCGACAACGGTTGTTGCTTGTCTGGGCTGCCTCTCGATCGCTCTGGTCGGAGGGGAGACCGTCGCGCAGAGCTGGTTTCAGGACGTGACGAAATCGGCGGGTATCAATGCAAAACACAGCAACCGGGTGTTCGACAATCCCTACGCCAAAATCATGGCGGGGTATACGGCGCTGGGCGCGTCCGCTACTGTGGCGGACTACGACGGTGACGGCTACGACGATGTTTACGTGACGGATTCCAAGCTTGGCGGGAAAAACCATCTCTACCACAACAACCATGACTTCACCTTCACGGATGTCGCGGAGGCGGCGGGTGTCGCCAACTCGAACGACGAGAAGGACGCGGTGGCGGACTCGCTCTGGTTCGATTTCAACAACGACGGACGTCCTGATCTTCTGGTGGTTCGCTTTGGACATAACCAGTTGTTCCAGAACATGGGCAACGGCAAGTTCAAAGATGTCTCGAAGCAGGCGGGAATCGACGGTTACAAGAACGCCATCACGGCGATCGCCTTCGATTACGATCGCGACGGCAAGCTCGACCTGTTCGTGGGGGCGTACTTCCAGCCGATCGATATCTTCAAGCCGGATTCGCCGCGGTTCTTTCCGGAGAGCTTCGAGACGGCGAATAACGGCGGCGGCGTTACGGTCTATCACAACAACGGAAACGGGACGTTTACCGATGTGACCGAAAAAGTCGGGCTTGGGACTCGCGACGGGAACGGCAAGTTCCACCATTTGAGCGGGTGGACGCTTGACCTCGGTCATGCCGACGCCGACAACGATGGCTTCGACGATCTCTACGTCGCATGCGATTTCGGCACCGACCGCTTCTTCCACAACAACGGCGACGGGACCTTCAGCGATATCACGGAGAAGGCCATTGGCATCGATACGAAGAAGGGCATGAACGTCGACTGGGGCGATTTTGACAACGACGGCCTGCTCGACATCTACGTCACCAACATTACCGACGACTATATGCGCGAGGGGAATTTCCTGTGGCACAACAACGGCAACCTGACATTTTCCGATGTGTCGCGTGAGACGGGCACGTCCGAAACAGGTTGGGGCTGGGGTTCGAAGTTCTTCGATTACGACAACGATGGTTGGCTCGATCTCTACGTGACAAATGGCTGGGTGTCGGCTGGTAAAGACAGCTACGTCCCGGACGTTTTCACGATGGTGACGACTCCCAACATCGATTTCGCCGATGCGCGCAACTGGCCTCCGATGGGGAACAAGAGTTTGAGCGGATACGAGAAGAAGAGACTCTTCCATAACGAGAAGGGGCAGATCTTCAAAGATGAAGCCAGGCGGCACGGAGTGGATTCGATCCGCGACGGCCGGGGCGTGGCGATTGCGGACTTCGATAACGACGGCCGCCTCGATATGTTCGTCGCCAATGCCAACGGCGAGCCGTTCCTCTATCGCAATACGGAGCCGACGGCGAATCATTGGGTGCAGTTTGCGCTGGAAGGCACCAAGTCGAACAAGACGGCGGTGGGTGCGCAGGTGCGGCTCACGGCGAATGGCATGACCCGCCTGCAGTTCATCAGCGGCGGCAATAGTTTCGCGGGGCAATCCAGCTCCAGAGTTCATTTCGGCCTTGGCGAAGCCACGAAGGTCGATCAGATTGAAGTTCGCTGGCCGGCGGGCGAGCACGAAGTATTCAGTGTTCCCGCGGTCGACAAAATCCAGAAGATTGTTGAAGGGAGCGGCAAGAGGAAATAGATGAGCTACCGCATGAATGTACTCCTGGCGGCATTGCCGATTGTGCTGGCGGTTTCGGCCGCAGCGGCGGACGATCCATTCGACAAAGCCGAACAGGCGCTGAACGCGAAAGATTACGCTACCGCAGTACCGTTGCTGCAGCAGGCGGTTCAGAACGATCCGGACAGTCTCCGCAATGCGAGTGAATACCGGCAGGGGGTGCTCCGACAGACCATCGCGGCGCATCCGAAAGAAGGCGCGGTGGCCGATTTCGACAAGGAAATCGCCTTCTTCGAGCAACTGGTGAAGGCGCACCCGACATCGAGCAACGCTTATCTGAACTATGGATTTGCTTACGTCGACAAGATCGCGGCAGCAGGTTCGATCACGCAGGTCATCATGGCCAACACGGCGCTGACACAGTTCACGAAGTCCATCGATCTCAAGCCGACATGGATTGCGCTCTACACACGGGGTAACAGTTACCTTTACTGGCCGAAGATTTTCGGGCGGGCGGGGATGGGAGTAACCGACCTCGAAAAGGCATACGCGATGCAGAAGATGGAGCCGAAGAAGAGCTACCACGTGCGTGTGTATATTTCGCTGGGCGACGGTTACTGGAAGACGGAGAACCTCGACAAAGCGAAGGCCATCTGGAAAGAAGGGGCGGCAGCTTTTCCGGACAGCCAGGCGTTGAAGGACAGACTTTCGAAGCAGGGCGAAGATCTGGATACCTACATAAATAATGTGCTGGATCCGAACAAGCGAGTCGATACGGACCTGAAGGAACTCTGGAGGATCCAGTGAGGCTGGGCCGAAAAGGCTGGATCGCGGCCGCGCTGGCGCTGCCGGCGGCGGTCTGGGCAGTCGAGGGGATCGAGGCGAAGATTCGCTTTGCCGATGTGACCCAGAAGGCTGGTGTGCAAATTGTCCATCACACACGGCATTTCAACGGACCCACGGCGGACGTCCTGCGGATGTTTACGTCGGGCGGGTCCTCGGCCGCTGTCGGCGATTACGATGGCGACGGCTTCGACGATATTTTCGTAACGGACTCGGATTCGGGCAAGCCGAACCATTTATTCCACAACAACGGGAACATGACCTTCACCGACGTAGCGGTAGCGGCTGGCGTCTCAAAAGGAAACGACCCGGACAAGATCGTTGCCGATGCGTTGTGGTTCGACTACGACAATGACGGCAAGGAAGACCTTCTGGTCGCCCGCTTCGGCACACCGCTTCTCTACCACAACGAAGGAAACGGCAAGTTCAAGGATGTGTCCGCGGTATCGGGTTTCAACAAATTCGGGAACACCATCGCGGCAGTTGCGTTTGATTACGACAACGACGGGCTGCTCGACGTGATGTTCGGCAACTACTTCAAGCCGGTGAATCTTCTCGACGGAAAAGACCCGCACGTGCTGCCCAACGACCTCGACAACGCGGTTAACGGCGGCGGCGTCACGCTCTGGCACAACACCGGCAACGGACACTTCGTCGAAGTCACCGACAAGGCCGGATTCGGCAAACACACCGGCTGGACGCTCGACATCGGCCACGGCGATTTCAATAACGACGGATTTCAGGATGTCTATCTTGCCTGCGACTACGGGACCGATCGCATTTTCTTCAATAACGGCGACGGCACGTTTACCGAGAAGACCGAAACTGCGACTGGCTTCGACACCCGCAAGGGCATGAACGCCGACGTGGCGGATTACGACAACGACGGCTGGCTCGACATCTACGTCACGAACATCACCGACGAATACATGAAAGAGTGCAACATGCTGTGGCACAACAATCATGACGGCACGTTCACCGACGTGTCGCGCGAGACCAATACCTGCGAAACGCTCTGGGGATGGTCGGCGAAGTTCGGCGATTTCGACAACGACGGATGGAAGGACCTTTTCGTCGTCGATGGCCTGCGGTCGGGGGGCAAGGACAATTACATCCCGGTCGTCGTCAACCTCATCACGCAGCCAGGTGTCGATTTTACCGACGCTCGTCTTTGGCCGAATATCGGCAACATGAGTTGGAGCGGTTATCAGAAGAAGAAGATGTTCCGCAATCTGGGCGGTCAGGCATTCAAGGAAATCTCGGCCGAAGCCGGCGTCGATAACGACAAGGACGGCCGCGGGATCGGCATGGGCGACTTCGACAACGACGGGCGCCTCGATCTCTATCAGGCCAACGCCGATCAGATGCCTTACCTTTATCGCGGTGTGACTGAAGGCGGCGGCAACTGGGTCCAGTTCAAGCTGACCGGTACAAAGTCGAATCGCGACGCGATCGGCGCGCGGATTACGTTGAAGGCGGGCGGGCTGACGCAGATCCATGAGATCGATGGCGGCAACGGCTACGCGGGGCAGAGCACGAAGCGCGCGCATCTGGGAGTCGGAAAAGCGACGAAGGTCGATTCGGTCGAGATCCACTGGCCGAGCGGTCTGGTCGAGTCGATCGATGGCGTCCAGATCAATAAGATCAACAAGATCACGGAAGGCAGCGGGCACAAGCTGCCGGCATGGAAGGTAGCAGCGAAGTGAGGCTCCGGGGAGTCCACGTCGGCGCGGGGCTGGCCGGTTTGTTGGCCGGCGTGCTCTTGCTCGGGTTCCAGACCGGGTCGACAGCGCAACAGGACCGCCTCGAACAGGCGCGCAATCTCGGCAAGGCGTTCTACGAGAATCCGACGACGCAGACGCAGGCGGTCGATCAATTCAAGAAGGCGCTCGATATGGTGCCGGATTCCGAGCGGGAGCGTGTCAACTACGGGATCGCGCTGCTGCATGCGGCGAAAACGGCGGAGGGCATCGCGGAACTGGAGAAGGCGCAGAAGCAGGATCCGAAAATCCCGCATACCTGGTTCAATCTCGGCATCGCTTATAAGAAGGATTCGAAATACGACCAGGCGATTGCCGAATTTCAGGGCATGGTCAAGCTCGTGCCGAATGAGCCGATCTCCCACTACAATCTGGGCGTTCTTTACAAGCTGAATGGCAAGACCGACGATGCGCTCAAGGAATTTGAAACAAGCACGAGGCTTAATCCGCGCCTGGCGGGTCCGCACTTTCAGTTGTACAACGCCTATCGCACTATGAGTCGCGCCGAAGATGCCGCGCGCGAGCAAAAGACCTTCAACGACATCAAAAAACAGCAGGCTGGCGCGGCGGTTCCGGAAGATCTCGAGTGGAGCTTCTATGCCGAGGTCTACGACATCACGGATCCGCAGAACGCGAAGGAAGCCGACACAGCGAAGCCGACCAGGCTTGCCGCGCGGAAACTGGCCGATGGATTCGATGCCGCAAGTGCAGGGGTTGTGACGGCTGATATCGACGGTGACGGCAATCCTGAGGTGATCGCGTATTCAAATAGCGGCATCAGAATATTCAAGAATGGCTCGACCACGCCGCTCGACGCCGGTCTCAACGATATTAAAGACGTCATTTCGATCTCGCCTGGCGACTACAACAATGACGGGCTCGCCGACCTGGCCATCCTCACCAAATCGGGCGCGCAGCTTTGGACCAATCGCAAGGGCAAGTTCGAAAAGCTCGCCGTCAATCTGCCCGAAGGCGCGTTCAACAGAGCTGTCTGGCTCGACTACGATCACGACTACGATCTCGATCTCTTCCTGCTTGGCGACAAGTCTGCTCTCATTCGCAACAACGGCACGGCGGGTTTCAGCGACGTCTCGAATAGTTTTCCGTTCGTGCAGGGGCGTGCGCTCGATGGAACGCTCTTCGATCTGACACCTGACACCGACGGGATGGATCTGGTCGTCTCTTACTCCGACCGTCCGGGCGTTCTCTACGTCGATAAGCTCGGCGGGCGTTACGAGGCGCAGGATCTGGATCTGATTCCAGCAGGCGCAAAGACTCTGGCGGCGATGGATCTCAATAACGACGGGGCGACTGATCTCGTGGTGGCCGGCGAGGCAGCCGTGTTCCCAATCTTCAATCGGCGCGGATCGTTTGAGAAGGGCGCGGCGATGGCGGCGAAGGCCGGCACGTTCGCGCTGGCGGATCTGGAGAATCGCGGTATCGAAGACATTGCCGTTTCCGGCTCCGTTTTCCGCAATGAAGGTTTGGAGAAGTTCAGCAAAAACGCCGCGCCCGTGAGTGAGGCGGCCGCGCTCACCTCGGTTGACTTCGACGCCGACGGGCGCAACGATCTCATTGCAGTCAACAGTGACGGATCGCTGCAGTTCCTGCGAAATGAAACCGAGACTTCGAACGGCTGGCTGAAGGCCGGTCTGCTCGGCGTCAAAAATCTGAAGCTGGCTTACGGTTCGAAGATCGAGCTGAAGGCGGGTTCCCACTACCAGAAGCGGACTTATCTGGGGCAGCCAATCGTATTTGGTATGCGCGGCTACAAAGAAGCCGAGACGGTGCGGACAGCGTGGGCAAATGGGCTCATTCAGAATGAAGTTCATCAGGCCGCGGGCAAGGCATATACCTATAAGGAAGCGCAGCGGCTGTCGGGCTCGTGCCCGATGATCTTCACCTGGGATGGGAAGAACTTCAACTTCCTCACGGACGTGCTGGGTGTTGCTCCTCTGGGCGCCAGTTCCGGCGACGGGAATTATTTCCCGGTGGATCACGACGAGTATGTGCAGGTTCCCGGCGAAGCGATGGTTCCACGCGATGGGAAGTATGAACTTCGCATCACCGAAGAGCTTCGCGAGGTGTCGTACCTCGATCGCATTCAGTTGATCGCGGTCGACCATCCTGCCGCGACATCGATCTATACGAACGACAAATTCAAGTCGCCGCCGTTCCCGGACTTCCGGCTCTATGGGGTGACGAAGCCTGTCCATCCCAAATCGGCCCGGGATGACAAGGGCGCCGACGTGCTCCCGCTGCTGTTGAAGAAAGACAAGAAGTATCCGGATTCCTTCTCGCGCGATTACACAGGCGTGGCGTCGCTGCACCATCTCGACCTCGATTTCGGGAACGCCGCGGCGGCGAATCGCGCGGTCCTCGTACTGAGCGGCTGGGTCGACTGGGCTGACGGCAGCACATTTCTGGCGGCTTCGCAGGAGACGAAAGAGGGCCTTATCCTGCCCTACCTGCAGGTGAAGAACGCCAAAGGGGAATGGCAGACGGTGATCCAGGATATGGGCATTCCGGCGGGCAAACCCAAGACGATCTCGGTTGATCTTACGGGCAGGTTTCTTTCCGCTTCGCGTGAGGTCCGGATCGTGACGAACCTGTGCGTTTATTGGGACGAGATCTTCCTGAGTGAAGAAACCGGGAAGCCGGACACGGTGTTGACGCCGGTCGACGCGCAGGCCGCCGATCTGCATTTCCGTGGGTTTTCGAAGCCGGTGATTCATCCGGAGCGGAAACAGCCGGAGAATTTTCTTTACGGTCAGGTGTCGACGGTTTCCACCTGGAATCCGACGTCCGGAAACTACACACGGTATGGGGATGTTCGTGAGTTGCTGGGCTCAATCGACGACCGCATGGTGATCATGGGCGCGGGCGACGAAGTGACGCTGAAGTTCGATGCGCAAAGTTTGCCTGCGTTGAAGCCGGGGTGGAAGCGCGACTTCCTGCTGATGGTGGATGGCTGGGCCAAGGACGCCGACGCCAATACGGCTTTTGCAAAGACGGTCGAGCCGCTGCCGTTCCACGGCATGAGCGCTTATCCTTATCCGGCGACGGAGCAATATCCGGGCGACGCAGCCCATCGGGAATATCAGGAAAAGTACAACGTCCGGCCGGCGCTTCGCTTGTTGCGCCCGCTCGATTAATCGGAGAACGGGGACAGAATATGCCAACTTACACAGCAGATGAGATTCGCGCCGAGATCAAACGGCTTGTGGCCAATGTCACGGAGCGGGAGCCGGATGAAGTTTCCGACACGGCCCACTATATGGATGAACTTGGCGTCGACTCGCTTATGGCGATGGAAGTGATGATTGCGGTCGACAAGAAGTTCAAGATCGACATCCCGGAAGAGGAATTCAACAAAGCCACCAATGTGAATGAATCGGTTGCGATGGTCGAGCAGTGGCTCGCGCGCAACGGCGCCGCCGCCACCGCATGACGCCGCGGCGGGTGGTCATTACCGGAATCGGCGTGATTTCGCCGATCGGGACCGGTAAGGACACGTTCTGGAACGCGCTGCTCGCAGGCACTTCGGGCATTGGTCCGGTGACTACGTTCGACAGCAGAAATTATGCGGCCCATATCGGCGGCGAGGTGCGCGATTTCGACGCGAAGTGCCATGTGAAAAAGCAGCAGCCGGATCGGCTGGGCAGGGCGTCTCAGATGGCGATCGGGGCCGCGCGGCTGGCGCTTTCCGATTCGAGGCTCGATCTGGATTCCATTCCGCGACGGCGGGCCGGGGTATCGATGGGCACGACATCCGGCGAACCGCTTTTTGTAGAGCAGTACAACGATGCGAAGAAGCAGGGAGGGGATGAAGCTGTCACGGCCGATTGTCTGGCGCTCTATCCCTGCCACGTGATTCCATCCCACATCGCCGTAGAGTTCGATCTGCGCGGGCCGTCGTTGATGATTCCGACAGCTTGCGCGGCGGGGAATTATGCAATTGGGTATGGTTCAGATCTGATCCGGACGGGCCGCGCCGACGTAATGCTGGCGGGCGGCGCGGATGCGTTCTCCCGCATCCCGTATCTTGGGTTCGCGCGGCTCGGTGCGATCGCGCCGGAGCGCTGCCAGCCTTTCGACAAAAATCGCAAGGGCATGGTGCCGGGGGAGGGAAGCGGGATGCTGGTACTCGAGACCCTCGATGCTGCACTTGCGCGGGGCGCAAAGATTTACGCCGAGATTCTGGGCTATGGCGTGAGTTGCGATGCGCACCATATGACGGCGGCGCATCCGCAGGCGGACGGCGCAATCCGTGCGATGAGCGCCGCCATGAAAGACAGCGGCAAAGGCATCGGGGATATCGACTACATCAGCGCTCACGGCACGGGTACACCGACGAACGATCGGATTGAATCCCTCGCGGTGCGAACGCTCTTTGCGGAATACGCGACGAGGATTCCGATGAGCTCGATCAAGTCGATGCTGGGACACACCATGGGCGCGGCCAGCGCGATCGAAGCGGCGGCCTGTGCGCTTGCCCTCGATACGGGTTGGATTCCGCCGACAATCAATCACGAAGAGGCGGATCCGGATTGCGGACTCGATATCGTGCCGAACGTCGCGCGTGAGGTGAACCCGCGCGTGGTTTTGAATAACGCTTATGCCTTTGGCGGCAACAATGCCTCCCTCTGTCTTGGACGGTATGAATGAGCCCGCGGGTTGTGGTCACGGGTGCAGGAGTTATTTCCCCCATCGGTGCGGGGATCGAGGCATTCGGCGATGCGCTGTGGAGTGGTGCGTCCGGTATCGCTCCCAGTGCGCGATTTCCGGGCGCGGTGACGTCCGAAATTGTCGATTTCAACGCTACACCGTGGCTCGGCAATAAAGGCGTACGAGTACTGGATCGGGGCACGCGATTTCTGTGCGTGGCCGCGCAGATGGCATTAAGCGCGACGGGCCTGCTGCAGGATGCCGGGGGCGGGGGCGATGCCGAGCTGGGGCTCGTTTGCGGAACGTTGTTCGGCGGCGTCCACAGTATCGCGACGTTCGACTGGAGCGGGTTGACGGAAGGACCGGCACTGGTCAGTCCGATGGAATTTCCGAACACAGTGATCAACGCGCCGGCGGGTCAGGCCGCGATCAAACACAAACTGCGCGGTGTCAACTCGACGATCTGCGCGGGGCTGTCGTCGGGACTCTATGCGATTCAGCACGCGGCGGAGTTCCTGCGTTTCGGGCGCGCCAAATACCTGATGGCCGGTGGGATGGAAGAGGTCTGTGACGAGGCGGCGCTCGGGTTCAGCAAGCTCGGGCTTGCGTCGCCAACCGGCAAGACCAGACCGTTCGGTACTGACCGCGATGGAACTGCCGCGGGTGAGGGATCCGCGCTCTGGATGATGGAGACGGAGGAGACCGCGAAGGCGCGCGGTGCGGAGGCGTGGTTCGAGGTCCTCGGCTTTGGCGCGGCGCACGATGCGCGCGAGATCATGGGCTACCACGTGCGAGCGGAGGGCGCCACCGCCGCGATAACGCAGGCACTGGAAGAAACCGGCATTGGCCCGGACGAGATTGGTTGCATCATCGCGGGCGCCAACGGCAGCCGCGCGGGCGATGCCATGGAAGTGCACGCGTTACGCAATGTCTTCGGCGCGCGCCTCGAAAACATTCCGGTTTCAGCTCCCAAGGCCGCTACCGGCGAAGCGATGGGCGCATCGGGCGCTTTCTGCGCGGTCGCCGCCGGACTTGCCCTGCAGCGTCAGCAAGCCCCGCCTACCGCGGGCTTCACCTGCAGCGATTCGGGGCTGCGTCTTTCGGCGGATCCTCAGCCTTTTCAAGGTGAGTACGCGTTGATCAATGCATTCTCCTGCGACGGCAATAATGCAGCTCTGGTGATTCGTTTATGGAAGAACTAGAGGATCTTGCCGCGACGGAGATCGGCCCCGACGATCTGCTGCCGCGTCTGAAAGACAGCGGCTACGACATGGAGCGCGTGGGGCGGCGGCGCGGCTGGGTAGAGCGCAAGACGGGCGCGGACCTCCAGCACGTGGGCAGCGCTTCCTGGGATTCCGAGCTGATGCGCGGCAATATCGAGAATCCGATCGGTATTGCGCAAATTCCGATGGGCGTCGCCGGTCCGGTCCTTATTCTCGGACAGAACGCGCGGGGGCTTTTTTATGTCCCGATGGCGACCACGGAAGGGGCGCTCATCCGCAGCTACGAGCGCGGGATGGTCGCGTTGACCAAATCCGGCGGTGTTCAGACAGCTCTTCTGCAGGACGAAAACCAGACGGCACCGGTATTTTTTTTCGATGACACGGCGCAGGCGTCTGCGCTGCCCGGATGGATCGACGAGCATCTCGCGGAAATCCGTGAAGCTGCCGGTTCGACCACGCGGCACGGCAAGCTCGTGAACGCAAAGTGTTATCAGACAGGGCGGCAGGTTATCGTCAACTTCGGATTCCGCACCGGAGACGCGCAGGGTATGAATATGATCGTGCGCGCCACCGATGCCGCGTGCCGCTGGATTCAGGATCACTATCCCGGAACTCGCTATTTTCTTTTCAGCGGACTTTGCGGCGAGAAGCGCGCCAGCGGCTTCCTGATGTCGCGAGGCAAAGGCAAGCGGGTCACGGCAGGAGCGCTGCTGACGAAAGAAGTGCTGCGACTCTATCTGCACACAACCGCGGACGCGATGTTCCGTGTGTGGCAAGCCACGGTTGTCGGGAATCTCCAGGCGGGCGCGATCGGCTATACCGGGCATGCGGCCAACGGCATCGCCGCCATGTTCATCGCTATGGGACAGGATGTTGCGAATGTGGTTAATTCCTCATGCGCTGTAACAATCTTCGAGCCCCATCCGGAAGGCTTGTACGTCAGTGTCACGCTTCCGGCGCTTTCCGTTGCCACGGTCGGTGGAGGCACGGCGTTACCTACACCGCGGGAAGCGCTGCGGATTATGGATTGCGTCGGGACCGGGAAAGCTGCGAAGCTGGCTGAAATCGTGACGGCGACTATCCTGGGTGGGGAAGTTTCGATGGGTGCCGCAATTGCGTCCGGTGAATTTGTGGGCGCGCATGAACGCTACGGAAGGAACCGGCCGGCGTGACAGTATTGATAACCGGCGGCAGCCGCGGGATTGGACGAGCGATGGTCGAGGAGTTCGCCGCTGCCGGTTACGCGGTTGCTTTCACATACGGTTCGAACCGGGAAGCCGCGGACGCGCTCGTGGAATGCGTCGTGTCCAGGGGCGGGTCGGCGCTCGGACTTCAGGCAGACGTGCGCGATTTTGCGCGCGCCGGCGAGGTCGTGAAGGAAGCGCAGGCCGCGCTCGGCCCCATCAACGTCCTCGTCAACAACGCGGGTATCAAGAAAGACGCGCCGCTGATGCGCATGGATCCTTCAGCGTGGCAGGACGTCATCGATACCAACCTCACCGGCACGTTTAACTACACACGGGTTCTGATTGGCGAAATGGTGCGCCGCGGCGGATCGATCGTCAACGTAACCAGCGCCAGCGGCGTTATCGGCATGGCGGGTCAGACGAACTACAGCGCGTCGAAAGCCGGCGTGATCGGGTTTACCAAAGCGCTGGCAAAGGAAGTTGTGCGATTCGAAGTTCGTGTGAACGCCATCGCCCCGGGATTTATCGAGACCGATATGACGGCGTCGATCGACGAAGCCACGCGCAGGAAACTGTACGGGCAAATTCCGATGGGCAAAGCGGGCTCGGCGCACGACGTTGCGAAGCTGGCGCTCTACCTCGCGAGCGACGATTCGAAGTATGTGACCGGGCAGGTCTGGAATATGGATGGGGGGCTGACGTAAAAAGCGATCGCCAATGTCGAACGATCCTTATGTCATCTTCGGGCGCGAGTATCCGCGCAGCTACGACGCGATCGTAATCGGCGCTGGAATCGGAGGATTGTTCTGCGCCAACATGCTGCAGCGCGGCGGCATGAACGTGCTGCTGGTCGAGCGCCACTACATGCTGGGAGGCTTCTGTTCGACCTTCCGGCGCAAGGGATTCATCTTCGATGCCGCGACGCATTTCTATCCGCTGCTGGGCAATCCCGCGACACTCACAGGCAAGATCGTCAAGGAACTGGAGATCGAGACGGAGTGGATCAAGATGGATCCGGTCGATCAGTTCCACTTGCCCGGGATGCCGGCGTTTACGGTGCCGTCGGAGTTTGCGCCGTACGTCCAGCGGCTGAAGGAATGGTTCCCGCACGAAGCGGCCAACGTAGACAATTACTTCGCGGAATTGAAGCAGGCCTACATGTACGGCCTGCTCTATTACTTCAAAGGCGTCTCGAACGATCAGGCGGAAAGGCTTGAAAAATTCACGATGACGGCGAAGCTCGACGAGCACTTCAGCGATCCGCGGCTCAAAGTAATCATGATGGGGGACGCGCCTCACTGGGGAGCTTTGCCGGACCGGACTTCGTACGTGTTCGACGCGATGCTGCGGCTGTCGTATTTCCTCGGCAACTACTATCCGAAGGGCAGCTCGCAGAAGTTCGCGGACGACCTGGGCCGCGCGTTTACGGCTCTGGGCGGGAAGATTCTGAAATGCGCGGAAGTGGAAGAGATCCGCAGCGAACACGGCAAAGCCACGGGCATTCGGATTCACACGCTGTCGAAACGCGATCCGGAGGTGTTCGACTTCGATGCGCCGGTGATCGTTTCGAATGGCGACGCGCTCCATACTTATCGCGATCTGCTGGGAGAACGGCAGGTCGGGCGATGGATGATCGATCACCTGAAATCGCTCAAGCCGACGTTCGCCTGTTTCCTCACGCATATCGGGCTGCGCGGGATGGATCCGGAGAAGCTGGCGGAATCGGAAGGTTACTACTGGAGCAATCCGGACGTTTCCGATGTGATGGTGAACGTCTTCAAGATCTTCATTCCGACGCGCTACGATCCGGCGATCGCGCCGCCCGGCTGCCAGGTTTTGATCACGCAGCGGCCCTCGCCGGTCAACGTCGATGAAGTGACAGACTGGCCCGCGCACAAAACGTGGCTCGAAGGCAAAACAATGTCGCGGCTGCGCCAGGTGCATCCGGGGATCGATGACCACATCGTGGTGAAGAGCAGCGCGAGTGCGCATACTTCGTGGCGGTTCACCAACAACCTGAATGGAGGGATGCTGGGCTGGCAGATGTCGCCCGAGCAACTGGGCACGCAACGGCTGCCGATTTATACGCCGATCGATAACGTATATTTAACAGGGCACTGGACGCAGCCGGGCGGTGGCATTACGCCGGTGATCATATCGGCGCAGCGGGTTGCCAAAGCCATTTTGACGGGCCGCGATCAGGACGGGGCTGCGCTGGCGGCGCGTTATTTCACGTTCAACGCATCCGCCGGCTCACGCGCCGCAGAGGAGTCAATTCGCCGATGAAATCGATGGATTCAGAGCGTCAACGAGCAGTCCTCGATCACGCGATGCAGCTTTTTGCGAAGGAAGAGTTGCGCGACATTACCCTCGACAAATTGAGCAAAGCGTCCGGCGTCGCCGCCTTCGATATCATTCGGTATTTTCATTCGAGCGAGAACATCCTGAAGGCGGTTCTGGAGCGGGAGCTGGAGTTGATGGCAGCGGCGGCACAGGCTCCGGAACTGCGCATGCCTGGCGAAACGCTGGCGGACGAGCTGCACATCCTGGCGGGGGTGATCCTCGACCAGTACCGGCGCCGCGTGCCGTTTCTGGGAAAACTTCTTTCCGAATCGATGCGCGACCCGAAGGTCGGGGCGCTTTTTTATGGCACCTTCATCGTCCAAGGACGGCTTCTTTTTACCGAATTCCTGAACATACGCAAGCAGTTCGGCGAACTGCGCGAGGATGTCGATGTGGAAGCGGCCGCCGCCATATTCCTCGCCAGCCTGACCGGCATCCTCCTTATGCACGAGCTGTTTGGGGGCAAGGAAGTGGAAATCCTCGACGACGACCGCGTGCTGCGCCAGATGTGTGATACTTTTCTTCACGGCATTGTCAGAAAATAGCTGCCGGAAGCAGAGGTCCTCAATAATGAAGATTGCAGTCTGCGGTTTTGACGGTCCGGTCGCACGGGCCGTGAAGGCGGAGCTGGCCCGCCGTGGCCATACGGCCGTCGATTCGGGAGTGGACCCGCACGCCGAGGCCGCGATCTGGTTTCCGGGAGAACTTTCTGAACTCGAGAAGATCGCAAGCCGCACCGACCTTCGGCGCCTGGTGATTCGCAGCCACGCCTATTCGTACGGTTCGAATCCCAAGAATCCCGGTGTAATGGAAGAGTCGCGGATTTCTCTTCTGCCGCCGAACGATAAAGCCCAGCGCTGGTTGCAAGCGGAAGAAGCCGCGGCGCGGCATCCGAACTGGGCGGCGCTTCGGCTGACGAATGTTCTGGCAGCGGAAGAAGGCGATCTCATCGTGGGCAAAATGCTCAGCGGCTCGGCCACGGCTGTGGCGGGCCGCGATCCGAATCTCCAGTTCATCAGCGTGAACGATGCGGCGAACGCTTTTGTGGACGCGGTCGAGGCGGACGCGACTGGCATCTTCAACATTGCGGGGGAAGGCACGATTCCTCTGAAGAAAGCGTTACGCGCCGCCGGAACGAGCCGCATCGGCGTCCCGCCCAGCGGCGCTCTGGCGGAACTCGTGTTCAACTGGACCTTATCCGGCGACCGGGCTGCACGCGAACTGGGCTTCCGGCCGTCACAATCCACGGTCGAGGCACTGAGGGCGTTTCTTACCGCGAAGCCGGGGGCACATCCCGAACGACTCGCGAGATCTTATGACGATTGGGGCCTGGATGTGGATTACATTCGCGCCTGGGGTGGGTGGTTCGCGTTTCTGCGTAACATCTACTGGCGGATCGAATCCGAGGGTATGGAAAACATTCCAGCCACGGGAAAGGGCCTTTTCGTCTCGAATCACCGCGGCTTCATGCCTCTTGACGCGGTGATGCACCTGTCGCTGCTGTTCACTCACACAAAGCGCGTGCCTCGTTTCCTGATCATCCATTCGCTGCTTCGGACGCCGTTCCTCGCCAACTTTCTGACGAAGCTTGGCGGTGTGGTGGCGAGCCAGGAGAATGCAACGCGGCTTTTCGATCAGGGTGAGCTGGTTGGTCTGTTCCCCGAAGGTATCCGCGGCACTTTTTCGCCTTACAAGACGACCTACAGGCTGCGCAATTTTTCGAAGAGCGGGTTCGCGCGAATGGCGGTTGAGAATCAGGCACCGGTGATTCCGGCGGCCGTCATCGGGCATGCCGAGATATTTCCGATCCTCGGCCGCATTGACTCCAGCTGGGTCGTTAAGGAACTGGGCTGGCCTTACCTGCCGATTGCGCCGATGTTTCCGCTGGCGCCCATTCCGATTCCTTCGAAATGGCATGTGCGCGTGCTCGCGCCTGTTCCTTTGCAGGGGTTGAAGCCGGAAGATGCTGAAAACGACCGGTTGATGAAGAGCTTCAGCGAGTACGTCCAGCACATCGTGCAGAGCAACATCGACGATATGCTGCCGCGCCGCAAGAGTATTTTCTGGGGGAAGAAGGTGCTCAATGGCGTGGCGCCGCCGGTGCCTCTGTTTGGGAAGGCCAGGAAAGCGGAGGCCTGAGGGTGCGATGAGCATCGCCTTTTTCCGTTCGACGCTGTTGATGGTGGTTGCGGTGAGCGCTCCCGCTCAATGGCAGAACCTTCCGTCAAAGGGAATTCCGCGGACGAAGGACGGCAAGCCGAATCTGACCGCTCCCGCGCCGCGCAGGGCCGATCGCAAACCGGATCTTTCCGGCATCTGGCAGGCGCCAGGCCCGAAATACCTGCGCGACCTTACGGCGGACCTGAAGCCGGGCGACGTCCCCATGCAGCCATGGGCCGAGGCGCTGACCAACGAACGTAAGGAACTGGTTCATGCAGTGGAGGAATCGGACGCCAACTGCCTGCCGCAGGGTGTTCCGAAGATCAATGCGACGCCGGTGCCTTTCAAAATCGTGCAGGAGCCCGGCGAGGTGATCGTTCTCTACGAAGCCTTCGATCAGTTTCGGCAGTTTTTCATGGATGGCCGCAGACCGCCCGAAGATCCGAATCCGACGTGGCTGGGATATTCGACAGCGAAATGGGACGGCGATGTATTGGTCGTCGATACGAAGGGCTTTAATGGGAAGACCTGGCTGGATCAACTCGGCCACCCGGCGACCGACGCGCTGCATGTCACGGAACGTTTCCGCAGAGTGGACTATGGACACCTGGAGATTGGCGTTACAATCGACGACCCCAAAGCGTATACGAAGCCCTGGTCTGTCACGGAAGTGATGGAGTTGCTGCCTGAAACCGAGTTGCTCGAATTCGTCTGCAATGAGAACAACCGGGACCTTCCGCATCTGCGGAACAATTGATAAAAGCGCCGGCGGCAAAGACCGCCAGCGTTACAGGAATCGGCACGGCGGTATGCAAAGATAGCCTGCATGATGCGCCGTTTGCTTTTTCTTTCCATCGCAATCACGGCCGCCTTGTCTGCCGCCGATCATAATCTCAAGGTTTCGCCCGAGACCCTGGCGTGGGGCTATTATTGGGCCGGGGCGAAGCCGGTCCTGACGATCCAGTCGGGGGATACGGTCGAGATCCAGACGGTGTCGGGCAATCCCGCGACGCTCGAGGCCGCCGGGCTGCCGCCGGGTCAGATCCAGCCTGAGCTGCGCCGGCTCTATGCTGAAGTTCCGAAGGAAGCCAGGGGTCCGGGCGGCCACCTGCTTACAGGTCCAATTGCGATCGCCGGTGCGCAACCCGGCGATGTTCTCGAAGTGCGCATCCGTGAGATTCGGCTTGACGTCCCGTATGCCTATAACAGCGCGGGGCGGAACGGATTTCTGGCGGATGTATTTCCCAATGGGAAGACGAAGATAATCCCGCTCGATCGTAAACGCATGATCGGACACTTCGGTCCCGGCATCGATTTGCCGCTCAAGCCTTTCTTCGGAAGTATGGGGCTCGCTCCGCCGGAAGCCGCCGGGAAAGTGAATAGCGCGCCGCCCGGAACTCACGCCGGCAATCTCGATAACCGGGAACTCGTCGCGGGAAGCACGCTGTTTATTCCGGTCCACGCTGCCGGGGCGCTGTTCGAAGTCGGCGACGGACACGCGGGGCAGGGGAATGGCGAGGTGGATATTACGGCGATGGAGACCTCGCTCACGGGCGTGTTCCAGTTCATCGTGCATCACGACATGCACCTGACCTGGCCGCGCGCCGAGACGCCAACGCACTACATCACGATGGGCCTCGATCCGGATCTGACGCAGGCAGCGCGGCTATGCACCCTCGAGACGATCGACTTCCTTGTGAACGAGAAGCATCTGAGCCGAGACGATGCCTATGCGCTGACGAGCGTGGCGATCAATCTCGAAATCACTCAGCTGGTGGACGGAACGAGGGGCGTACACGCGATGATCCCGAAGAGCTTATTCCACTAACGGATCGGGTAAGGGCCGCGTCCCACAGGGGTGGGTCCACCGAATGAAATGGATTGTTAAGGTTTCATCGGAGGATTCTTCTTACTTGTGCATTTTGTCGATGCACTTATCCCGGCCGCTCGTGCAGACCTCGTGGCTTATACATTCAACGATTCCTTTGCCGCAGTTGAGACATGTGTCTCAGCCCTGACTCCCGTCGATCCGCTGGGCACCAGCGGGTTCCAGACGTCAACGGTGTTTGGAAACCAACAGACGATCTATCACTTTGACGGGAGCCCAACTCCGCTGGAAGACCAGGGGGGCTCACCCTCGACACGACGGGTCTCGTCTCCGTGACCGGCTATTCCGTGGAAATGGTGCTTGAACTGACTGCACGGACTCTACATCGATCCAACAAATAACCTGGACGTGTTTTCAAACGGAGGATCGAGCGCCCCATTTTTGCCGAATACTTTCTTCGATATCGGCGGAGCGGGCATGCTGGCCGCGAATCAAGCGGCGCCGGAACTCGAGACGCGGCTAGTTCGGCCCCAGTCCGTTCTGCGCGAGAAATTCCCGAATCGCGATAAAGATTCGTGTGCGCTCGTCGGCTGTGAATCCGCCATGCTTCCCGCCAGGAATCGTAAGAAGGCGATTGGGGACGTTCACTCTCGCCAGTGCTTCGTGCAACCGCACGGCCTGCTGATAGGGCACGAGCGGATCGGCATCGCCGTGAATCGTCATGATGGGCGGAAGTCCGGCACGCACGTATGTCAGCGGTGAAACGCGCCGTGCGATTTCATCGCGGTTCGGCATGCTTCCCATCCACTGCGCCGCGAGGTTCGCTTTGTGCGGGCCGTCGATCACATCTCCAACGTCGGTAATCCCATACCAGTTGAAGATCGCGGCGACCTTCGGCAGCGGCGCACCGGCACATTCCCGGTCGAGGCCAGCGCTTTCGGGAAGGATGCCGGTCGTCAGAGACAGGTGTCCGCCAGCAGATTCGCCGCTCAGGACGATGCGATTGACGTCGACGTTATAAGTCTTCGCCTGCGTGGCTATGAATCGCAGGGCGCAGAGGCAATCTTCGACTGCGGCGGGAGCCAGAGCCACGCGCGCCAGCCGGTATTCCACATTCACTACATTCCAGCCCATCTCGAACCACGGCATGAGCGACATCAGCGACGATTCCTTCGCGCCCGCTGCCCAGAAACCACCGTGCATGAACAGAATAGTCGGCTGCGGAGTCGTGGCGTTGCGCCGTTGATACACATCGAGCTTGACTTCGTAATTGCTCGCGGTCAGATACGTGACGTTGGGGAAGATTTGATATTCCGTCGGCGCGTGCGCTGCCCACGTCGCCGAGGGCGAGAGTTGCGCGAATCCGGATTGAGGCAGTGCGGCGGCCATAGTTATGAGTATCGCGAACAGCCAGGATTTTCTCATTGTTGTTTCTTTCCCCATCCTGTCGGCATTCCGTAAGGAACGTTCAACACGAGCGCTTCGATCTGCTTAATCTTCCCCCGCCTGATCTTGAACAGTTCGCCGATCTCGATTCGGTCACAGGGAGAATCCGCCGCCTTCGATCCGGACGCGCCTGAAAGCAAAAAAATTCCGGCGGCCCCCGCCAGGATGTTCGCGCGCATGCCGGAAGAATATCACGGGGTGATCTTTTCCCTTGACCAATCAGTCGGATTCCGATATAACAAAAGACGACGGATATGACCGAAGATTTCGATTCCTTTCTGCCTCTGTCGGCGGCTACGCTGCACGTGCTGCTGGCTCTCGCCGGTGAAGATCGCCATGGCTACGGCATCATGCAGGAAGTCAAACGCCAGTCGGAAGGAAAGTACAAACTCGGCCCCGGAACGCTCTACGACAATCTTCAAAAGATGCTGGACCACGGGATGGTGGAAGACGCGCGGCACAAGTCGAAGAACGACGATCCGCGGCGACGCTATTACAGGCTTACCAGATTCGGCCGGGGCCTGCTGGCAGCCGAGGCGTCGCGTCTCGAAGGTGTGGTCCGCGAGGCGCGTGCGCATCTTGGTCCGAACCTTCGTCCCTCCCCAGGTGCGGCCTCGTGAGCTTTCTTCTCTATCGCAGTCTGGTCTACTTGCATCCGGCGGCATTCCGGCGCCAGTTCGGGTCAGAGTTGCTCGTCATTTTCGAGGATGCCGTTGTGGCGGATGGCGCGGCGGCGTTGTTATTCGACGTTGTGGTCTCGCTTCTGCGCCAGTGGCTGCTGCGTTCGGGTCTGTGGAAAGCAGGGGTGGCGGTGCTTGGCGCGGCGGTGCAGGTCATTCCTGCTCTCATGATGGCGACCCGCCATGCGCGAGTGTCGCAGATCGTGCCTGCGCGAGGCGCGCCGATCGAGGCGGATGGCCTGGTCGCAATTACCGTCTTTATGGTTTGCTTTGTGGCCGCCATGCTGGTTGCCGTGGTCTTTTGGTCCATCCACGTGGCACGGCTGGCCGCGAAGCGGCGCTGACGATTTACCCGCGCTGGCCTTCATGTCTCTCGAATTACGCAACGTCACGAAACTCTACTCGGGAATTGCGGCTGTAAAAGACGTCAGTTTCATCGCGCGGGCAGGCGAGGTCACCGGCTATCTCGGCCCCAACGGGTCCGGCAAATCGACGACGTTGAAGATGATCACCGGACTGATCGAGCCGAGCGCGGGCCGGATTTTCTTCGATGGCGAGCCGATCGAGCTCAACCGTATCGCCCATCGGCAGCGCCTTGGCTACGTCCCGGAAGAACCGCACATTTATCCGCATCTGACCGGCTTTGAATATCTCGAAATGATCGGTCAGTTACGCGCGCTCCCCGAGCGCTCGCTTGCGGCGAAGATTGACGGCTTCCTCCAGTTGTTCTCCCTGCACGCGGATCGCTATGTCCCGATTTCTTCGTATTCGAAGGGCATGCGCCAGAAGGTCCTGCTCGTGGCTGCGCTCCTGCACAATCCGCAAATCGTATTGCTTGACGAACCGTTCTCGGGGCTCGACGTGAATTCCGCGCTTATTCTCCGCGCCTTGATCGGGCAACTCGCCGCGCGCGGCAAGGTTGTGTTGTTCAGCTCTCATGAGCTCGAAACGGTCGAACGCGTTTCCTCGCGCATCGTGATTCTGCACAAGGGGCAGGTGGTCGCAAACGACTCCATAGAGAAGCTGCGAACCCTGATGTCACTGCCGACGCTCGAGCGCATTTTCACCGAGCTTGCCATCGAGCAGGATACGGAAGCAATCAGCCACGCAATTCTGCAACTCGTCGAGTCCTGATCATGCGGCGCCAGTTTACGATCCTGTACAGGCTTTTCCTCGCGCGCCTGATCGATCTCGATATTTTGTCGGCGCGCGGCGATGTTCGCGAGCTTCTGGCGCGCTCCCTCTCGATTCTCGCGGCTTTGAGCTTATGCCTGACATACCTCATCGCCGGGAAATATTTCTCGATGGGTCTGCCGCGCACCCGTTATCTCTACGCCATCTGGAACGACGAAGAGTTTCTGATTTCGGCGACCATCGCGGTCGCCGGGCTCTTCGCCGTGCTCGCGTGGAATACCGTCTTCCCCGACCGCCGCGACTGCCTCATCCTCGGGGTGCTTCCCGTGGCGACACCAGTGATTATCCTCGCGAAACTCTCCGCCATGGCGACGGCGCTCGGCGTGAGCGTGTTTGCGATCAACGCATTTACGGGCATGGTCTTTCCGTATGCCACCGTCGATAAAGGTGTCGTCCCCATCCACGCGGCCGCCGCGTGGTGGATAACCGTTTTCGCCGCCGGAATTTTTACCTTCTCGGCAATGCTGGCGATTCAGGGATTAGCGGCGCAGGTCTTGAGCTGGAGCCTTTTCCTGCGCATCTCCGGGCTCCTCCAGCTGGCCGCGCTTTTCACGGTCATCGCGCTGTTCTTCGTCACTCCACCGTTCGCGGCAACGATGCTTGACCATGCTTTTCCCACCTCACTTCTGCCATCGTACTGGTTTACCGGGCTGCTGCATCGGCTTGACGGCGACCCGAACCCGGTCTTCGCGCCGCTCGCGGCGATGGCGTTGCGGAACTTCTCGATTGCCGCCGGGATCGCGACTGTCACCTGGGCCTTGTCGTACTACCGCAACATTCGCCGTATCGTGCAAGCGCCCGACATCGCGCCCTCCGCTCACGGGCACGCCGCCGCGCGTATCGTTCGAGGCGCCGCTTTCGGATTCCTTGCCAGGCCGCTCGACCGCGCCATCCTGCTCTTCACCTGCCGCACCATCGCACGCAGCCGCCAGCATCGGCTGCTCCTCGCAGCCTGTGGCGGCATTGGATTTGCCACGGCCCTCGCGTTCTCCAGAACATTTCTCGAAGATCTTCGGTCGCACACGCGCTGGGATACGCCGGCGGTGCCGCTTCTCGTCGATGGTCTGCTGCTGCTCTATTGCGCGGTGGCCGGCATTCGCGGCAGCTTCTCGATCCCTCTCGCGCTTCCGGCCAACTGGATTTTCCGCATCACAGCGGTGCACAGTCCGGCGGCATATTTTGCGGCCGTGCGGAAATCACTTCTGATCGTCGGAGTGCTTCCCGTATGGCTCGCCTGCCTGGTTGCCTATTTTTCCATCTGGCCGGGAAGACCCGCATTCGAGCACATGCTCGTGCTCACGCTCGCGGGATTGCTGCTGGCTGACTGCTCCCTGTATCAATTCCGGAAGATGCCGTTCGCTTGTTCCTGGCTTCCGGGCGGGGTGCAGCTTAAAATGCGCGCGAGCGTGTATGCGCTGCTGTTTCTTACTTTCGCGAGTATCGCCGCCAATATCGAACTCCGGTCGCTGGAGAGGTTCGCGCGCTTTGTCGTGATCCTCGCCATTCTCGGCAGCGCCGCCGTATGGGCCCGCCGGCGTGCGTTCGAATTCGCAGGCGCGCGGGGCAACCGGCTGCAGTTTGAAGACCTGCCGGAGGCCGAAGTCTTCGCGCTCGACCTGCGGCAGGACGGCGACTGGTCGAGCGACGAAGCGTACGTGGATGCCATCGACCCGCATGCGGGGCGCAGTTTTGCGCGGCGGCTTCGTCCCCTTGGAATCTGGATTCTGGTGTTTTTGATTGTAGGCTTCGATTGGGAGCGGATCGGTGAGTGGCGCGATGGGAAGCTTCACCCGCAAGCAGGCACGTCTTACAACATCGGCGGCCGCTCGCTGAATATCAACTGCGCCGGAGCCGGGAGTCCGGCTGTCATCCTCGAAACGAATTGGGGTATGCCTGGATTCAGCTGGACGCCCGTACAGCGTGCGGCCGCCGCATTCACCCGTGTCTGCTGGTACGACCGGGCGGGCGCCGGCTGGAGCGATCCCGGGCCTTTCCCAAACCACAGCGACTCTGTAGCGCGGGACCTGCATCAACTTCTCGGCGCGGCCCACATCCCTCCGCCGTATGTGCTCGTCGGTCATTCCATGGGGGCGTTCCACGCGCGCGTGTTTCGTGGGTTTTACAAATCCGAAGTGGCGGGAATGGTTCTCGTCGACCCGATGTCCGAAGACATCACCGTCGACATCCACAATCACATCGAGGCGTTCCGTCCGGCCGTCATTCTCTTTTATAAGTTCCTCGGCATATTCGGGGGATTCCGTTTGCTCGAACCCGATCCCGGACCGCCGCCGAGGGGCATGAACCGGGAGGAATGGCTCACTACGTGGACGCTGCGATGGCAGCCGAAATCAGTCGTCTCGCAGACAAAAGAAGTGCCGCTTTGGATCAATGGCGAACTGGCCCGATCGGCCGGAGCCCTGGGCTCGCTTCCGCTGGTCGTCTTGTCGGCCGGAATTCCGGGCCGTGCGGAAGATACTGAGTTGGAGAGTCAGGAGCGCAAACTCGAACTGCACGAGCGCCTGGCGCGCTCGTCGACAAGAGGACGGCACATCGTCGTGCCGAACAGCAATTCGCAGATTCCGTTTGAGGCGCCGGAAGCCGTGGTCGCGGCCATCCGCTCGGTTCTCGCGGAAACCTCCGGGAAGACCCGGTAAGCGCCGGGCGATCCAGCCAGGCAATCGCGTTGGCTAAGGAATGCTGAAAAAGGCATTGGCAGGCTGAACGCCTGCTTACATCCGCCCCTGCAAACTATTGATTGCCCGTGGCACCGCGTGCGGTTTCGCCTGGCGTCTCCGGTTGAAAGGGCCTTTTTCAGCACCCTGCTAATGCATAGTAATTAGCCTCATTTCGTATCCTTTCTGCTAGCTTGGTTGCTTGGACTATCGCGCAAATTTCGGCACTGTGCTGGGGCTGATGCAGAGATCCGCGCAGGTCATGAGTTTCCTCCTGCCGGGCCACGAAATGCAGGAAGCGCAGAACAAGCTGGAGGCATTCCGCCTTTTCGCTTACGTCGATCAGGAACTGCGGATACCCACCGAGCGGCTGTTACCGCTGGACGCTCTGGTTCGCCGCGCTTTCGACCTCGGCCACCACGAACGAATCTTCGCAATCGAAGGTGTGGGGCACTATTACGCGGGTCTGGCGGCGAGCCCCGTCACCGGGCTGTTGCAGGACCGTCAGCTTCCCGATTGCGCGATGGTGTCGCTGCACGCCGGGATGGGGACGTCATTCGCGGGCACGATGCTTTCGAGACTGGGGGCGGATCCGTCGAAGGCTGCGCTGCGCGATGGCCTTCTCCGTTTCTTCGATCTCTGCCGGGACAACGCGCGCCCCGGGTGGTACGAGAACGCGATCGAACCGCTTGGCCTTTCGGTTCGCACGCTGCATCCACATCTTCTGGCGCGAGCCGGTGCGGCAGCCGGAGAGATCGATATCGAAGCGCAGCGGCTCTACTGGCACGGCGTCGGCCGCTCGCTGTATTTCGTTCCGATGAATTTTATGACATTCGGCGGTTCCCATGAGCGCGCCCTGCGCACGGCAATCGACGAAGCGCCGACGGTCGAAGATCGCCGCAACGCAGTGGCCGGGCTGGTATGGGCAGTGACATTGGTCAACCTCTGCCATCCCAGGGTGCTGCAGAGTCTGTTGCCCGCCTGCAATTCGATCAGAATGCCCGGCGCGGTGAAGAACGGGATCGTGTCGGCGCTCATCGTCTGGAAACACATGGTTCCGGAAGACACCGAATTTCTTCCTTTGTATTTGCAGCACGCGTCCGGGAGTTCAATGGATGGCGGACTCTGGAACGATTACGTGGTGGATCCCGCGCGCGAAGCTTTTGCGGCCGCTTTTCCGGCGCTGGCGAAAGAAGATCGCATCGCGTCGGTTTTCCAGTTTCAGGAGTCGTTTGTTCCGCCGGTTACGAAAGCGAGTCACGCATGAGCGAGGGCTTTTCGCTTGCATCAGCCGGGCGGGCTTTGGATGGGGCGCTATCGCGTCTGGTAAACGATCTGGTTGCGGTGCCACCTCCAGCCGGGCAGGAATGGAGCGCCGCTCTCTCGAAGTACCGCGGAGCACGCGAAGGAACGATGGCCCTGATTCGCGACCTTACTCAGGAGCAGTGTGATTTCACGCCCGCGCCAGGTGTCTGGTCTATCGGACAAAATGTCGAGCATCTTCTCCTGACCGAAAGGCTTTACCGCACACAGTTCCGCAACCTCATCGCGCTGGCGGGAAAAGGCGGGGAATCGAACATAGCGCTCACGTTCGAACACATCGATACGTCGATCGCTTTCATTCCGCGGGACGTTATGCCGCTGCTGACGATCCCGCTGAATATCTTCAATGTGTTCGTGCCAGGGATCGTTCGCGAGACGATGTTCCGGATTCCGCTGATTTCCGCGGTGAATCCGACGGCATCGAACCCCGCGCCGTATCATTCCGTGACTGACCTGCGCGCGCGCGCCATCGCCTCGCTTGCCGAAACCGGGGAACTCTTTCGCGGCGATCTTCCTTCCAATCTGCGGAATATGACATTGAGCCATCCGCTGCTGGGCACCAACAATATTCCGGAGATCTTCGGGATCATTACCGCGCACGAGGAACGCCATCACGGGCAGATGAGGCGAGTTCTGGAAAACCCGCGTTTTCCGCGTTAAGCAATCCATACCGAATTCGAAAAAAACTATGGCCGCAGAATTTGACAGCAATATATTATCCGGACTCCTGAAAACGGGCCTCGAGATCTCGCTTGGCGCCGCTTCGAAGAGCATCGAAATGGTCGCTAACCCTACCGAAGGTATTTCCCAGGTAGTTTCGGGTGTGGCTTCGATGCTTACGGTGCCCGCGGAAACGGGTCCGGGGCTTCCGGATAAAGCGCAAGCGCTCGCCGGAGTCTGGCTGAAACAGGGCCTTAGCCTCATCGCGGAATTACAAGCGGCCGGCGAAAAGCTCACAAAAGGGACGGGTGGCCCGGCGAATTCGGGCGACTGAAAATACGAAGCCATTTGCCGATACGCAATCCCGCGCGGCTGCCAGCCTGCCTACATGTTGTCTGGAGGGCTTTGCGGGCTGCGAAGAAATCGGCAGCTATTTAGTTCACTAAGTGGAGCAGGCGATTTCGCCCGCTCCGCAAGCCTCAATGACTTTTTTCAACAGCCAGCCAGAGCCGCACTAGAATAGATAGATATGGCGGTATGGTGCGCCTGGGCTGCCGTCCTCCTCTTCGCTCCGCAGCAGGATTTCCTCGCTGACGGGCTCAAAGCTCTCGACGCCAACCAGCCGGCCGCCGCCGAAACGCTTCTGCGCCAGGCCGTCGCATCCTCCCCCGATGATTTTTCCGCCCACTTCAACCTCGCCCTGGCCCTGAGTCTCGAACAGAAAGACGCCGAAGCGATTCAGGAATTGCGCCGTACCCTCGAGCTCAAGCCCGGCCTGTACCAGGCGGATTCCAACCTCGGCACTCTGCTGCTGCGAAACAAACGGCCGGCGGAAGCTCTGCCGGCGTTGAAGGAAGCGGCCGCGTTGAAACCGGTCGAGCCTCGCGTAAATCTGCTCTACGCGCAGGCGCTTTTCGAAACCGGCGACGTGGCGCAGGCCGGAGAATATTACCGGAAAGCCGCGGAGCTGGATCCCAAATCCGCCGCGGCGCTCGTGGGGCTTGCCCGGTCGGATCTCAAGCTCGCGAAGCTTCCGGAAGCGGCGGAACATTTTCGCGCCGCCGCATCCATTGACCCGCAATACAAAGGCGCCATGCTGGAGCTCGCAGCCGAATACGAACGAGCGCGCATGATTCCCGAAGCCATCGCAGTGTATGGGGAATTTCCTGACAACGCCGCGGCGAAAGAAAGGCTGGCGCGGCTTCAGGTGGATAACGGGAACTCCGCGGCTGCCATTCCCACCCTCGAAGCCGCTGTGCGCCAGGCGCCGTCCGTCGCCAACCGGCTCGCGCTGGCGGATGCCTACAAGCTCAACAAGCAGACCGGCAAGGTCATCGAACAATTGCAACTTGCCGCGGTTTCCGACCCCGCCAGCTTCGAGGTGCGGATGGATCTCGGACGCGAGCTTCGCGACCAGCGCAGATTCGTGCCCGCGGCGGCGCAGTTCGCGGCTGCGGCGAAGATCCGGCCGGGCGAAGTCAAGGCGTGGAACGAGCTCGCGGCCGTTCTGGTTGTCAGCGAGGATTACGCCGGTGGACTGGCCGCGCTTGACCACGTGCGCGCGTTGGGCAAGGAAGTGCCCGGCGATTTCTTCTACCGGGCGATCTCGCTCGAGAAGCTGCGGCAGCCGAAGCCCGCGCTGGAAGCATATCGCCACTTTCTGGATGCCGACGGCGGCAAAATGCCGGACCAGGAATTTCAGGCGCGCCAGAGAGTCCGTATCATCGAGAGTGAGCTCAATCGCCGATGATCCCTCTGTTCACACTTTTCCTGCTGCTCGCCGCGCCCGCCCCAACGTCGCTCGGTCAGGTTAAAGCTGAGCCCAATCCGGAGAAGCGCGCGCGTGCCGCCATCGACTACGCGTCGCTCGCAGAGAAGAATACCGAAGCCGCGTACGCCAAAGGCGATATGGAGAATCTGGCGGCGGAGCTGCAGAATATTGAAACGAGCTTTCAGACCGCGAACGAAGCCTTCAGCGCCAGCGGCAAGACGCCAGGCCGGAATCCGGGACCTTTCAAGTATGCCGAGATGCATTCGCGGGAATTGCTGATCCGGCTGGGCGATCTGGAACAAAGGATGGATGTCGGGGAACGTGGCCCCATCGACCGCGTCAAAGCCAAAGTGCAGGAAATTCACGATGCCTGGTTCGAAGGCATCATGGGAAAAAAGAAATGAAACGCTATCTGATTTGCGCGTTTTTCGCTTTCGGGATTCCGGCGTTTGCTCAGAAGGACTTTCTAACGTCGGATGAAGTTGAGAAGGTCCGCGAGGCGCAGCTGCCCAATGACCGGTTGAAGCTCTACGCGCTTCTTGCCCGGCAACGCCTCGATCAGTTGCAACGGCTTCTGGAAAAAGAAAAGAAGGGCCGGTCTTTGACCGCGCGGGACCTGCTCGAAGAGTACACGAACATCATCGACGCCATCGACACCGTTTCTGACGATGCTCTCAAGCGCGGGGTCGACATCGCCGAAGGCTCGACGGCTGTCACCGATTCCGAGAAACGGTTTCTTGATCAGTTGCAGAAAATCAAGGATCGCGCGCCGGCGGACCTCGATCTTTACGAGATTGCGTTGAAAGAGGCAGTGGCCAGCACTTCCGACAGTCTCGACCTGGCAAAGGAAGACAACGGTTCGCGCGCGGCCAAGCTGACGGATGAAGACAAGAAGTTGAAGGTAGAAGCCGAAACCGCGATAGCCGCTGAGGATTCGAAAGGCAAGCCCGCCGTCGACGCCAAAAACGGCGACGCCAATCCCGCGGATGCCAAACCCAAACGAAAGCCGCCAACGCTTTTGCGCAAAGGCGAGACAGCACCGGACGCCAAGTAGCGCCTTTTCGGAATTAACGAGGCAAGGGTCACCTTCAGGCGGCGCCTGCGGCCACGCCGACGGGTTCAAGGGCGTGAGATGTGGATCTCAGGAGCGCGGTGGCGTCTGTTCCAGGAGCGTCTTGAACACTGCGCCGAGAGCGAGAAATTCCTCAAGGCGCATTGGTTTCCTGATAAAACGATTCGCGCCGAGCTGAGCTGCTTCGTCTATCTCTTTCTGCACTTCAGAAGAGCTTAAGATCACGACCGGAGCGTCCTTGCATTTCACGCTGCGACGCATGGTTCGCAAAACGGCGAGCCCGGACGCCTTTGGCAAGTTTAGATCGAGAATCACCAGATCCGGGCAGTTCGTCTCATCGGTGTCAAAAGACTCAATGAAGCGAATCGCGGTATCGCCGTCGGAGACCACGATCAGCTCGCCCGAGACATCGTGCTCCTTAAGACACTCCCGCACCAGCCCCGCGTCCGCCCGATTGTCCTCGACCAGAATAATCGTAAAGGCCCTGGGCTCGCTCAGGGTGCCCTGATGGGACGACGCGGGGGAGCGTAAAGTAAAACGTTGAACCCCGGCCGGGCTCGGATTCGACCCAGATCCTTCCGCCTGCGCGTTCGACAACTCGCTGACAGATGGCAAGTCCCATGCCTGTGCCGGGATATTCGCTGGCAGTATGAAGACGCTTGAAGACTCCAAAGATTTGCTCCTTGAACCTGGGATCGATGCCCATACCATTGTCCTGAACGGAAAACAGCCAGTCCGTTTCGCGCTCCTGCGCCGCGGTGTGGACCTCGGGTGCCCGGCTACTGCGATATCGAATCGCGTTCGCGATTAAATTCTGGAAGAGTTGCTCCAGCTGAAATTCGAGGATGGGAACGTGCGGCAACGGCTCGGAAGTTACCACCGCGCCCGCTTCGTGAATGGCGACCTGCAGATTCCCGAGGGCCTTTTGCAGGACATCGTTTGCATCTACGGCGGTTTCGGCCTTGCACTCCCCCGTCGATAGCTGCGTATAGACACGGAGGTCCCTCAGCAGCCTCTCCATTCGCCTCGCGCCTTCGACGGTAAAACCGATATATTCGTCTCCTTCTGCGCCCAACTGCCCGTTAAAGCGTTTCTTCAGCAATTCGCTATAGGTGGCGACCATGCGCAGGGGCTCCTGCAGATCGTGAGAGGCCGAGTAGGCGAACTGCTCCAAATCGGTATTCGCGCGCCGGAGGGCCTCGTTCGCGGCGAGCAGGGCTTTTTCCTGTGCGACCCGCTGCGTGATATCGTGTGCCACCTTTGACGCGCCAAAGATACGGCCCTCCGCATCTTTTACCGGAGAAATGGTCAGCGACACATGGAGCTGCACGCCATCTTTTCTCAGGCGCACCGTTTCCAACCGCTCGATTCGTCTGCCCTGAGCGAGCCGCCGCAGTATGTCCGCCTCTTCGTCCAGCCGATCTGGCGGGACGATGATCGTAATCGACTTGCCGACAGCCTCGGCCGCGGTGAAGCCAAAGAGGTGTTCCGCACCATTGTTCCAGCTCATGATGACGCCATTCAGGTCTTTGCTGACGATCGCGTCATTCGATGAATCGACAATGGCGCTCAGCAGGGCCGACTCTCTTGCCGCCCGCTTGCGATCGAAGATCTCCCGGTTGAGATGCGAAATTCGTTCGTTGAGAGTGTGGAACCGCCGCACGGCGTCTTCCTGAGGCTGAAGACGCAGCAACAGATGCCTGTCTGCTGTCGTCCGAATCAGCGCGCCCACAACGCGGCAGACGAGTGTTTCGTTGCCGGTCTTGAAGGCAAGAGCGCCTGGTACAAACCGGCCGCTGCGGCCGAAACGGGCGAGCAGCCGGGTGACAGTTTCGGGTGGGTCGGCTGCCAGATCCGCGAGGGAGAAGAGGGCCAGGTCAGCGGCGCTGCGCTTCAGCAGAGTCGCGGCCGCTTCATTAGCCGCGCAAATTCGCCCTGCCGGGGATGCGAGCAGCATCGGCTCCGGCAGGATGCCGTAATGAAGCTCGAAAGATGCGGAGGTCATTCGTGTTTGAAATATTCCCGCCCCTTCGTGCTCCGGGCTTCGCCGGCGGGGTTGAGATAGACGACGACGCGGCAACCGGGGTTGCCCTGGGCAATTGTTTCCTGCAGCTCGACTTTGGCATAGCCGAGGTTCTGCGCCGCGATCGAACCGAATACGTTCGACGTCATCATGCACATGGACGGCCGGTTCAGCACCTTGTCGCCGAATGGGCACCGGCTGTTTCCGAGCACGATTTTTTCGGGAGTCTCTTCGATAATGTAAAACTTGCCGTTGATGCGGCGCTTCAGGTCGACGAGCACTTGCCCAACCTGCTCCCGCGAGAGCTCGGACACGGCAAAAGCCGCCTTGTAATCGCGATTCATCTGGTCACCGACATTCTGCCCGACCACGCTGATATAGCCGGCGGCCTCATTCAGACCGACCACCTCTTCGAGCGTGCCGGACAATTCGCGGATAAGCGTGCGCATGAAAAGATCGCGATCGAGCACCACATCCAGCTGATCGGCACTCTTGACGGTTATTGGCTCAGGCATAGAAAACTTACAGGGTCAGGTAAAAACGACAGGGAAGGGGAACTGGAGCAGGCCCATTGCGAAGAACGGCCGGAAAACGTGTTGCCTTGTCTTCTGGCGGTCACGACAGCGCTCTCCTGTCAAAGATTATAACGAAAGTGGCAGATCCGACACGGTCTGTAACGTTCTTGATGAGGTACCGAGTCTTAAAAACCGGACTAAAGCGAACGTTTGCTGAAATAGAGCAACGCGGCCATTTTGGGCCATACGCTGACTAAAATAGCCCTCCCGCGCCGGCTACTTTCCCAGCAACTCCATCAATTCCGTGACTTCCGTCCGCATCGCCCCTTTGAGCGTCGGCTCACGGACTGGCGCCCATTCCGGCGAATGCGGCGCAGGGCCGGGGATACCCGTCCTCTGGATCTCTGCGAACTTGGCCGCCCCGATATGCAGCAGCGCCGACGGCACGTTACCGATGCTCCAGTATTCCGAAAAATCCTCGGAAGTCATTTTCGCGGGCATTTCGATTACAGCTTTCTCCCCAAGACCGGCCTTCAAAGCCTTCGCCAGCCGCGCGGTCAAAGCCGGATCGTTGTAGACCACGGGATAGCCGGGCTCTGCGGGGGCGGTGACTTCAGGCTCGCGCGGCGCGCCGGCCGAAATCGCTTCGCCGCGTGCAATGCGCCGGATGGCATCGAGGGTCTTCCGCCGCACCTCCAGCGTGTAAGTCCGGACGGAAAGCTGTAACCGCACTTCATCCGGAACAATGTTGCCCTGCGTGCCGCCGTGAATCGACCCAACCGTGATGACCACCGGATCGACCGGATTATTTTCGCGCGACACGATCGTCTGCAGAGCTACCACGATACGCGACGCGAGGACGACTGGATCCACCGTGTTCATCGGCATCGCCGCGTGCCCGCCGCGCCCGTAAACCACGATCGTTACGGGGTCCGACATCGCGCGAAACGGTCCCGCATGGTACCCGATCGTTCCAGCCGGCATCGAATCGTCGTCATGCAAAGAGAGCGCAAAATCAGGACGTGGAAATCGCGTAAAGAGACCGTCCTTCAGCATCGCCGCCGCGCCGCCGCCGCCTTCTTCCGCGGGCTGCCCCACCAGCACGAGCGTGCCGTGCCAGCGGTCTTTGTGAGTCGCCATCAGAGTAGCGGTGCCGGTCCATGCGGCCATATGAATGTCGTGTCCGCAGGCGTGCATCACTGGAGTCAATTGCCCGCTCGCGTTCCTCACGACGACTCTGCTGGCGAATGGCAGCCCGGTCTTTTCCTCGATCGGAAGAGCATCGAGCTCGGTCCGCAGCATAACCGTCGGACCCGGCCCGTTCTTCATCACCGCCACAATGCCCGTTCGCGCAACGCCTGTCGTGACCTCATAACCGAGCGCTCTGACGCGCGCGGCGAGCTTGGCCGCGGTCTCGACTTCCTGAAATCCCAACTCCGGATTTTGGTGAAGGTCGATGTAAAGCGCGTCGATCGCGGGATAGATGGCGTCGATTTCCTGATTGGAAGGCGTCTGCCCGGCGCCACTTCCTGCCCATACAATCATCAGCGACAGTACAACTGAGGCGGATCTCACGCGAAGGCTCCTTCAGGCAAGCGTAGTGGTTCTGCCGGCTTTCCGCAAACCTGGACCCCTATCGCTTATTCTGATCGGTGAGGAACCCGCCCATGATTCCGCACGAAATGACGACCACGGCCTTCGAACTTCCTGGCTTCCATGTAGCCCGCAATCTCGGTATCGTTCGCGGTATAGTAGTCCGCTCGCGATCTGTCCTCGGCACAATCGGTGCCAGCCTGCAAACGTTCGTCGGCGGAGACATCACACTCTTCACCGATCTCTGCGAAAAAACCCGCAACGACGCTTTCGATCGCATGCTGCAACACGCCGCCGCAGCCGGAGGCGACGCCGTAATCGGTGTCCGCTACGATGCGACTGAAATCATGCAGGGCGTCACCGAGGTCCTCTGTTACGGCACCGCCGTCCAGCTCCAAAAGTCCTGACGGCATTTATTTGAAATAAAAGCCTCGTCCGGGAAAACTCAATCCTGGCCGCGCAACTGGGGTATCCCATAACCAATCGCACCGGGCTCTCGGGCAAGTACGACCTGGCGCTGAAATACATCCGCGAAGATTCGACAGACGCCGGCGCTCCATCGGTCTTCGCCGCGTTGGAAGATTTGGGACTGAAACTGGAAACGCGCAGAGGCCCACTGGAAGTGTTCGTGATTGATTCAGCCGCGCGGCCCCGCCAGAATTAAAAGCTGCCGATCCGGCACAGTTCGTTCCCCCGGAACCCGCATTTGCGGCGGTTCATCAACCGTATCCCTCCAAGCGCTGCTGGTCGGCCGGTTTTGATCCGCGGAACGGAATGCCATCCCGCTCCACATGCGCTCCTGAATGGCCGAGAAACTTCGGAGAGGGCAACATGTAAGATATGCGCGGGTTGGCCTATTCCGGATGAGCCAGATTGCTCTTGGTCCCTTTTATCTCGAAACCGACGCCTTGCAACTGGTGCGCGATGGCGTCGATCTCAAACTTCGGCCGCAGGCTTTCCTCGCGCTCAAGACTCTGCTCAAGCGGCGCAACGAATACGTCCCGTATGAAGAACTGCTTCGCGAAGCATGGGGAGGCAGCATCGTTTCGCGCCACACAGTCGCAACCACCGTCGCGGAGGTGCGCCGCGCACTGGCGGAATACGGTTCCTGGCTCGGTTACCGGCCGAAACTCGGTTACCGCCTCGACGTGCCGCGCGGCGACGAAATGATCCGGACCGGCTGGCATCAGTGGAACCGCCGCACCCGTGAAGGCTTCGAAAAAGCGCTCGACTGCTTTCAGCGCGCCGCTCAGCAAGACCCCTCCGACGCCCGTGCTTTCGAGGGTATGTCCCGCTCGTGGCTTACCCTCGGTTTTTTTGGGTTGCGTCCTCCCCGTGAAGCAAGCGAAGGATTCGTTGAAGCGCACAGCCATGCCGTGGCCTTTCGCGGACTCACGCCCGAGCTCAGGCACGATCGCGGCGTTGCATTGCATGTCTTCGACCGCAAGCTCGCGGAGGCCGAGGCGGAACTGCTTCAGTCGCATCAGGAAAACGCAACCGCGAGCGCGTGTGTTCACCTGACGCTTTTTTACACCGCGCGCGGAAACTTCAGCCGGGCAGCGCCTTTTCTCGAACAGGCTCGCACAGCCGATCCGCTGTTCGCGACCCTTCCAGCCACCGAGACCTTCTTCTGGCTTTGTCAGGGACGATTCGATGCGGCGGTGGCCTCAGGCAGGCACGGCGTCGATCTGCACCCCTACCAGCCGCTGGGGCGTTCGTACTATGCGCAGGCGCTCGAATTCTCGGGGGATATTCCGGAAGCGTTACGCCAGCACAGACTCGCGTCGGTGGTGTCGCCCGATATTCTCTGGCTGCGGGCCCTCGAAGCGCGCTGCCTCGCTTGCACGGGAGAAATCGCGGAGGCGCGTGGCATTCTGCAGGATCTCGAGCGCCTTCGGGCTACCGACTATATCGACGCGTACTACCTGGCTTTGCTGCACGGGGCGCTTGGGAACACGGATGCTGCCTTCGACGAGTTCGCGAGGGCCGAAAAAGAGAACTCCGCGGCCTTATACATGGTTCAGGTGGACCCGAAGCTCAACGCTCTGCGTGCCGACCCGCGTCTGACAGCGCTGCAACGCCGTTTATTCGTCTGACGGGCCGTGGAAGCCGCTACGTCGAAAACGCGCCACGCCGCTGGCGGCGAGGACGTTGGTTTCAGCCCGAAACCACCGGCGGCAAGAGCGGTTTCAGCAGCCTCGTTTTTTGCGCAACCTGGTAAGTAAAGTTGTAGAATTCCCAGATGGCGGAGGAATCAAATCTGTCGCGTCGCCAGACGTTGCTGGGACTTGCGTCGACGTCGCTCCTGGCCGCGGCTGGGAATTCGTCGCCCCGGCCGTTCCGTGTAGCCGTCCCGCAAAAGAAAATCGACCGCATTCTGAAAAGAGTCCGCGAGGCCGAGTGGCCCGACCGCCTCGAAGCGCCCGCCTGGCAATATGGCGCCAACTGGGACTACATGAAGGATCTCGCCGCCCATTGGACAACGAAGTTTGACTGGCGGAAGGCGGAAGCGAAACTCAACGCTCATCCGCAATTCATCGCTCAGATAAACGGCTTCGACATTCACTACTACCACGTGCGCGGAAAAGGGCCGCATCCGTTTCCGGTCGTGCTCACGCATGGCTGGCCCGGTTCCGTCGTTGAATTTCAGGACGCGATCGAGCTGCTGACGAATCCCCTCGCATCCGGCGGCTCGCCCGACGACGCCTTCGACGTCGTGATTCCCTCGCTGCCGGGCTTCGGCTTCTCGTCGAAGCCGCCCAGTCCCGTTGGTCCGGTGACTATCGCGAAGCTCTGGCACAAACTCATGACTGAAGTTGCGGGGTACACGCGCTTCGGAGCGCAGGGCGGCGATTGGGGCCAGTCCGTCACCATCCAACTGGCCTCGCAGTTTCCGCAATCGCTCGCCGGCATTCATTTCACCGGAACGACCGCGCGCACCCTGCCGGAAGCCGAGCAGAACGACGAAGAGAAGGCGTGGGTCCGCGCCTCGGGCGCTTATCGGCAGACGGAGCTCGACTACTTCGGCGAGCAATCCCGCAAACCACAGACGGTGGGCTTTGCGCTCGCCGACAGTCCTTTAGGCACGGCCGCCTGGATTGTCGAGAAGTTCAAGAGCTGGAGCGACTCCGATACAGGGCCTGCCGGGGTCGAGCGTGCCTTCACAAAAGACCAGTTACTGACCAACATCATGTGGTATCTCGTGACGGATACAGCGGCCACGGGCGTTTGGATCTATCGAGGAAGCGCGGACGAGCGGGCCGCGCCGCGAGGCAAAATCGCGATCCCAACAGGATTCGCTGCCTTCCCGAAAGAGATGCCGATCTTCCTGCCCCCGCGGCGTTTCCTGGAGAATGATTTCAATCTGACGCACTACACGCGCATGCCGCGGGGTGGACACTTCGCGTGCATGGAGCAGCCGAAGCTCTTTGTGGAAGATCTGCGGACATTCTTTCGAACGGTTCGCGGCTGAGAGATTCTCAAGCGCTTTCCTCAAGGCAAGGCGAAAACTACGAGGCCTCTGCCCGCCACCCCCGCGCCGCCACCGCGCCCTGTGCCTCCCGAAGCGGCCACGATGGCCACATACTGTTTGTGGTTTTTCCCTTCGTAGGTCATGGGAACCGCCGTTGCGGTGTAATTCAGCTTCGTCGTCCACAGTTCCTTGCCGGATTTCGAATCGAACGCGCGGAAGCGGTTATCGTTCGTCGCTCCGATAAATACCAATCCACCCGCGGTCGCGATCGGACCCGCGAGGCTGTTCGTTCCCGTGTTTTGCTTGCCGGCAGGCATGGAATCGGTCACGCCCAGCGGGACATTCCAGGCGAAGTCGCCCGTATTCGCGTTCACCGCCATCAGCCGTCCCCACGGTGGTTTGAAGCACGGCCAGTTGCCCAGTGTGCGGCCGTTGACGTCTTTCGCGACAACGCCAAAAAATCCGAGGCCAGGCGGACCCGTCCGGATATAAGGAACCAGGCCTTCCGGATTTCCCGGCGTGTACTTCGGGTTGTCTTCCATCCATCCGGTCAGTGGGCCGTCGTGTGAATTGACGAAAATGTACCCCAGCTTCGGATCGGTGGCCGTGCCGCCCCAGTTGACGCCGCCCGTCGCGCCCGGAAAAATGATGGCGGGCTTTGTGTCGGTCGCGCCCTTCGGGTGATACGGATAGGGCGTGAACGGACCGGCGTTATAAAGTCCGCCATATTTATCCCACAGGTCCTGGCAAGCCTTCGCGTGCTCCGGCGTTGTGTCGGCAGCCGTCACGATATCGTCGCGCGTCATGCTGACTCGTGATAGAGGCGGCGGCTTCAACGGAAACGGCTGCGTCGGATAGCTCGCCTCGCCGGGCACGTTGCTCTTCGCCACCGGCCGCTCCTCGACTCCGAACACCGGCTTTCCGGTCACCCGATCGAGGATGAACATGTAGCCTGACTTCCCCACCTGCGCGAGCGCCTGAATCTTCTTGCCTTTCACCGTGATGTCGATCAGGCCGGGCGCCGGCGGCAGGTTGTAATCCCACAGCTCGTGATGGACGGTTTGGAAATACCACTTCAGTTTTCCCGTGTTGATGTCGAGCGCGACCAGTGCGTTGCCGAAGAGGTTCATCCCTGGGCGGTCGCCGCCGTAGAAGTTCGCGCCAGGTCCGCTGACGGGTTCGTAGACGATCCCACGCGCCTCATCGATGGTGAGCGCGAAGGCCCAGACATTGTTGCCGGTGCGGTTCTTCCAGCTGTCGTTCTCCCAGGTGTCGTTGCCGACTTCGCCCGGATGCGGGAACGTGTGGAAGGTCCAGATTTCTTTGCCGGTGCGAACGTCGTAACCGTGCGCATCGGGAATCTGGCCACCCGCCTGTTCGAGCTGCGGACCGATGTGCCGTTCGCCGGGCCCGTAGAAATTCGTCCCGACGAGAAGGATGTTCTTGTAGATCGTCGGGGCGCCGTCGTATGGCACGGTGAGCGGCACCTCGCCTTCGTTGCCGAAGCCAGGATCGACCTTGCCTGTCCGCGCATTCAGCGCCATCATTTTGCGGGAGGTGGTGAAGATGATGCGCGGAGGGTTCTCCTTATCACCTGGCCAATACGCCACGCCCCGGAAAGAAGCGAGACCGCTCTTGACTTCGTAGCTCCAGATTTCCTTTCCGGTCTCGGGCTCGAGCGCTACGACGCGATCGCCGGCCGGCAAATACATCACATCGTTGACGACGATTGGCGTGATCTCCTGATAGAGCTCGCTCGGACTGTCGCCTTTGATGGGCTTGCCTTCGCGCTCGAAGTGGTAGGTCCACGCCTGCGTGAGCTTCGCGACGTTGGTGGTGTTGACCTGGGTGAGTGGTGAATAGCGGGTGCCGGCAAGGTCGCGATTGAACATCGGCCAGTCCGCGCCCTTCTGCGCTTTGCCGGCGGGCGCAAGCAGCGCTGCCAGCGCCGCGCAGGTTAGAACCAATCTTGTGGAGTGCACGCCATACATCCTCTCCGGGAACGCCGGCTCCCGTCAAGTTGCGCGAGCGGTCGTTTTCATTAAGCTGGCGCCCAAAGCGGGCGAAAACAGGCGCCTCCGGCGGAATTCAGCCCGGCGCACCGCGAGGCGTATACTAGTGCACTTGGCGCTTTTGCAAATCGGGACATGGGATGTCCGCCATCGTCTGGAACACCCTGGAGCGCTGTTGTCATACGAAGGAGTCATCCAAAAGTCATGAGCCAAAAGAGCCTGGCGGACGTGCTTGCGAGCGTCAAGAGTCCCGTGGAAATGCTTCGTAATTCGCAGATCGGGCCGTATGCCTTCCCGGTCGTCCGTCATGAGTTCACCAACTGGCGGGATGAACAGCGGTCCTGGCGCGAGACCTGCGCATTGTTCGATCAGTCCCACCACATGACCGACCTTTACGTCAAAGGTCCTGACGCCCTCAAGGTGTTCTCCGCCCTCGGCGTTAATACATTCAATAATTTCAAGGTCAACCAGGCGAAGCAATTCGTCGCGTGCACGCCGGACGGCTATACCATTGGCGACGCCATCCTTTTCTATCTGGATGAAGACAGCTTCAACCTGGTCGGTCGTCCGCCGGCCGCGAACTGGGTTCAGTATCACGTCGAGACCGGCGGTTACAACGCGACCGCCGAGCGCGACGAGCGGTCAGCGGTGAATAACGGAAAGCGCAAGGCCTACCGATATCAGGTGCAGGGACCGAACGCACAGCAGGTCATGGAAAAAGCGTCGGGCAAGCCCGCGCCTGACATCCGCTTCTTCAAGATGGATTCGTTCCGCATCGCCGGATGTGAAGTGCGCGCTCTGCGCCACGGAATGGTCGGGCGTCCCGGCTGGGAGTTGTTCGGCCCCTGGGAAGAAGCCGGGAAGGTGCGCGACGCGATTGTCGAAGCCGGGCAGGAATTCGGCATCCGCCAGGTCGGCGCTCGAACCTATCCCACAAGCTGTCTCGAGTCCGGCTGGATTCCCTCGCCTCTGCCCGCCATCTACACCGGCGACAAATTGAAGCCCTACCGCGAGTGGCTGACTTCGAAGAGCTATGAAGCCATGGCCTCGCTCGGAGGCAGCTTCAATTCCGCCAACATCGAAGATTATTACCTGACGCCCTATGACCTCGGCTACGGGCCCTTCGTGAAATTCGATCACGAGTTCGTCGGCCGGGAGGCGCTCGAGAAACACGCCGCCAATCAGAAGCGGAACAAAGTCACGCTGGTGTGGAACGGTGACGACGTCGCCAGCGCATTCGGCTCCATGTCGCACGAAGGTCCGATTTACAAATACATCGATCTGCCCCTCGCGAACTATTCTTCGCTGCCTTACGATAAAGTGCTGAAAGGCGGAAAGACGGTCGGGCTCTCGACTTACACCGGCTACACGTACAACGAGCGTGCCATGATCTCTCTGGGGATGGTGGATATCGAACACAGCGAGCCGGGTACGCAGCTCACTCTCGTATGGGGCGAGGAAAACGGCGGTTCGACCAAGCCGACTGTCGAGCGGCACAAGCAGCTTGAAATCCGGGCAACGGTTGCGCCTGCGCCTTTCGCTGAAGTGGCGCGGACGGCCTATCGCCCAAAATAGGAAAACTATGGCTTATATCTTTCAAGAGGACACGCTGCCGCGGCTGGTTTCAGCAGTACCCGGCCGCGAACGGACCTTCTTCGTCAACAAAGAGCTGACGAAGATCGACGACATGCTGGCAGGCATCATGCGCTACAAACAGGGCGCTTCGTCGCCCTACCACCTGCATGAAAACTGCGAGCACTTCTACTTCATCATGGAAGGCCACGGCACCGTTGAAACTCCCGAAGGAGTTCGAGACGTCGGACCCGGCATGATGGTCTTCATCCCCGCCGAAGCGAAGCATCGTTTGCGTGCTACCGAATCGCCGCTGTTCTACTTCGAGTTCCAGGCGCCGAACCGGTTTGTGACAACGATCCTCGACGGCACGCCGGAAGATCTCGTATGGAATCGCATTGACGGCGGAGTCTGGGTCCAGACATAGGCGGAGACATGGTAACCACAACAACATTTATCGACACGACAAAGCTCCCCCGCGTGAAGGCTCCACAGGGAGAAGCGACCGAAGTTCTCAACAACGCGCTGGTCGGCGCGAAGAATGTGCTCGGCACCGTGCGCTGGCTGCAACCCGGCGAGCAGTTCGAGGCCGATCCGCAGGATAAGCACCAGCTCATCTACCTGATGGAAGGCGGCGGCTCGATCCACCTCGAGAACAAGGACTACGATGTGCCGCGCGGCGCCGGCGTTTATCTCGGACCCTCGGAAACCGCCACCATCAAGGCCTCGGCCGGCGATTCGCTGAAGCTCTTTCATTTGGTTGTTCCACAAATTCCTAAATGAGACATTTCGGGACCTGCCCCACATGGCAGGTCCCGAAGCCTAGAGGCGCCTATGGCCACCAGACCCAAAGCTGCAGTCGAGACGGCAGACGACCTGAGCGAAGAGCTTCGCCTGCGGATGTACCGCACGCAGGTTGAGCTGCGTGAATCCGAGCAGCGCGCCTACGATCTCTTTCTCCAGAACCTGGTCAAAGGCACAAGCCATCTCTCGCTCGGCCAGGAAGCCGTCGCCGCCGGTTTTGCGAACGCGATGGAGCCCGGCGATCTCACTTTCTGCACTTACCGCGGCCATGCGCACACGCTGGCGCGCGGCGTCCCGATGGATCGCGTCCTCGGCGAACTGATGGGCCGCGACAACGGCCTGCTGCGCGGCAAAGGCGGATCGATGCACCTGACCTCGGTCGAGCATGGGGTCATGGGCTCTTATGCGATCGTCGGCGCGCACATCCCGATCGCGTGCGGCGCCGCCTGGCGAGCGCAATACAAGGGCGACAAAGACATCTCGGTCTGCTTCTTCGGCGATGGCACGACGAATATCGGCGCCTTCCACGAAGGCCTGAACTTCGCCGCCATTTGGAAGTTGCCCGTCGTCTTCGTGTGCGAAAACAATCTCTACATGGAGTACACGCCGATCGGCGACGTCACGGCGGTGAAAGATCCGGCTGCCGGACGCGCCAGTGCATACGGCCTCGACCCCATCATCATCGACGGACAGGATGCCGACGTCGTCTATCGCACCGCCAAAGCCGCTTACGACAAGGCGCGCTCGGGCGGCGGACCGTCTCTGATCGAATGCCTCACCTATCGGTACAGCGGTCATTCGCGCGCCGACCCGGCCAAGTACCGGCCGGTTGGTGAGCTCGATCACTGGAGGGGGAACCGCGATCCGATCCGGATCTACCGGGAGCGCTTGCTGCAATCCGGCACCGCCGAATCCACGCTCATTGAAATCGAAAAGGATGTGATGCGCCGGGTCGACGAGGCCACGGCAATCTGCAAGGCCGCGCCCGCGCCGCCTGCCGACATCCTCACCACCGACGTCTACGCCGACGGAGGCTGGGCATGGCGGAATTAACTTACCGCGACGCGGTCGCGCGCGGCATCGCACAGGAGATGGCGCGCGACCCCGACGTCGTCTTCCTCGGCGAGGACATCGGCAAAGCCGGCGGCGTCTTCAAAGCCACCGTCGGACTCTTCGAGCAGTTCGGCCCGTTGCGCGTGCGCGACACGCCGATCTCCGAACAAGCGATTCTCGGCGCCGCCATGGGCGCCGCGATGACCGGCCTCAAGCCGATCGCCGAGATCATGTTCTCGGACTTCATCGCCGTCTGCTTCGATTACCTTGCCAACCAGTATTCGAAGGGCCGCTACATGACGAACGGCCAGGTGAAATGTCCGTTGGTCGTGCGCACGGCCAATGGCGGCGGCGCCCGCTTCGGCGCGCAGCACAGTCAGAGCGTCGAGAACTGGTGCATGATGATTCCCGGCCTGAAGGTTGTCGCGCCTTCGTCGCCGGTCGATGTTATCGGACTTCTCGCCGCGGCGGTGCGCGATCCGGACCCGGTGATCTTCCTCGAACACAAGTCGCTCTACCCCGTGAAGGGCGAAGTGCCGGATGGCGAGATCGTCGACGCGCTCGGTGTTGCGAAAATTGTGCGTCCGGGCGCGGACGCCACGATCCTCGCGCTGGCGTTGATGGTGCCGCGCGCGGTGGCGGCTGCCGAAAAGCTGAAGTCCGAACACGGTATCGATTGCGAAGTAGTCGACGTGCGCTCGCTCGTGCCGCTCGATACGCAGACGATGCTCGCATCGGTCGCGCGCACGCACCGGCTGTTCACAGTCGAAGAGAATCCGCGGTTGTGCGGCTGGGGCGCGGAACTGGTTTCGATCCTCGCCGACGAAGCGTTTTACGATCTGGATGGACCGCCCGTCCGCATTACCACTCCGCACATTCCGCTGCCGTCGAGCGATGTGCTCGAAGATCTCGCGATGCCGAGCGTGGCTCGCATCGCCGAAACCATCCGCAAGTCTTTGGGGTCGTAAATGGAAGTCCTGATGCCCCAGCTCGGGGAGACCGTTACCGAGGGCAAAATCACGGTCTGGTTCAAGTCGGTGGGCGATGCCGTCGCGCCCGGCGATAACCTTTTCGAGATCGAGACCGACAAGACTTCGATGGAAGTGCCCGCGACTTCAGCCGGGATACTGCAGGAGATTCGCGTCCAGCAGGGCGAGACTGTGCTCGTGAACGCTGTCGTTGCCGTGATTGGTGAGGCTGTGATAAGTGACGGCGCGGCGCCTCCGGCTCCGGCAAAACGCGCAGCCGTGGCGCTCGATGTGTACAACGAAGTCCGTACACCGGCTCGAAATTTCGGACCGGCCGCGCTCCCCAACGGCGTTCGTGTCAGCCCGCTGGCGCGCCGTCTCGCGGCAGAAGGCGGCATCGATCTTGCGCAGGTGAAAGGCTCGGGTCCCCACGGCCGCATTCACGCAGCGGACCTGAAAGCGGCCAGGCCCGCACCAACAACATCATCGATTCCCGTACGAACCCTGTATAAGGACGTGCCATTTGAAACGGTCCCTGTGGACGCGATGCGGCGGACCATCGCCCGGCGCCTCGTCGAAGCCAAGCAGACGATCCCACATTTCTATCTCGTGGCCGATGTCGATATCACGCGTTTGCTGGCAATCCGCGAAGGTGCGGGCATTGCGCTTGGCGTGAAACTTTCCGTCAACGATTTCGTCATCAAAGGATTCGCCCTCGCCTTGCAGCGCGTGCCCGCGGCCAACGCCGTGTGGGCGGAGGATTCGATCCTGCGCTTCAAGCATTCCGACGTCGGCGTGGCGGTTTCCATCGAAGGCGGACTCTTCACCCCGGTAATCCGTAAGGCCGAAACCAAGTCTCTCGCGACGATCTCAACCGAGATGAAGGATCTCGCGGCACGGGCGCGTGAACGCAAGCTCCTCCCCCACGAATATCAGGGCGGAGCGGCTTCCGTTTCCAACCTGGGGATGCACGGCGTTCGCGAATTTTCCGCAATTATCAACCCGCCGCAGTCGTCCATTCTCGCGGTCGGAGCGGGACTGCGGCGGCCGGTCGAAGCGCCCGATGGAAGCGTTCGCTTCGCGACATTGATGACCGTAACGCTTTCGTGCGACCACCGGGTGGTCGACGGCGCACTCGGAGCCCAGTTGGTCGGGGCGTTCAAAGCGGTGATGGAAGATCCCGCCGCGCTTTTCGCCTGAACAATGATCAACGGCGCCCACACGATCGTTTACAGTAAGGACGCCGAAGCAGACCGCGCTTTCTTCCGCGACGTCCTCGGATTCGCATCCGTCGACGCGGGCCGCGGATGGCTGATCTTCGCTTTACCGCCCGCCGAAGCTGCGTTCCATCCCTCGGAGCAGAGCGGCAAGCACGAGCTTTACTTCATGTGCGACGACGTTCAGGCTGAAATCCTGGCGCTCGCGGCGAAAGGCGTCACTTGCTCACCGATCCACGAGGAGCGCTGGGGATCGCTTACGAGCATTCCCCTTCCCGGTGGCGGCTCCATCGGCTTGTACCAGCCGAAGCACCCGAAGGCTTTCGGGGATAAGCCCTGACGTGATGGCCTGAGGTAAACCGCTGGAGTCAGCGACAGCCGCTTCCGTCGTGTCGTCGAGCCGATTCAGGGCTGCGGAGAATCCCCTGAATGCTGCCGCGCGCATAGGTCTCCGTCGGCTGGCGGTTCCCGGGCAGCTTCGCATCGACGAGACGCAGCATGGCCTTCTCGATCGAGAGGATGGCCGCGTCGTCATTCGCAAACCCGCTGTTCAGCTCGGCGGCCACGTTGCCTCCAGTGAATGTCTTGCCCGCTTAGGCGGTCTTCACCCCGCGGTTTTCGGCCACGGATATCCACGCCGGCCCGCCCCACACAATCCTCGAGATGAGGAACCGCTTCGTGCGCGGCCGCTATGAATTTCGAACCGCCACGATGGTCGACCTGATCCGGACTGCCTGGAACGTCGATGCCGATAAGGTCGTCGGTGGCCCGGACTGGGGCTCGACGCCGATTCGATCGGACGTCATTGCCCCCGCCCCTCCAGGGTCGAACGCGGCGAAACGGCAGCTCCCGAGCCCAATGGCACGATTTCCAGCTTGAATCGCCCATAACCGCGTCCGTGCTCGTCGTCGACAGCGCAAACGAAATGCCTTCCGAAAATTGGTAAAAGAGAGAATCTCCGCCTCCGCTGTGGAGTTTTCCGCGCTCCGAGGTGTATCTTTTGGAAAGGGAGACTTCCGGATGTTGATGCTCAGCCTGGTTCTCGCCACCTTCTTGACAACCAAAACACCCGCCCCGCAGGTCCCCCCGCCGGTGACAGACTGGCCGGTCGCGACGTTGCTCGGCGGCCCCGAGCTGGCCCACGCCATCAAGACGGACATCGAAGCCATTGCCGGACCCGGCTCTGTCGACATCAGCATCGATCACGAAACGCTCTTCACTGTCCGCGTCGCCGTCCCCGGTTCCCACCGCGAACTCTGGACCCGCATCTACGACCGTGAGCTCGAACTTTACCGGCTCTATCCCGACTTGAATTTCGACTTCTACGTCCGGCTGAAGCCCGTTCCGGTCAGCCGGCGTCGCTGATGGGGCGTTTCGACCGTGCGGGCCGCACGTTATCCTGTTTTAAAGAGGCCAAACGTGGGTAAGAATTCAACTCTCCTCGCAGCTCTAAGCTTTGTCTTCACCGCAAACGCCTTCGGCGCGGTAGCCAGCCCGGTAGCCGACGCCGCGATGAAAGGCGATGCAACGGCCCTGCGGGCACTTCTCCAGAAGAAAACGGACGTCAATGCATCTCAGGCAGATGGCGCGACAGCCATCCAGTGGGCCGCTTATCGCAACGACCTCGAGATGATGGACACGCTCATTGCCGCCGGCGCCAACGTCAAGCTGGCGAACCGGGATGGTGCAACCGCGCTCTGGCTCGCTGCCGAGAATGGCAGCGCGCCGATGCTCGCCAGGCTGTTGGCAGCCGGCGCCGACCCCAACGGGCGCACGCCCAACGGCGAGACGCCTCTGATGATGGCGGCCCGCAGCGGCAACGTCGCCGCTCTGAAAGTTCTTCTCGACCATAAGGCGGACGCCGCGCTGAAAGAAACTCTGCGCGGCACCACGGCATTGATGTGGGCCACCGAGCAATCTCATCCCGAAGCCATAAAGGCGCTCATCGAGCACGGCGCGGACGTCAATGCCGCTTCGAATCCCGATACCCGGAATTCCGCCCTCAACCTCGCCCCGACTTTGCAGGAAAGAATTCTTCAGGACAAGCTGATCGACGCCTTCGCCAACGGCAAGAAGGTTCAATTGACGCCGGGCGGGCCCGAAGTCGGCATTGAGGACGTCGCGTCCCTCTATGGTCAATCAGGGAAGAAAGACGGCGGTGGCTTGACGCCTCTGGTCTACGCGGCGCGCGAAGGCTGCTTTGAGTGCGCCCGGATCCTTGTCGCGTCCGGCGCGGCGATCAACCAACCCACAACCTACGGCTGGACGCCCCTTCTCACCGCTACTCAGAACCGCCACTATAAGCTTGCGGCCTTTCTGCTCGACCACGGCGCCGACGCCAATCTCGCCAACAAAGGCGGCTGGACGCCTCTTTATCTCGCGACCGACAACCGCAATATCGAAACCGGCGACTACCCTGTGCGCAAGCCGGATATAGATCACCTCGATTTCATCAAGCTCCTGCTCGCGAAGGGCGCGCACGTCAATACCCGTATTTGCGGCGCGGCCTCGTCGGCGACCGAATGCAAAGGCGACACCACCGAGACGCGCACAAACTTCACCATGCAGTGGCTAAGCGAGGAAGGCGCGACGCCCTTTCTGCGCGCGTCCCAGTCCGGCGATGTGACGCTGATGAAGTTGCTGCTCGAACACGGCGCTGATCCCAAAATCGCCACCGCGCACAATGTGACCGCGCTCGAAGTCGCGTCCGGAATCGGCTGGGTGGAAGGCATTACGTTCGAATGGTCTCCGGCGCAGAGTCTGGAGGCCGTCCGAATGTGCCTTGATCTCGGGATCGACGCCAATAACGCGGACGACGAAGGCCGCACCGCCCTCCACGGCGCCGCGCACAAAGGCCGCACCGACGTCATCCAGCTACTCGTCGATCATGGCGCGAATCTGGAAGCCCATGACAAAGGCAGCCGCGATACGTTCGCCGGGGCAATGAAAGGCATGACGTGGATTCCGCTGGATTGGACGCGCGGCCTCGTCCGCGTGGGAGTGCAATCCGCCGTCGCACACCCGGAAGCCGAGAAGTTGCTGATCGCGTTGATGAAGGACCGGGGCATGACGACCCCGCCGCCGCCCGGCTCTTCAATCTGCCTGACCAAAGGCGTCAAAGGCTGCCAGTAAGTCCACCGTACGTGGACCCTTCCAGGCGGTCAGCTTGGGAAAGGTTGCTGCCTGTGACAGTGGGTCGGGCGATGGCGCGCCATCGCTACATCCGGCACGCGAACCATCACCATCATCATGAAGCGCACGGAGTTGCTCCTATGGCTGGTTCTTCAAAGGCCCAGCGGCCTTGTAGGCGTTGATAAGGATACCTGAGGGCAAAGCCTTCGTGCTGACGAGCTCGAATGAGCGTGGCGGCGTTCCCTCCGCAAAGAGGCGCCTCCCCGTGCCCAACAGGACCGGATAGACGATTAGCCAGACGTCATCCGCAAGGCCGTGTTCGAGCAGCGTCGATGTCAGCGTTGAACTGCCCCACAGGATCAGGTCAGGGCCGTTGTGCGACTTGATGCGGCGAATGTCCTCGACGATGTCCGGCCCAAGGCCCTCGAACGGGCCCCATTCAAGGTTTTCCGGCCGGTGGGTCGCAATGTATTTCGTCGCGGCGTTAAAGGCGTCAGCCATGGGACTGCTCGGCGCCTTCGGCCAGAAGCCCGACCAGAGATCGTAAGTGCGCCGGCCAAGCAGCAGATCGAAGCCCCCGCCATATGCCGCGAGGATTTCATCTCTGCCGGCGGGCGTCCGATAGGGCGCGGTCCAGTCGCCGTAGGGGAAATCGCC
>DATAZF010000344.1:0-13272 GCA_036272235.1 Bryobacteraceae bacterium | reverse complement strand
CGAGAAGCATCCGAATCAGGCGATCCTCGAAGCGGGTGGCGTCGGTTATGACGTCACCATTCCGATCTCGACTTTCTCGCAACTTCCGGACGCGGGTGTCGAGACGCGCCTGCGAATCCACACACATGTCCGGGAAGACATTATCGCGCTCTACGGATTTCTGACCGCCGACGAGAAGAACCTGTTCGAGAAGCTGATCGGCGTGAGCGGTATCGGTCCGGGCCTCGCGATCAAGGTTTTGAGCGGCATGTCCGCGGCGGATTTGCTGCTGGCAATACGGCGGAATGAGCTTGACAAGCTCGTACGGATTCCCGGTGTCGGCAAGAAGACCGCGGAGCGAATGGTGCTGGAACTTCGCGACAAGCTCCCGGCTCCGGCTGGTGACGACGCGGTCGCGCCGCCAACCCTTTCACGGCTCGATGAAGACGTGCTCTCCGCGCTGTTGAATCTCGGCTGCGCGCGGCCTGCCGCTGAAGCGGCCGTGCGCAAGGCGCGTGCGGGTGGTGCGCTGGATGAGTTCGAACCGCTCTTCCGCAAGGCGCTGGAGCTGGTGCGGTGATGTCCGATCGTCTGGTGTCGGCCAGCGGAAACGATGACGAGCTGCAGTTGGAGGCAGCACTGCGTCCGAAGCGGCTGGCCGATTTTACGGGGCAGGCGCGGCTCAAGGAAATTCTGCAGATCGCCATCGACGCGGCCCGCCAGAGGGGCGAAGCGATGGACCACGTGCTTCTCTACGGGCCGCCGGGGCTCGGAAAAACCACCCTGGCCTCGATCATTGCGCAGGAGCTGGAGGTGAGTTTTCAGCAGACGTCAGGCCCGGTGCTGCAGAAGAAGCTGGATCTTTCCGGAATTCTCAGCGGAATCCAGGCGCGCCAGGTTTTCTTCATTGACGAAATTCACCGCCTGCTGCCCGATGTCGAGGAGATGCTCTACTCGGCGCTCGAAGACTTCCATCTGGACATCCTGATCGGTACCGGTCCGGGCGCGCGGACGCACGCGATTCCGCTGCAGCGGTTCACCGCGATCGGGGCCACTACCCGTCAGGGACTGGTCAGCGCGCCCATGCGGGGACGCTTCGGCCTGGTGCTCCGGCTCAACCACTACGATGTCGCGGAGCTGAAATCGATCGTCGTGCGGTCGGCGCGCTTGCTCGACACGCCGGTCGACGATGACGGCGCGACGGAAATTGCACGGCGCGCGCGCGGAACACCGCGCATCGCGAACCGGCTGCTGCGCCGTGTGCGCGATTACGCACAGGTCCGCGCGCAAGGGCGCATTACGCTCGATGTGGCTGAGACTGCGCTCAACCTGCTCGACGTCGACCGCTTCGGTCTGGACGAAATCGATCAGAAGATCATGCGGACAGTGCTCGAAAAGTTCGGCGGCGGTCCGGTAGGCATCAACACCATCGCGGCGGCTATCGGCGAAGAAGCGGAAACGATCGAAGAAGTCTACGAGCCGTACCTCATTCAGCTTGGTTTCCTGCATCGCTCGCCGCGCGGACGCATCGCAACGGAAGGCGCTTACGAATACTTCAAAGTGCCACGCCGCTTCGGCGGCGTGGAGCGCCAGCCCGAATTGTTTTGAGCGGAGACGTTTTGAAGCTGGTCTATCTCGGATTGGGATCGAACGTCGGCGACCGTGAGGCGCTGGTGCAGTCGGCTCTGGACAATCTCAACGCACCCGATCTCAGGCTGCTGCGCGTCTCAAGCCTGTATGAGACGGAGCCGATCGGCTTTCGTGACCAGGGCTGGTTCATGAATCTCGTGGCGGAATTCGAAACAGAGCTTTTCCCAAAACAACTGCTGCATCGCATGCAGAAAGTAGAGCTGGGTCTCGGCCGCCGCAGGACAATGAAAAACGGCCCGCGAACCATCGACATCGATATTCTGCTGTACGGAAATACCGCGATGAAGACGGATGAGCTGGAGATTCCGCATCCGAGATATACCGAGCGCCGGTTTACTCTCGCGCCGCTGGCGGAATTAAATCCGGGCCTGCGGGATCCGGTGACGCGAAAGACGATGGCGGAAATGCTGCGTGGGTTGTCAGGACAAAGCATCAGGAAACGGAGCGACGCGGATGAGCCTCGGGTTTAAATTGCGGGTTCCGGACGTCCTGCTCGTGGTCATGTTCGGGGCGCTGACTTTTCTGGCGCACGATGCGTCGGAGCGATCGTTACTCCTCGGGCTGGCGGTTCTGCAGTTGGTGGAAGGCCGGATTCCCGTTCTCACAAAGCTGCGGGGCCGCACGGCTTTCGTCGTGCTGCAGCTGGTCATCGTTTACCTGCTCATCGGGTACACCGGCGGTGTCACGAGTTCGTACTACCTGATGCTGCTGCTGCCGATCGTGTCGACCGCAAGCTCGCTCGGCATGGCAGGCACGCTCGCGAGTTCAGTCGCGGCGGTCGCGTTATACCTGTCGTTCCTCCTGTTTGTGAATTTCAAAGAGGTGTATGTTCCGCCGGAACAAATCCACATTCTGGTGATCCGCTGCCTGCCGCTCGTCATCGCGGCCGTGGTGGTGAACTCGCTTGCGGCCGTGATTCGGAAGCAGTCGCTGCAATACAAATCGACGGCGGAGCAACTGGCCGCCGCCAACCAGAGCCTGCTCGCGGCCGAAGCGGCGATGCGCCGTTCGGAACGGCTTGCGGCGTTGGGGCAGTTGTCCGCCGGGCTCGCGCATGAGCTGCGTAATCCGCTGGGAAGCATCAAAGGCTCGGCGGACCTGCTGGTCCGCTCAGCGTTGAAAAACGACCCGATCGGGAAAGAGCTTGCCGAGATCATCAGCGCCGAGGTGGATCGAACGAACTCGCTGGTCACGCGCTTTCTCGATTTTGCGCGCCCCCTGGAGCCGCGGCGCGAGATGGCCGATGTCACCGGTGTCATCGACCGGGCCATCGCGCGCGCGAAAGTGGAGGTGCTTCGAAATTATTCGCGGTCGCTGCCGCGGTTGTCGATCGACCCCGAGCTGATGGAACAGGTCTTCCTGAACCTCGTGACGAATGCGGCGCAGGCTTCCGATCCCGGCGTTCCTGTAACCGTTCGAACGCGGCAGGTCGCGGGTCAGGCCGAAATAAGCGTCATCGATCGCGGCTCCGGCATTCCGCCGGACAAGATCGAGACGATTTTCAATCCCTTCGTGACGACGAAACAGGATGGCGTGGGCCTCGGCCTTGCGATCGTAGCGAAGATCGTCGACGGACATGGCGGTAAAATGGCCGTCGAGAGTGAGCCCGGCAAAGGCAGCACGTTTCGCGTGCTGTTGCCCCTCTCATCGAAACAATGATTTCGGACGAGCGCACAGGCCGAAGGCCGTTGTGCGCGGGAGAAAATGAGCGCACAGGCCGAAGGGCCGTTGTGCGCAGGAGAAAATGAGCGCAGAGGCCGAAGGCCGTTGTGCGCGTTCTATAAAATAACGCGCGATTAAACAAAATGAAAAGACACGTTCTGGTTGTCGAAGACGAAGACAAACTGCGCCGCATTCTCGAGCTCCAGTTGCTGGATGCGGGTTTCGCGGTGGAAAAAGCGGCGAGCGCCGAAGAAGCGCTGCCGCTCATCGATCATGCGGATCTCATCCTGACCGATTTCAAGCTGCCGAAAATGACCGGGCTTGAGATGCTCCAGATCATCCGCCGCATGAATTCGCACGTGCCGGTGATTATCATGACGGCCTTCGGCACCGTCGAGAACGCCGTCGAGGCGATGAAATCGGGCGCGTCCGATTTCCTGCTGAAGCCTTTTTCCCTGGATCAGCTCGTCTCGGTGGTGAGCAAGGCGCTGGAGGTTCGAAACCTGCGCGAAGAGAACCGCCAGCTCAAGGAAGAGCTCGGGCGCAAGTACCGTTGGGATAACATCATCGGACGCAGTCCCGGGATGCAGGAAATCTTCGCCACGGTCATGCGCGTGGCTCCATCCCGCGCGACGGTGCTGCTGGCCGGCGAAAGCGGCGTCGGCAAGGACCTGATTGCCCGCGCGATCCACTTCCATTCGCCGCGCAAGGATCGGCCTTTCGTCAAGATCAATTGCACCGCCCTGCCGGAAAATCTGATGGAGAGCGAGTTGTTCGGATACGAGAAGGGCGCCTTCACCGGCGCGAACATCTCGAAGCCCGGTAAGTTCGAGCTCGCGGATACGGGCACCGTGATGCTCGATGAAATCGGCGATGTGCCCGCGAATATTCAGGTAAAACTGCTGCGTATCCTGCAGGAGCGCGAGTTCGAGCGCCTCGGCAGCAACAAAACACAGCACATCGATGTGCGCGTGATTGCGGCGACGAACCGCGATCTTCGCGTGGCGCTCGAAGACGGAACGTTTCGCGAGGACCTTTATTACCGCTTGAATGTGGTTCCCATCGAGATCCTGCCGTTGCGGGAACGCAAGGAGGATATTCCTTACCTCGCGCGGCATTTTGTCGAGAAGCTGGCACCCGAATCCGGCGGGCGCGTCACGGGGATTACGGACGCGGCGGTCGACAAGCTGATGGGTTATTCGTGGCCTGGCAACGTCCGTGAGCTGGAAAACGTCATCGAGCGCAGTATCGTGATGGCTTCCGGCGAAAAGCTGGATGTCGAGGAAATTCGGCTCGATATGAATCTCCGCGCGCGCCACGCGCCCGGTGAAGTGGGATTGCCGGAAGGAATGAGCCTCGATGCCTATGAGCAGGAGCTGATCAGGAACGCGCTGAAGCAGGCGGATGGAAACAAAAGCCAGGCGGCGCGCATTCTGGGGCTCACGAGAAATGCGCTGCGCTACCGCCTGACTCAGATGGGCATCGAAAGCTGAAGTGCAGCCGTTTTTTCGCAGCCGGCTCGTTTTTCAAAACCAGGTCTTTCCTGCCGGGCCGGTAGCGATTTAGCGCCGTTCCAGCGCGCGGCCGAACCACCATGTGGAAACTGCGTAGAGAACGATCGAACCTGAAAAGTAAAAGAGCGGAACGCTGGCACCGGTGCCCGCTCCCGCGCCCGCCACAATCAGCAGGATGACCTGCAAGATACTTCGGCCAAACGATTCGGAAGTTCGAAAACGCCAGCGCGTCTCGCGATGTCGAAGCGTCACCGAATCGAAGTGCCCGACCGCCAATGCGGTTAAAGCCGCGGATACACCCGCCGAAGCAGATAGGCCCACTGTCAGCAGCGCCGCGATCAAAAGAAATGCCGCATCCTTGGCGAGAAGGATTTGCCAGCCACGAATCGGCAGGAGCCTGTACCGGCTCACGCCCGCATCCCCGTCCAGTCCAAACGAATTCAGCGCAATGGTGGAAAGCGCAAGAACGATCACCAGACTCAGTGGAACTCGCGCGTCCTCCGGCAGCCGGCCGGTTGCGCGCGTGATCGCTGCAATTGCGCCCCAGCTCAGAGCGCAGTAAAAATCCAGGCTCGACAGGATTTGCCTGAGGTCTTTTCGAACCAGCTGATTCAACGGCCCGGGAAAAGTTGGCATGATCCGCCAAATGCCGTTCCCGCCGCCCAGCGGCAGCGAGGGCATGACGAACGCAACGGCAAACAGTCCCGCGGTGGCTGCCCACAAGCTGATGGTTACTCCTTTCCACACAGCCAGCGCGGCGAGAAGCCAGGTGATTGGATTCAGCCATGGGCTCAGAATTCGCAGGCGCCAGCGCTCCTGCTTTGTGAGCGGCCAAAGTGCGAGTCGGATCGCCGGAATTTTTCGCATCGGGTCGGTGCTGAGTGGAAAGAACAGGATCACCGCCATAACGGCATTCAGCGAGACGAAGGCGCCTGGATCGCCGAGAAACAAAAACGCGGCACCGACGATGAAGAAATTATTGCTGGAGAACGATCCCAGGGATTTGGCATCCCGCCGGATCGCGGTCCACAGCGCGCCTATGACGGTCGCGATCCGAGCCATTCCAGCGATTCTGTATTTGCGGATTCCGCGAGTTCAAAATAGAGGTCCTCGATGGATCGCGGCAGCTCGGACGCCGGGGAGTTCCAGACGCATTTGCCTCCTCGAATGATGATGAACTGAGTGGCGATGCGTTCGACTACCGACAGAATATGCGAGGTCAGAAAAATAGTGATACCGCGCCGCGAGAGCGTCACCAGCAGATCCCGCATGAGTTTCGCTGTCACCGGATCGATGGCCTCGAACGGCTCGTCGAGAAACAGCACCTCCGGATTCGGCAGCAGCGCCATTGCGAAGGCCGTCTTCTTTCGCATGCCATGAGAGCACTGGCCTGCGAAAGTATTGCGGCCATCGCCCAGATTCAACGCGCGCAGAAGTTCGTCCGCGCGTTGGCGCGCGGAGTGCTGATCCAGGCCGTAAACTCTGCCGGTCAGCATCAGATGCTCCTCAATCGTGAGATCGTCAAACAGCCCGAGATCTTCGGGCAACACGCCGGAGATCCGTCGGATCCCGAGAGGATTCTTCACGACGTCGATTCCGCCGATTTCCACGACGCCTGACGTCGGCGCGAGAAGGCCGGTCAGCATTTTGACTGTCGTCGATTTTCCGGCGCCGTTTGCGCCAAGAAACGCGCAGATTGCCCCTTTGTCGATCTCGAATGTAAGCGCGTCGACCGCGAGCTTGTTGCCGAATTTACGATTCAGGTTGCGGCAGGAGATCATTCCGGGTAAAATTTCACATGCATCCGTAACGGATATATGGGCCTTCGTCGAGTCTACCCCACCGTTATTCATTGTTCAAGAATAAAACGGTTCAAGAATAAAACGGCGCATGAAGGCACGACATTCCGAATGCAAATCGCCGATGCGGCCGGAAATGCCCCAAAGACAGCCCGAGGCCGGACTTAACGCCAGCGCTCGTCGCGGCGAAGGACGGCACGGTCGCGCGCCGCCTCGCGGTAGTGGCCACGCTCCAGATCCCGGTGCAGACGCCGTTCGTCATGACGGATCGCGACCCGCCCACGCTCGTGGCGGATATGGTCGTTGTGAAAGTCGGCAGCAAAGGCGCTGGGGGCCGCGGCCAGTGTCGCGAAACCTGCGGCAGCCAGAAAATATCCAGCGATTCGTTTCATTTTGCGGATTCCCTTCAACCTGATAAACGCAAACCGCGCCTTGCCGTTCCCATACATGAATGGAATTAATCGGAATCTTACAAAGGCTTAAGATGGAGTTGCGGATGCCTTCCAAAACCCTGATATCAGTCGCGTGCGCGGGTCTGGCAGCATTAACGGCTCTGGCTTTCGCCGAACGGCTTGAAGACACGACATATGTTCCTTACGGCGACAAAGCGATCCAGTATTTTGAAACACCCACCGATGAGGCGGTGAAGCGTCTGGACGACAAGCTCGACGCCGGACAGGCGAAGCTGGACTTTCAGCCCGGCGGACTCGGCTACCTGCCCGCCCTTCTCAAGGCACTCGGACTGAATGTCGACTCCCAGGTGCTTGTCCACGCGGCCGACAGCTTCCAGTCGCCGTTAATTTCTCCGCAGAGGCCGCGCGCCGTTTACTTCAACGACGACCTTGCCGTTGGCTTCGTCCAGCATGGCGAGGTTATGGAAGTGTCGTCGCTCGACCCGAAGCAGGGCGTCATCTTTTACACCCTGAGCACCGGCAGAGTGGCGAAGCCCTCCTTTGCGCGCCGCGAAGTCTGTCTGCAATGCCACCAGGGCGGACACACACTGGGCGTGCCGGGCCTTGTGATCAGCTCGCAATACGTGCCTCCGGGAATGCCTGCCGAACACGTGCGAGGCGGCTTCGTCACCGACGATCGCACCCCGATTGAGAACCGCTGGGGAGGCTGGTACATCAGCGGATCTTTGGGAGGGCAGAAGCATAAGGGTGTTCCCATCGGGTCCGGCCCCGAGCTTCCCTTCGATGCTTCGGCGTATTTGAGCCCGGTCAGCGACATCGTCGCGCTCATGACGCTGGAACATCAAACGCGCATGACGAACCTCATGATTCGGATCGGCTGGGACACCCGCATCGCGATGGCCGACGGGAAGATGGACGAGGCGCGTCCGAAGCTGGAAGCCGCAATGGACGACATGCTGGGTTACATGCTGTTCACCGACGAGGCGCCTCTGACAGCGCCGGTGAAAGGCGTTTCCACCTTCAGCACCACGTTTCCGGCGCGCGGGCCGCGCGACAAGGAAGGCAGGTCTCTTCGCGACTTTGATTTGCAGAAGCGGCTGTTCAAATATCCGTTGAGCTACATGATTTACTCGAAGGCCTTCGATGGCATGCCGGCCTGGGATCGCGAGCGGATCTACCAGCGGCTGTACGACGTGCTGACAGGGAAGAATACCGATCCGAAATTCGCAAAGCTGTCGTCCGAAGACCGGCGCAACGTCCTTGAGATCATGCGCGAGACGAAGGCGAATCTTCCGGAATACTGGAAAGCCCGCCCGGCTCAACAGCCGTAAATTCGCCGCTGTTTCGCCGCTGACGGCCGCTGCCATTCGGATAACTCGGGCTTAAACTATTGAGTGGCCATACTCGGCGGCGTTGGGTATGGGAAGGCGGGAGTTCGCCATGAGATATCGCAGATTGCTTGTTCTGGCGTGGCTGAGCGCTTTCGCCGGTTATGCGCAACCGTCGCCGACTGCCGGGCTCATCGACTATAACTGGCAAGTCCGGCCGATCCTCTCCGATAACTGCTATCGCTGTCACGGCCCGGATGCGAAAAGCCGCCAGGCCGGTCTGCGGCTCGATCAATCCGCAAGCGCCTACGCCGAGGCCATCGTGCCGGGCAAACCGGATCAGAGTAAGCTGATCGCCCGCATTAGCGCGACCGACCCCGGCGAGCGCATGCCCCCTCCCGGCGCCAGCGCCAAACCGCTTTCATCCGCGGAAATCGCGACCATCACGGAATGGGTGCGGCAAGGGGCGGTATTCAAGCCGCACTGGGCATTCATCGCGCCGGTAAAGACAACTCCTCCTTCGGTCGCGGAAAATGATCGCGTCACGAATCCGATCGATCGATTCGTTCTTTCGCGGCTGGAGAAAGAGGCGCTCAAAATGTCCCCGATGGCGGACAAGGAGACCCTGATCAATCGCGTTACTCTGACCCTCACCGGGCTGCCTCCAAAACTCGAAGAGGTCGACGCCTTCCTCAACGACAAAAGCCCGGGCGCATACGAGAAAGTGGTGGACCGCCTGCTCGCGTCGCCCGCGTACGGCGAAAACATGGCGGCCTATTGGATGAATATCGCCCGCTACTCGGAGAGCGACGGCTTTCTCGATGATCATCACGACAGGACGCTCTGGCCCTACCGCGATTGGGTTATCTCCGCCTTCAACCGGAACATGCCGTTCGACCAGTTCTCGACCTGGCAGATCGCCGGCGACCTGCTGCCGAACGCCACCAAAGAGCAAAGACTGGCAACCGCTTTTCTGCGCGCGGGCAAGCGGACCACCGAGAACGGCGCGATCGACGAAGAATATCGCGTTGAGTATGCGCTCGACCGCGCCAACACCATCGGCCAGGGCTTTCTTGCCATGACAACCGGTTGCGCGCGCTGTCACGATCACAAATACGATCCGATCGCGCAGAAGGATTACTATGCGCTCTCCGGCTTCTTCAACAGCGCCGACGAGCCGGGCTTCTATGCGCCGGGGTTCAGCACGATTCAGGGTGGTCCGACGCTGCGCTGGGCCGATGCGGATACCGAAAAGAAGATCGCTGCCGCGGAGGCGGCGGTCAAGGCGGTCGAGAGTTCCGATGCCGCGATCCGGAAAAGCGTTGCAGCCGAGATCGCCCCAGGGGTGAGCACCGCGCTCAAGGAATCCACCGGGGAAATTGTGGCGTCGATCCGGAAATCGATCGACGCGGCTACCGTCGCTTACTATCCCTTCGAAACCACGGAGCCGATACCCGACGATCAGCTGCCGCAGTCGCGGGTGCGCAGAGGGCAGAAGCCGCCGGCGGGCCTCGTCTCGCCGTTTCGCGGGCGGGGCGGCGGGGCTGCTCCCGCGCCGCCGCCGCAGGGAGGCGCCGGGCGCGGAGCAGGGCGCAGCGGTGCCGCGGCCCGCATGCCGAACAGCATGATCCGCGAAAAACTGGTATTTTCGCCGAGCGGCCTGGCCGGCGGGGAACCTGCTGTTATTGAGGATTCCAATATCAAAAGCGGCGGCGCGAAAGGTAATGCGCTCTTCTTCACGGAGAACAATCGCGGATTTCTGGGCGCCAGCGTCGGTTTCTATGACCGCACCCAGCCCTTCAGCTTCGACCTGTATTTCAATCCGGCGCAGATCTACGAGAACTCACCCATTCTGATCCATCGCGACGACGACAACTCGGGCGGCACGGGTTACAAGCTGAGCCTCGAAAACAACCATCTGTCGTTCTACATGATGCATTCGTGGCCGTACAACATGCTGCATGTGATCTCGAAGCAGCAGATCCCCGTCAAACAGTGGACGCATATCGCGATGACCTGGGATGGCTCCAGCCGGGCCGCCGGAATCACGCTTTACATCAACGGTCGCGCCGTCGATTACGACGTCGAGCACGATCAGTTGACGGAAAGCAGCCTGCCGCGCAGCTTTTCGCCGGCATTCAACGAATTTGTCGGCGTCGAGTTCGGGCGCCGCTTCCGCGAAGTGACGCCTTCCGGCGCGGGCATCGATGAGATCCGTTTCTTCAACAGGAACCTGACGCCAGTCGAAGTCGCATGGCTGGATAAAGGACTGGCCGGAATTGAAAAGGCTCCCCCGGTCGCGGCGCGGCAGCTGACGGAGCTGGCCGTGGCGAACGATCCGCGCGTCGTCGAATCCGGCAGGAAGCTCTATGATGCGCGGGAAGCGGCCAACCAGCTCGTCTCCTGGGTGCCGGAGGTGCTGGTCATGGCCGATGCGCCGCGGCCGCGCCAGACGTATGTACTGAGCCGGGGACTTTACAACGCCCGGCTCGATCCGGTCGATCCCGCGCCGCTGACGCAAATTTTCCCGTTCGACAGCAAGCTGCCGCGCAATCGCATCGGGCTTGCGAAGTGGTTGTTTGATCCGAAAAATCCTCTGACCGCGCGGGTATTCGTGAACCGGATCTGGCAACAGCAATTCGGCATGGGCATCGTGGAGACTTCGGAAGATTTCGGCATGCAAGGCTCGATGCCGGCAAATCCGGCCCTTCTGGACTGGCTGGCAGTGGATTTTGTGCAATCCGGCTGGGACGTCAAGCGGTTGAACAAAATGATGGTCATGTCATCCACGTTCCGGCAGTCGTCTGACGCCTCCGGCGCGCTGCTGGAGAAAGATCCGCGAAACCAGCTTCTGGCCCGCGGGCCGCGAATGCGCATGTCGGCCGAGCAGGTTCGCGACAATGCGCTGGCGATCAGCGGACTCCTCATCAGAACCATTGGCGGTCCGAGCACCTACCCTTATCAACCGGATGGCATCTGGGTTCCCGGCGTCACGCAGTACACGTATCCGAAGCCTGAGGAACTCTCGCCCGACGATCAGCACCGCCGCAGCTTGTATACGTTCGTCAAACGCAACTCGCCGCCGCCTTCGATGTCCGTGTTTGATTTTTCCGAAAGGCACGGCACGATTGCTCGCCGGCTGGTGTCGAACACGCCGCTTCAGGCACTGGTCCTGCTGGATGATCCGCAGTATATGGAAGCCTATCGTGTACTGGCTACGAATGTGCTGAAACAGGAAAAGGACGCCGATGATCAGATCCGCCTCGTGTTCCGTCTCGCGACTCGCCGGTTCCCGACGGACAACGAGCTGAGCGCGTTGCGCACCTACTACGACACGGAGACGGAGAAATTTTCGGTGGACAAAAAGAAAGCCGAGGAACTCGTTCACGTCGGTGTGGCGCCAGTCGATGGCAGTGTCGATCTGCCGAAGCTCGCCGCGCTGACGAATGTGACGACGGCGGTGATGAATACGCCGGATGCGTACTCGGTTCATTAGCGAATGGTCTGCCAGGCTTTGATTTGACAGACCGTGATGAGGGGATGAGATGAACGAAAAAGATCTCAGTTTACTCGCCCGGCGCTTCTTCCTGAAGCGCGGCGCGACGCTGGGCGGCCTTGCCCTGGCTGAGCTGATGGGAGGGCTGAGGCTCGTCGCTCAGCCGTCCGAAACGGCTGTGAAGAGTTATGGCGTTCTGAAGAAGTTCGACTTCACGCCCCGCGCCAGACGGGTCATCCGCATCCATCAAATTGGAGCTGTTTCGCAAGTCGATACATTCGACTACAAGCCAATGCTGGAAAAAATGCATGGCGAAGAACTCCCGCCCTCCGTGCGCGGGACCGAGCGCCTCTCCTCGATGAGCGCGGCGCAGGTTTCCTTTCCTCTGGTAAAGCCAATGCGGCCTTTTCACCAGTACGGCGCCAGCGGCGCGTGGGTTAGTGACCTGTTTCCCTACACGGCGAAGATCGTCGACGACTTGTGCTTCATCAAGACCGTGCGCACAGATCACGTCAATCACGATCCTGCCGCCAAGTTTCTCCACACGGGGTTTCAACTCGCTGGCCGTCCGCCGGAAGGCGCATGGGTGAACTACGCGATCGGATCGGAAAATCAGAATCTGCCGGCCTTTGTCGCGCTGACATCCGGAACGTTCAGCGGCGTGAGTCACGATGCGTCGAACTGGAGCTCAGGATTTCTGCCGTCACAATACCAGGGCGTTCCGTTCCGCTCTGGCAAGGACCCCGTCTTGTATGTGACCAATCCGAACGGCATCGATCTGAAGGACCGCAGGGCTATGCTCGACGTGATCGACAGGATCTCGGCAGATCAGCACGCGGTTTCAGACGACCCGGAGATTCCTGCCAAAGTCAGCCAGTACGAGATGGCTTATCGGATGATGACGTCCGTGCCCGAAGTGGCCGACATCAGCAACGAGCCGGAGAGCGTTCTCGATATGTACGGACCCAACGTGAAGAAGCCGGGCTCCTTTGCGCGCAATTGCCTTCTCGCGCGCCGGCTGGCGGAACGCGACGTGCGTTTCATTTCCGTGATGCACGTCGGGTGGGACCATCACACCAATATTCTGCAGCGCCATCCGCCCGATTGTCTGGATGTCGATCAGCCCTCCGCCGCGCTGGTCATGGACCTGAAGCAGCGCGGCTTGCTGAAAGATACGCTCGTCATGTGGAGCAGCGAATTCGGACGTACGTCATTCGCGCAGGGCAAGATCGACACCAATGTCGGGCGCGACCATCACGGGAATAACTTTGTATGCTGGATGGCCGGCGGCGGCGTGAAGGCGGGCCATTCGCACGGGCAGACGGACGACTTCAGCTATCGAGCCGTCGACACCCCGGTTGAAGTGCACGACATTCACGCCACCATGCTGCGCATTCTGGGCATCGATCATGAGAAGCTGACCTGGAGGTC
>DATAZF010000343.1:0-5138 GCA_036272235.1 Bryobacteraceae bacterium | reverse complement strand
ATCGGCATCACTGATTTCGCGCTGCTCACCTTCGTTGTGCGCGTACGGGAAGGCTATTCCCGCGAGCAGGCGGTTCGTGCGTTACTGGAGGGCAGGACGCTGACCCGGAAAGAAAAGGACCTGGTGCGCGCAACGCTGCATCGGTTGGTCCCGGAGTGAGGGCAGAACGATTGTGGCACGCGTCAGAGACGAAGCTGCTGGCCTGGAACACAGTCCTGTCACGGTCTCGCCGGGGTCTCGCCGGATACCAACATGGGGTCTCGCCGGATACCAACATGCGGTCTAGCCGGATGATCGAGAAGCTCAGGATGCAATCCTCGCAGGAATTTTGAGCATTCCCGTGTGATCTTTCCAATTTCCGTGATCATCGAGTAGTCTCAACAGCATGTCGTGCCTTCCGTATCATCTTAGTTGCGGACCGTTATGGGCATCGCCGGAAGGGAGCCTTCAACGGCCTGAACCGCGTGAATCTCGGCACGCGGAAACCGCTTCGCGAACACCATACAGTCGGAACGATTACCGAGTCATCAACGCGGGGGCCGGCAGATAGTTCAGCGCCCGGCTTCATTCCAGACGCGATGAACAGCTAAGGGCGATTAAAACCGAAACACCTGTTTTGGGCGCCGCGTTTTCTCATAAACGTGGAAATGCGCGGCTGGCAATCCGGTCGGCCAGTCGAAATCGAATTTCAACTGTGCGAAATCGACTCTGTCCCGCTCTCGGTCAGCAGCAGAGCCAGCTGATCTTCCGAAAGGAATTTATCCACTGTCAGCGCGCCGGGATCGAACTCTCTGCAGGAGGCGAGCCAGGCCATTCCACTATCGATTTTGAGGTCGAGCACGAACGCCTTCCGCGCCAACTTACATTTCCTGACAACCCCGTTGGCCCGGTGCCTCTCGAATTCCAGCCGTACCTTGCTCCCGGCCTCAAAAGACCGCTTGGTCCGTAACTTCGCTCGACCCTTACTCGCTGTTAGTAACTCCACCGAGGCCTCCGGACCGGGCTCGCCACGATCCTTCTGTGAAACGAGATACAAAAGGGGAGACATACCTACATGTCACTGAATATATTGTGTGCCATTCCCGCCCTTTTGGATACATGCGCCAACCAAAATAGAGCGAAAATCAGTGTTGAATAACACGCCGGCAAATTCAGGATCTGCTCCACGCCGTTAAAATAGCGATGAGTGTGATGCATGGAACAGAAATGCAATTTGTGTTACTCGCCCCGTCAAGCGGGCCCCCTTCGGGAGCATGGAGGCGCAGGCCGGTAAGGAACGGACGTCTCCATGACTCTTTTCTCGCGGCGCTGCAAAGATTCCGCGGACAGATTTACCTGAAAGACGGGGCGATTAAAACCTGGCAGTTGGATGCGAAGGGACGGCACTGGATGCCGGGCGATGAAGAGAGCTGGCATCTGCTGCTGGTCCGCGGCGCGGGGGTCATTGGATGCGCCCGCTACCTCGTGCACTCCAACACCGTGCCTTTCGAGAACCTGACTTTCCGGCATGGCCCGCTGGCGAGAGACCGTTCGTGGGGCCACAAGGTTCGCCATGCCTTCGAGAGCGACCTGCGCATGGCCAGAGCTGAGGGAATGGCCTATGTGGAGCTCGGGGGCTGGGCACTGGCTGAAGAGTGGCGCGGCACCATGGCCGCGCTGAAAATCCTGCTCGCGTCCTATGCGTGGGCCAAACTAATGGGGGGCTGCCTCTGCGCGTGCACGGCAACTGCGCGGCACAGCTCGTCGGCGATTCTGCGCCGCATCGGTGGTTGCTCCTTCGAGTGGCGAGGCGAAGAACTGCCCCCTTACGACGATCCGGCGTACGGTTGTGAAATGCAGCTTTTACGGTTCGATTCGCGTTACCCGAATCCCAGGTTCTTTCCACTTGTGGGCCAGGTGGAAACGGAACTCGCGAAGTCACGCGTCATTGTCGGCTCCCGAAGCGTCGGATATCGCAGCCAGAATGCGCGGGCTGAATACAAAATGGCGACGGCCTGAATGAGCCGCGCGCCGGCTCCGCTCTGGCATGTAGACGGGGCAAGCAGCGGCGATGAAATTGCCTTAAGTTTTTTCGATATGGGTCCTCAGAATTATCCGCGCCCGAAGCAGGGCGAATCCAGCGCCTTCACCCGGCTTGTGGACCTTCTGTTGTCCGTTTCACGTAAAGATATCGACGCCAGACTCCTGCGCAATAAAGAGGGGTGCAGGAAGCCCGCAATCGGAATTACTTCGCGCAAGCTGCGACCCTCCGAAACCGGTCCGGACCCCGAAAGCGAAACAGAGTAACCGCCCATCGCTGCAACGGCGTCAACTCCGTTCGCGCCCGATCTCCTCGGCACATCGAATTTGTCTCAACATCATCCACGCGGATTTTTGTGTGATTCCCACCAGCGCGGCTATCTCATAAGAGCTGACTTTTGATGGTGAGTTGGCGAGAATCCAGATGACCGCGAGCCACTTACCCAGTGGGAGGCGGCTATCTTCGAAAATCGTCCCGGCCCGCACGCTGAATTGCGCCCCCGAATGTCTGGCTTTGCATTCCCATCTCTGCCGATTGGGGATGAAGGCAACCTCGTCATTGCCGCAGACCGGACAGCGGACAACATTGTCGCGCCATCGGCGGGAAGCCAGAAAAAGCACCCCATTAACAGGTTCGGAAAAGTATTCCCGTATACCAGTGAGATCGCTCGGAACTGACTCTTCTGGAAAAATCGGGGGAGCAGCGGTTGGACGAGCACCAGGAGTCAAGTCCAATATTACATTTCGCAACGAAAATAATATATATTTTCCTTATCGCGAGCTGATTATTGTATGTTATTTCAATATACTAAGCTCTTTATTTACCCAAGTGCATAACGTAGTAAATTCAGAGTAAGTGATTTATATTCCAAAAACTGGCGCTGGATAGTATTTCACAGTACTTTGGGCGGCGTCTCCCGCATTGACCGATGGTTATAGCTCGTTCAGAGTTATGAAAGGGCACGGAACCAGAAGATTCCGGTCCTGCGGGAGGAACCTAAATCGATGTTAGCGGGTAAAGCGGAAGCGGCTGCGGCACATTTGTGGCGGCCGGCGGCAAAGCTATTGATTGGTATTCCGGCACTCATATTAGCCACAGCGGCAGTAGCTCCTGCCGACCTTATTACAGATCTCGGAACGGCTGTTCTGAACGCCGGCAATGGCTCGGTGGTAGTGACCGGCAATGGCCAGACCAACGGATGTATCAACTGGTACAACGGAGGTTCTCCTCCTGATGCGTGCCCCACCGCGGGTGGGGGAACATTCACCGTCGACGCGGGTTCCACCGCGCCGTTCACTGTCGACAGCTCTGGGGCGATCCAGAATCTGATTTTCAACGTTCCGCTTCCGCTGGTGGATTTCATCACCATCGGATCTGGCCCCTCGGCATATGAATTCGATTTGCGCGATTTGCGGTTCAACGGTTCCACCGCCATTGGAGACTGCACCGCCGGCGCCAACGATCCAGGCGCCACCTGCACGCCGGCAAACTCGCCATTCCAGTTGACGAACGGGCTCGCCGATCCCAACAACGATAATGTTGTCGATACCGTTTCCGTCGCGCTGACTGTCGATTTGTACGGTTACACCGGGGGAACTTCCGGCACGAATTACGATCTGGCCAATCTCTATATCGGAAGCTTCACCACGCAACAGGCTATTCAAGGGGCGACCATCGACTCGATCCTCACCACGATTGCAAACCAGGACTCCATCAATGCTTCCTGGTCCGCAACCCTCACACCCCTCGTGCCAACGCCAGAACCCGCCACATTCTTTTTAGTCGGCGTGGGTTTAATAGCCGCGGGCTGTTTCCGGAAACGCTTTCTGCGTCATTGAACTTTCTGCGCGGTCACCCTTCGCTTCGGGCCATCCCCTGACCGGGTTGGCCCTTTTTTATTCCGCGACTAAATCAGGGAATTTCTGCCACGCATGCCATCCCACTGGCCTGAGAGAAGGTTCCACTTATTCGAGCTGCATGACCTCGCCTGGTTCCCGGCCGTGTTTCGGAGCGCGCTGACAGAATGGTTGCGAGCGCTGTGGGAATACAGCGAGGCTGCGGATGTCGTTACCCCCTTGCTCCGGAAATCCCTCGCCATATCGGGCGCAGCGCGCCTCGTCGATTTGTGTTCGGGACGTTCCGGCCCCGTGATACCTGTTCAAAATCGGCTCGAATCGGCTGGGGTCTTCCTGCCCGTTGTCATCACGGACAAATTCCCTGACCACACCGCGCTGATCCGCCTGCGAGATCAAAGCGGTGGGAGGATCACCGTAAGTTTGGAGCCGGTGGATGCGACATCGCTTCCCGGCGACTTGCTCGGCTTCCGGACGCTCTTCAACGCATTTCACCATTTTCGACCTGCCGACGCGCGCAGGATCTTGGCGGATGCTTACAGAAGCCGCCAGCCGATCGGCATCTTCGAAATTACCGAGCGGCGGCTCTCCAAAGTGCTCCTGTGTTTTCCCGCGTCCTTCCTCAGCGTATTTCTCCTGATCTGGAAAATGTACCCGCACCGTATGGCATGGTGGATATTCACCTGGCTGATTCCGGTCATTCCGATCACGATCGCATGGGATGGATTGGTTTCCCACTTGCGCACCTACACACCCGCCGAGATGGAGCAGTTGATCGAAGGCCTCCGCGACGAAACGTTTCGCTGGGAGACCGGTCGGGTCGCAGCGCCTCGCGCGGGTCTCGACGTCAGCTATCTGATCGGCGTGCCTGTCGATCCCCCCGGCCTATAGGAGCGACTCGATGATGTCGCCGGCTCGCACCACGCCTCCCGCTGCCGCGATCGATGCGGCGAGGCGCCGGGCATTCCGCGTATAAGCCTCACCTTCCAGCACGCTGCGAATGGTCTCGCGCAGCAGCCCTGCCTTCAGTTTGCCCGAAGAAATCGAGAGCCCCGCCCCGGTCCATCGCAGGCGGGCGGCGATCGCGGGTTGCTCATAAGTAAGAGGCACGGCGATCAGAGGAACGCCGCATGCCAGCGCATCGAGCACGGTGTTCAGCCCGCCATGAGTCAGGGCGAGGCGAGCGCGGGCGAGGACTTCCCCTTGCGGCGCATAATGGACAACGATCGGGTCCCCCGCAAGTGATCGGATATCGTCCGTATCCA
>DATAZF010000342.1:0-4786 GCA_036272235.1 Bryobacteraceae bacterium | reverse complement strand
CCGAGGTATATAGAGCTCCACCAGGTTCGGTTTCGCGTGCGCTTTTCAGATATGTCAATCGCGCGGATTACGGGCGCGGCGCCTTCGAGGGCGAGCACATCGATCGGCCGGGCGCCTCCAGGCAAAGGCTCGGACCCGACGAGCCACATTGCCGCCAGTTCCCGGCCGTAGACACGGAGGATGCGGGTGAGAATGTCATGAAGATCGACAATTCTGAGTCCCATTTCGCTGCTGATGGACTCTTTGCCCGAACTCCAGCGCGAAACCTGCGCTCTGCCGGCTCCGAGGAGCCGGGCAGCTGCGTTAGTGCCAAGAGCTTCCAGCACACGCGAAAGCAGTGGTGTCACATCTCCCAGAACGCCGGCGGATTGCCGCAATACCATGGCTCAGTTACAACTCAACGAAAATTGTTGAGTTCAATCCTCGCTGGCGCCGAACACGCCGCTCAGAGCGTTCAAGGCGCCATGCTGATCCCCGCCATGTTTCGCCGGAGACAGTTCCCGCCGCATCTTCTGAAGCGTCATGCTCTGCAGCACCACACGGCCCGGACCGGTAAGTGAGGCCAAAAACAGACCCTCGCCGCCGAAGACCGCCGTCTTGATTCCGCCGACGAACTCGATGTCGTAACTCACCGAATCATCGAAAGCGACCAGACACCCGGCTTCCACCTCCAGCGATTCACCGGCGGCGAGAGTGAAATCGACGAAATCTCCGCCGGCATGGATGAAGACGAGACCGGGCCCGGAGAGCCTTTCCAGAATGAAGCCCTCGCCGCCGAAGAAACCGGCTCCCAGCTTCTTGACCCACGCGACAGACAGTTGCACGGTCGGTTGCGCAAACAGAAATGCATCGCGCTGCGCGAGCAGGTTTTGTCCGGGCGCGAGGTCAAAAGCCTAAATGCGGCCCGGGTAGCTTCCGGCGAACCCGACTTCTCCCGGTCCGTTGGCATGGAAGAATGTTACAAACAGCGACTCGCCCGTGACCGTTCGACGCAGCGCGCCGAGGAGTTTGTCACCGATCGACTGCCCGGTCATGCGCGTGTCCCACGCCACGTTGGGGGTTTTATAAACCATCTTGCCGGCCTCGGCATATAGCTCCTGCCCGCTCTTCAAACGGACGCGAGCGATCTGAAGGTTGTCGCCAACGATGGAATAGTCCAGAGGTTCCGGAGGCGCTACGGTTCCCGCGCCAAAACCCGTTGGGTGCCCGGCGTTGGGCACGCCGGAGGCGGCCCCGCAGGAACCGCAGAAATTGACAGAATCGGGCATCTTCGCGCCACACTTCGAACAAAAGGCCATAGCCGATTGTGCCCCGAAGCCGTGCGAAGCGCCACTCGCAGAAATCCTAAGCAATTTTATTTCCATTTCGTGACTCTTTGCACATTTCTCGTGAAAAAACCCCCTCGCACGCGCTTATAATGGCGGATGTGAGTATGCTCTCTCCCAGACTTCAGCTAAAAGTCGCGCAGAAGCAGATTCTGACCCCGGGTCTGGTGCAGATGGTCACCGTCCTTCAGCTGAATCGCATGGAGCTGAAGGAGATGATCAATCAGGAAATCGTCGAGAATCCGGTTCTCGAAGAATCAGCCGAAGAGGGCGAGGAGATCACACCGGAGGAACTTCAGCCACTTCTCGAAGCGGAGCGAGGGGCAGAGCCGGCGGATCAATCGCTGCTCGAGGCCGCGGACATCAAGCTCGACGGGGAATCCCCCGAAGTGGCGCGCACAGGCGATACTTTTGCGGACGCGGAAGCCTCTGCCGAGATACAGGACCGGGACGCCGCCACTGACGCAACGGAAACCTCCACGACCGATCCCTTTGATGAGATTGATTTCGGGTCGTTCTTCGACGACTACCTCGATCCGGGTTATCGGAGTCCGGCATCCGAATCCGTCGAGAAGCCGTCGTTCGAAACATTTCTATCGGCGCCGCAGACGCTGCCGGATTACCTCCGTTCGCAGTTGAGCGTTGCGCTGCTGGATGACGAGACACGCGACGCGGCGGAATCGATCATCGGCAATCTGGACGAAGACGGCTATCTGACCGCCACCCTCGACGAAATGGCGCATCAGATCGGCACGACGCGAGCTGTGATGGAGAGTGCGCTGACGGCCGTACAGGGACTCGATCCGGCCGGTGTCGGAGCCAGGGATCTCAAGGAATGCATGCTGCTCCAGATCCAGAGTGTGAACGGCAAGGGCGGCGTCGCGTGGCAGATCGTTTCAAACCATATGCGGCTGCTCGAAATGCGGCAGTTCAAGGAACTGGCGAAAGTGCTGGGACGCCCGCAGGAACATATCGACATTGCTGTATCGATGATCCGGCACCTCAATCCGCGGCCGGGCGTGCGGTTCTCGGGGCCGGGGCCGCGATCGGTTGAGCCTGATGTTTACTTCATCCGCGATGGGGAGGATTTCCTCATCCAGATGAACGAAGAAGAATTGCCGCAGCTTCGTCTGAACGCGCAGTACCGCAAGATGCTCGATCGCGACCAGGGCGCAACAAAGGAAGTTCGCGACTATGTGCGCGAGCGCTATTCGTCGGCGATCCAGTTAATGAAGAACATCGAGCAGCGGAAGCACACCATTCTGCGGGTGTGCGAGGCTATCCGCCGGCGGCAGTACGATTTCCTGATGCAGGGAATCGACGCGCTGAAGCCGATGATGATCAAGGATGTCGCGGAAGAAGTTGGAGTTCACCCTTCGACGGTGAGCCGCGCGGTGGCCAACAAGTACGCACACACACCGCACGGCGTCTACGAACTGCGCTACTTCTTCTCAGAAGCCGTGCAGGGACCTTCGGGTGGCGAGACACCACTCCTTCTGCTGAAACGGAGGGTCAAAAAAATGATCGAAGAAGAAGACGCAAGGCGCCCGATGACGGATGATCACATCACCGCGCGCCTGCAATCCGAGGGCATCGACGTGACCCGGCGGACCGTAGCCAAGTATCGTGAAGACATGAAGATTCCGTCGACACATCAGCGCCGGGTTCGCGACTAGCATGCAAATGCGGCCATAAGCCGCGTTTCCTGCGTAATTCAGGCAGGCGGCCGATCGCCGCGCTTAAATCGGAGAAATTCATATGAAAGTCACTTACACGGGACGTCAGATGGATTTGTCGCCGGCTCAATCCCAAAAATTGACGGCGGAGTTCGAGAAAGTAGGAAAGTTACTCGACAATGGCAAGGGTGAGGCAGGGGCGCACGTCGTCCTGTCGCACGAGCGGCATTTGAATAATGTCGAAATCACCGTGTCGTATCACAACCATGAGCTGGTTGGGGAAAGTTCGGATCCGGATCTTTTCAGCGCTATTCACGCGGCTGTTGGTAAGCTCGAAAAACAAGCCGTAAAAGTGCGCGAGAAGTGGCGGGATGGCAAACGCATTCCGCGGAAAGAGACGGATGCCGCAGGCGAAGAAGGCGAAGGCTCCAAAAGCGAAGCTGAAGCAAGCGAAGCTGAAACAAACCAGGCCCCGCGGAGCTGAAAAGGCCGTCCCGCGGGCAGCATCCGAACTGGTGATTATCACCGGAATGAGCGGGTCCGGGAAGGGCTCGGTGTTGCGGGCGCTCGAAGACCTGGGATATTACGCAGTCGACAATCTGCCGGTCGAGTTGATTCCGACTTTTGCGGAACTGGTACGGGACTCGGCTTCGATTCGCCGTGCAGCGCTGGTAGTCGATGTACGCGAGGGACCGGGGCTGGCAGGGTTTCCGGCGATTTTCCGCCGGATCAAAAGCAGTGTGAATGCGCGCCTTCTGTTTCTCGAAGCGGATGACGAATCGCTCATGCGGCGCTTCAGCGAAACGCGGCGGCCGCATCCACTGAGCCCGGAACAGCCAATTATTGAAAGTCTGGTGCGCGAGCGCCAGGTACTGGCGCCGATCCGCGCGCTGGCGGATCTGACCATCAGTACTTCGAAATTCAACGTTCACGATCTTCGCGACTTCATTCGCGACAAATTCCGAAACGCGAAAGAGGAAGCGAAGATCCTCATCAACATCACCAGCTTCGGTTTTCGCCACGGCCTGCCGCCGGATTGCGACCTGGTTTTCGACGTCCGGTTTTTGCCCAATCCGAACTACATTCCGAAGTTCAAGCAGCTTACCGGACGCAATCCGGCCGTCGCGCGCTATATCCGTTCGTTTCCACAAACCGGCGAGTTCATGGAGCGCATCACCGACCTGCTCACCTACCTGTTGCCTCACTATATCCGGGAAGGCAAGAGCTATCTGACGATCGGGTTCGGCTGCACGGGCGGGCATCACCGGTCGGTGATGATCGCGGACCAGATCCGGAAAAACCTGGCCGAGAGCGGGTACCGCGCACGGGTGACGCACCGGGATCTGGCCAAAGCCGTCTGAGGCGGGGTGGTCGCCGGTCGCTAATCCAACGGCCTGAGGTGAAACCGCTCACTCACCATAGCGGCTCGGCAAGGTACTGAAATCCACAAAGCCGCGCACGCCAGTAAGCGATGCTTTCTGACTTCTGCCACGGGCGGCTAACTTCAACCCAACAATCCTACAGTCGTAATAATCTCGCTGTGCATACCAAAGTGAACTGGACGCCATCAATTCGCGCCTGCATCATTAGATTAAAAGGGCCCTTGTCAGTGAACATTGCCGAAGTGTTTCTTTGAATCGCCCTCGTTTTTGGAAATAACTTGCCGATATGTAGAGCAGGGGTCTGACCGTGAAAAATGTTTTGACGCGCCGCTGGTTTGGACTAATCACCCTGGCAATCGCAATAGCTGTCGTGATGCCCGCCGAAAGTATCCAGGGAACAATC
>DATAZF010000341.1:0-8951 GCA_036272235.1 Bryobacteraceae bacterium | reverse complement strand
TTTCGTCAACGGCCGCCTCATCCGCGACCGCCTCGTCCTGCATGCGCTTTCAAGCGCGTACCACAACCTGATGCCGCCGGCGTGCTTCCCGTTCGCGCTCTTGTTCCTCGACTGCGATTGCGAAGAAGTGGACGTCAACGTCCACCCTTCGAAGACCGAAGTCCGCTTCCGCCATCAGTCGTGGGTGCACGACTTCGTGCGCGACGCTGTTCGCGAGCAGTTGATGCTCTCGCGCCCCGCGCCCAGCTTCACGCCGGGCATGCAGTTGCAGCCCGCCGCCGTCCTCCCGTTTTCCGAGTTCTCGCAGGTCCTCCAAAACGAAACCGGCGGCGCATCGCTGCCTGCCACAGTTCCCGAATACACCCTCCTGCCCCCGCAGCCGCCGCCCGGCCGTTTCGATTTCGGCGATGGTGGAATCCCGCTCGCCGAACCCGCTCCCACGCCTCAGCCGGAACAAACTTTGCGCCTGCGCGTTCCCGACACGCATGGTGCCTTTCCCGACGGCGCTCTCCCGGCCGGCCACAACATGGCGCGCATCGGCGAGCTTCGCCCGCTGGGTCAACTCCACAACAGCTTCATCATCGCCGCCGGAACCGACGGACTCTGGATCATCGACCAGCACGTCGCCCATGAGCGCATCCTGTTCGAACAGGTGCTGAACCAGCAGGCCGCCGGACGCGTCGAGGTCCAGCACCTCCTCATGCCCGTGATCCTGCAGCTCACGCCCGAGCAACAGATCGAATACGCGCGCATCGCCGACGAACTCCACCTCTCGGGCTTCGAGACGGAGCCATTCGGCAATCGCACCATAGCAGTCAAAGCCGCTCCCGCCGCCGTAGGACAAGGCGACCTCGAGCGCGTCATCTTCGAAATTCTTGAGATTGCCGAGAACGAGCTCCGCAGTGTTTCGATCTCTGACCTGCGCCGCGGTATCGCGGCGTCCATCGCCTGCCGCGCCGCCATCAAGATCAACACGCCTCTCGATCAGCGCAAGATGGAATGGATGCTCCGCACCCTCGCAGCCACAGACTACCCTATGGCCTGCCCGCACGGCCGCCCTGTCGCGTTGCAGTACAGCACGCGCGACATCCTCAAATCATTCCACCGGATTTGAAGCCACGCATCCGGCATCAGAACTGCTGCGCAGCGGCAAAATGCTACACCGTTGGACCCATGGTCGAGCTCCCGCGATATTCATCTCCATGCGAACTCGTGGGAGTTCCCTCTTCTCGCCAAATATTATTTCGAACCGCGCGTTTTGGTCCCTGCGCTTTTACGCCACCGGAGGCTACCTCGTTCGCAACCTCGGTGGATTCGACATCTCGATCCATACCAGCGGCATCGATCTGCAGACCGGCAATCCCTTCGATTCCACCGTCCACTTTTCTTCCGGCCAGAACTACTTGCGGCACAATCCGGTAAGTGGAGTCGTGGCGGGCGGGGGCGTCCGCTTTCACCTCGGCCACTTCGCCCTGGCGCCCGAGGTCCGCTCCACCCACTGAAGCTCGATCAACTTGAGCCAATCCGGCACGTTTGGATTCAACGTCGAGTCCACTCAGAATCAGGTCGACGTACTGGTCGGCGCCACATTCTGAAGCTCGCTTCTACACTCGGCTTCACATTCCGCCCATTTCGCTTTGGCGAAACGAATCAGTCCCGAGTCGAGGCGGAGCCGTTCCACACGCGCCCGCGCCGCTGTCCATTGCCGCAACGCCTCCTCCGGGCGGCCTTCGCACCTCGCGATGGCCGCATCCGCCGCGAACATGAACTTCGATTTCCGGAGCCCCGCCGCCCGCGCGCGCCAGGCGCGGGCCCGCTCCGCTCGCTTTTGGATCAGCGCGCTCGCGCATACCGCTTCGAGGAACAGACCATAACGCATGCCCGTCCCGGCATGCGCCGAACTCGCCAGCGCATTTTCGAGATGCTGCAGCGCCTCGGCTTCCGAACCTTCGTCGAACCGCCGGTAAAACCCCAGCAGCTCGCAGTAAAAATATTCTCCGGCGGAGCGATCCATCCGCAGCATCTCTTCGAAGCGTTGCGGATCCCACTCGCGCGGAAGGAGTCCCTGCGCCTCCTCCGTTTGAATTCCCAGCAGCGCCATCAAAGGCCGCGCTTCTTTCGGACGCCGGATTAACTGCCACAACCGCGCGCCATCCGATTCTTGCACTCCGACGGAAAACGGTATCACCGAAAGGAGCACCGTACCCAGGGCAGCCCAGGAGAGGGTACCGATCCATTGCCAGTTCCCGTCGCCGTATCGTGCTTGCAGCAGCCCGCACATACCGGTCAGAGCCAGGCTCGCCAGAGGACCCCCCGCCACACTCCACGCGAACGGCGCCGGGTTGAGATCGGCGGACACCGTCAGCGGCTTGAAAAAGCCGCCCGCCCACCGGCGCCAATCGCAGCGAAACACCAGGTTGCCGCCCGATTTAAGAAACATCAAAGGCCCGATCGAGAGTCCGCCGGCATTGAGGCCAACCAACTCCGCCGCCGCGAGGTGGCCGAGTTCGTGAATCGCCACTGCAAGCCAGAACGCAGGCAGGATCAGCCACCCGTTGGCAACCGGCCAGCGCACGCTCCCCCGCATCTCTTCACCGAGCTCGATGAGGACCCCGAGAGCCGCACCTATGGCGAGCCGGCCGGCTCTGCCGCGCCAGCCCGCCGGAGGTTTCGGCGGGGGTTGTTCCAGATCCAGAATCGGTGTTGCGGACATTCTGGGACATCATACCCGCCCAACGGCAGGACTACTTCAGCGCATCTTCAATCAGCCGCTTCTGCTCTTCCGCGTGCCGCTTCGCCGACCCCGCCGCCGGGCTGGCATTCTTCAACCGGCCAGCGTATTGAATGATGTGTCCGAGGCCTTTGAAGTAGCCGTATACGAACCGCCACGCGCCCATGTTCCGCGGTTCTTCCTGGCACCACAACAACTCCACGCCTGGCCGATAGCGCGCCAGCAGGTCCAGAATCGCGTCATCCGGGAAGGGGTAGAGCTCCTCGATGCGTACCAGAGCCACGTCTTCGGTTTTCTTTGCGTCGCGCGCGGCCGCCAGATCGTAGTACACCTTGCCGGTGCAGAACACGACCTTGCGCACACGCGACGGATCGACCATGTCGCCGATCACCGGGCGGAACGACGATTGCGTTAGTTCGTTGAAGGTCGACACCGCGGCCGGCGACCGCAGCAGGCTCTTCGGTGTGAACACAACCAGCGGCTTCGGCTCCGTCGACATCTGCCGCCGGAGTATGTGGAAGTATTGGGCGGGCGTGGAACAGTTCGCGACGCGGATGTTGTCTTCGGCGCACAGCAGCAGAAAACGTTCCATACGCGCGCTCGAATGCTCCGGACCCTGACCTTCATACCCATGCGGCAACAGCATTACAAGGCCGCTGCGCTGGCTCCACTTTTGCTCCGCTGTTGTGAGGAACTGATCAACGATGATCTGCGCGCCGTTCGAAAAGTCGCCAAACTGCGCTTCCCACAGCGTCAACGTTTGTGGGTCGGCCACACTGTATCCGTAATCGAATCCGAGCACGCCGAACTCGCTCAGCGAGCTGTCGAACACATTGAAGCAGGCCTGCTGTTTTCCCGTCTGAAGTCCGCCAGCCTGTTCGGGGACCATGTGCTGCAGCGGAATATAGCGATGCCCATCCTCGAAGTCGTAAAAAGCCAGATGCCTCTGGCTGAAGGTCCCGCGTCCGGAGTCCTGTCCGCTGAGCCGCACCGGAATGCCTTCGAGCACCAGACTTCCAAACGCGATCGCTTCGGCGTATGCCCAGTCCACGGGGCCATCTTTCGCCAGCGTGTCGCGCCGTTTCCTCACAAAGCCATCGAGCTTTTGATGAATGTGAAACGATGCCGGCAGGAAGGTGATCCCATCGACGACGCGCTCCAGCATCTCGCGCGAAATGGCCGTGGACGAATTCGCCGGCAGGTGCGCGATCGGTGGATTCAGCACCCACGGACCCGCCGCCTTGTTGGCGTCGAACGCGGCGTTCAACCGGTCCGCGACCTTCTTCCGGCTGGCCTCGACTTCGGCCGTGTTCAGAATTTTTGCCGCGGCAAGCTGCTGCCCATAGAGGACCGCCGCCGACGCCTGCTCCTTGATCTTCCGGTACATTACCGGCTGCGTGTACGCCGGATCGTCGCCCTCGTTGTGCCCATGGCGCCGATAGCAAATCATGTCGATCACCACGTCGCGCTGGAACTGCTGCCGGTAGTCGAAAGCCAGGCGCAGGACGCGCATGGTGCCTTCCGGATCGTCGCCATTCACGTGGAAGATCGGCGCCTGCACTGTGCGCGCGATATCGGTGGCATATGCTGTCGAGCGCGAATCGGACGGCAGCGTCGTGAAGCCGATCTGGTTGTTGATGACGAAGTGGATCGTGCCGCCCGTCGAATAGCCTTCGAGCTGAGAAAGGTTCAGGGTCTCCGCCACCACCCCCTGGCCCGCGAAGGCGGCATCGCCGTGGACGAGCAGCGGGATGACGCGGAGCCGCTCGGTATCGCCCAGCCGCTCCTGCTTCGCCCGCACCATGCCTTCGACAACGGGATTGACGGCTTCGAGGTGGCTCGGATTGGCCGCCAGCGTTACCACAACTTCTTTCCCGGATGGCGACTGGTGCACGCCGCTCGCCCCGAGGTGGTACTTCACATCGCCTGATCCCTGCGCGGATGCGGGGTCGATGTTGCCTTCGAACTCCGAGAAGATTTGCCCCAGCGGTTTGCCCACGATGTTGGCCAGCACGTTCAGGCGGCCGCGGTGGGCCATGCCGATCACCATTTCGTGCGCGTTGTTTTCGGCGCAGAGGTTCGCCAGTTCCGTCAGCACCGAGATCGTGGTTTCAGCGCCTTCAAGCGAAAACCGTTTCTGGCCGATGAACCGCCGGTCGAGGAAGTGTTCGAACTCTTCGGCGCGCAGCAGGTTGTCGAAGATGCGAAGTTTCTCTTCGCGGGAGATCTCGTAGTGGTACTGGGGAGACTCCATGCGCTCCTGCAGCCAGATCTTTTCTTCGGGCCGCTGGATGTACATGTACTCCGCGCCGATCTTGCCGCAATAGACGGCGCGCAACAGATCGACCATTTCGCGCAGGGTGGCGTGACTGCGTCCGCCGAAGGCATGCGCGAGGGAATCGGTATAGAAGTGGCGGTCGAGATCCCAGATGGTGAGCCCATACGTCAGCGGATCGAGTTCCGCGTTGTAGGCCGGCTCGTCGCCGAGCGGGTCGAGATCGGCCATCAGATGCCCGCGTACCCGGAACGCGTTAATCAAATGGATGGCGGCAGCTTCCTTGACCACTTCCATCGATGGTTCCGGAACCGGCGCCAGCGCGGAGGGTGTCTTGTCCGGCGCCCACTTCACCGGCGCATATGGAACGCGCAGGGCATCGAAAATGTCTTCGTAGAAATTCTGCTCGCCGTCGAAGAGGGCTTGCAGGGTGCCGAGGAACAAGCCGGATTCGGCGCCCTGGATGATGCGGTGATCGTAGGTACAGGTCACCGACATCACTTTGCTGATGCCGAGCGAAGCGATCACGTCCGGGGCCGCCCCGCGGTATTCCGCCGGATAATCCATCGCGCCAACGGCGATAATCGCGCCCTGCCCGGCGACAAGGCGCGGCATGGAGGCCATGGTCCCGACAGTGCCGGGGTTTGTCAGGGAAATCGTCGTGCCCTGGAAGTCCGGTACGCCCAGCTTGCCGTTGCGGCCGCGAGCGACGAGGTCGTCGAAAGCGGCGATGAATTGCGCGAAAGTCATTGCGCCCGCGTTCTTGATGCTCGGGACGAGAAGACTGCGGGCGCCGTTTTTGCCCGCAACGTCAATGGCGAGCCCGAAGTTGATTTCGTTCTTCACTACGCGGAACAACTCGCCGGCGTTATTCGAGGCAAAGGCGTGGTTCAGCGACGGATTCGCCTGTACCGACTTGACGATCGCCCATCCAATAAGGTGAGTGTAGGAGATCTTGCTCTTGCCGAGCAGCGCCCGATGGTGGTTGATCAGCCGACGATTTTCGTCGATGACCTTCACCGGCACGATCCGCTGCGAGGTCGCGAGGGGAATGGCTGCGCTTAGCGCCATGTTCTCGGCGATGCGTGCGGCGGTACCGCGCAAAGGCATCAATTCCTCGGAGCCGGAAAGAACGGGTTCCGTGGCGGCGATCCTCAAGATCGGAACGGCCGCGGGCGTAACTGTCTTCGCGACACCGTTGCCGTTCGGCTTATCGTGGTCGAAAATGGTCTTCCAAGCGGCGTCCACGGACGCACGATCGTGATGATACTGTTGCAGCAGCTCTTCTTCGAGCCACGCGTTTACGCCCGACTGCGGGCCTGGGTTGGCTTCCATAAAACGGGGGGAGACTAGGGTCTCTTTAATAATAACGTGCCACCTCCTTTCAACTTTCGAAGGCCAGGCGGCCACGAATGAACACAAAGGAACACGAATTGAAAACAAGGCAGATAACATGAAGCCGTGAAGCTCCTGATCTTCTCCGACATCCACAGCGATGCGCGGGCGCTCGACCGCCTCATGTCCATCGAGGCCGACTATTATTTCTGCGCCGGAGACCTTGTCAACTGGTCACGCCACATCGACGCGATGGGCGAGATCCTGAAGAAACGAAGCGAACGGGTTTACGTTATCCCCGGCAACCACGAGACGGCTCAACAAGTCACCGATCTCTGCGCTCGCTTCGGTCTCAACGACTTCCACGGCGGACAGGTCGAGGTCGGCGGATTTCACGTCATCGGGCTCGGTTACTCGAATCCCACGCCCTTCGATACCCCGGGCGAATATTCCGAAGAAGAACTGGCGCAACGGCTGCACGCGTTCGACGGACTCAAGCCGATGATCGCTGTTTGCCATGCGCCTCCGCACGGGACGATGCTGGACCGGATCACTAATCTCCGCCACGCCGGCAGCAAGTCGATGCGCGAGTTTCTGCGGCGTGAGCAGCCTCGCTACTTCTTCTGTGGACACATCCATGAGGCAGCCGGCGCGCAGGAAAAGCTCGGCGAGACTTCCGCGATGAATGTCGGGAAGAAGGGCTATCTGCTGGATCTGGAGACGCAGGCGGAACTGGGGCTGTTGTAGCGGAGCCGAAAAAGCCGTTTAAAAGCCGAATTTTGGCGAGACGGAAGCCAGATGAAGCCGGTTGGCTTACGGGCCGAGGCGGGTGGTGGAAATTGGGTTCGTTGGGAGTACGGACCCTCATTTTGCAGCCCCTCTTTTCCGCGTAATCCGCTACGTCGTCGAGACTCAGGGTGGGATCTGCGGCGCTGGCGACGAAGCCGGTCCAGCCGGAAGTTGCCGTCTGCCGATAAGCCAGAGTGACGCGAGCGGGGGCGGCAGCCATGATGTCGACGAGCGCGGCCGCCGGCATTCCCAACGCCCGAAAATATTTCGCCACTACGCCCTCAATCACTTGCGCCACCCCGCGCCCACCCACTCGCCAAACCCCTGTTACGCTCAAGCCGGCAAAACCTCAATGTCTTTCAAACCTTCACTCCGCGCGGCCATCAATCGGACCAACGCGCTCAAATCCACCGGTCCGAAAACCACCGCAGGCAAACAGCGGTCGAGCATGAATGCCTGCAAACACAACCTCACCGGCGCCCACATCGTCCTCCGTCCCGACGAAATGGAAGTCTACGACGCTCTCACCGCTTCTCTTCTCGCCGACCTTCAGCCCGGCACCGAGCTCGAGCGCCAGACCGCCCAGAAAATCATCGACACCCATTTCCGTCTCAACCGGCTCGCGGGTCTCGAGAACAATATCTTCCAGTTCGGCATGATTGCCCATTCCACCGAGGCCGCTCACGACGACCGCGTCGAGGTCATGATCGCCCACACACGCGCCTGGCTCGACCGCTGCAATTCCTTCGACGTTCTCGGACGCTACGAAGCCCGCCTCGTCCGCCAGGTTCTCCAGTTCACCCTCGAATTCGAGCGGCTGCAGAAGGATCGCGAACGTCGCGAATGGGTCCAGAGTCACCTCGAACCGACAGAAAAAGATCGGGATAAGTTCGATGTGGCTTCGTTTGGCAGAAGCGCTCCGGAGCTTGTCATGCAGGCCGATTCATTTCACGTGCTGAGCCATCTGCCACCGCCGCCCGCGCCTTCCGTAAAGCCCGCTGAAGCCGGTACCACGACTCCGGATCTGCGTCAGGAGCTGACTGCATGAAACATCAGCAGGCTCTGAACGGGGATTCCAGCGCTTAAAAGCAGTAAAATTTGACAATGCCGCGCTCGCAACAGCAGAAGTCTGTTTTCGCGTGCGCCGCGCTCGTCTGCGCGCTCCTCGTATGCGAGGCCGATGCCCAGACACAAGCCCCTCAGACCGCGGCCGAAATGACTACGAAGGATGCGGCCCCCATTTTCAGCTCGGGCGTGAACCTCGTGCAGGTTCCCGTCGTCGTCCGGGATGTGAGCGGCCGCGCCATCGGAACTCTTCATCGCGAGGACTTCCAGCTCTCCGACAAAAACAAGCCGCAGTTCATTTCGAAATTCTCCATCGAAAGACCCGCCGCCCCTCTGATAGTGAAGAACACCGGCCTCGAAACGGATCCGGAAGGCAACGAGAAGCCGGCTTCGACCGATACGCAACCAGTCGCCACTCGTTTCGTCGCCTGGTTGTTCGACGACCTGCATCTCTCCGCCGGCGATCTCGCACAGGTGCGCCGCGCGGCAGAGAGCCAGCTCACTTCGCTCGAAAAAGGTGCGCGCGCCGGCATCTTCACCACATCGGGACGCGTCGTGCAGGACTTCACCGACGATCGCGACATGCTCAGTGCGACCATGCGCCGCATCATTCCCGCGCCGATCCGCCTTTCGAGCGCCCTCGATTGTCCCGACATCGGCTACTATCAGGCCGACCTGATCGTAAACAAGAACGACCCCAACGCACTGCTGGCCGCCACCGCGGAGTACCTGGCGTGCAATCCTCCGCCTCAGGGT
>DATAZF010000340.1:0-20648 GCA_036272235.1 Bryobacteraceae bacterium | reverse complement strand
GCACGAAGTCCTGGAAACTGCACCACAAGGGCGGAGAATTCGGGATCCTGCCGCGCCAGGATACGGTTCCGGGGCTCGAGATCGATGGCACGCTTCAGGTTCTCACAAGCTCCGTTTCCATCGCCCGCGATCCCGCAGCACAGCGCCAGAGTGTAGAGCACGTGGTCGGCGTGCGGGGCCATCGAGAGAGCGCGCCCGAGGTGGTGTTTCGCCAGATCCACGTCGCGCGCATTCAATCGCTCGACACCGTAATTGAAATGGTCTTCCGCCGACGAAAGCTTTACTTCGACGGTGCTCATTCTTCTCTCACAGACCTGCGTGTAGGAACGCGCCTTATCCGATATATGGTGCGCCGGACCTTCCGCGGCCTCCACAAACCGTTCGCGGGCTTCCTTGAGCTTGCGCTGCGAGAAGAACTGGACGCCTTGCTCGTAGGCCTTGAACTGCAGTTCGGAGGCACTGGGCGGCTCGACGATAGCCGCAGTCTTTTTCGTCGAGGCAGTTTTTAAAGCGGGTACGCTTTTGACTGCCGGTGCGGGTGTCTTCTTCCTGATCATAGACAGTGGCTACCTGGGGCCACTCGGTACGTGGATTTATAACAGAATGTCCAGGCCAGGCGCAAGCCCAGTAGCGGCCCCGCCCGCGCGACAGTAAATGGACCGGGCGCGAACTTGGTAATCTCGGAGCAGCAGAGCAGACCCCGGAGGTCCATTTGAGCGCGAAGCAGATGATCATCCGATTCCTGACCACGGCGCTTTTTTGCACGCTGGCTTCCGGCCTGCCGGCCGCCGCGCAGACTTTCCACGGCGCAGCCGATCTGGATGCCGCCATCAACCAGGCGATCCGTGAAGACAAAATTCCCGGGGCCGTTGTGCTGGTCGGACACAACGGCGAAGTCGTTTATCGCAAGGCTTACGGGAACCGCGCGCTCGTTCCGGCCAGAGAGCCGATGAGCGCGGATACGATCTTCGACATCGCATCGCTCACGAAAATCGTCGCGACGACCAGCGCCATGATGAAGCTCTTCGAGCAGGGGCGTGTGCACATCGACGATCCGGTAACCACGTATCTGCCGGGATTCCAGGGTGGCGCGAGCGCGATCACGGTGCGCGATCTGATGACGCACTATTCCGGTCTGCGCCCGGATCTCGACCTCGAGCCGGAGTGGTCGGGTTACGAGACCGGAATTCAGAAGGCGCTCGTCAGCAGGCCCGACGGCCCGCCGGAAGCGAAATTCGTTTACAGCGACATCAATTTCATCCTGACGGGCGAAATCGTTCACCGCGTCAGCGGAATGCCCGAGAACGAATACGTGAAGCAGATTCTTTTCGATCCGCTCGGCATGAAGGACACCGGGTATTTACCCCCGGCCGCTCTCAAGCCCCGTATCGCGCCCACGGAAATGCAGAAGGATGGCTCGATTCTGCGGGGCGTTGTGCACGATCCGACAGCACGATATATGGGTGGTGTGGCGGGTCACGCCGGCGTATTCTCGACTGCCGACGACCTTGGGAAATTTTGCCAGATGATTCTCGATGGCGGGGATGGATTATTCAGCCCCGCGACGATCCGGAAGTTTACGTCGGCTGCTACCCCCGTAAATCAAAAAGCCGTTCGCGGTCTCGGCTGGGACATCGATTCGCCCTACTCGGGGCCGCGCGGGGACCTCTTTCCAGTGGGTTCTTTCGGTCACACCGGTTTTACAGGCACTTCCATGTGGCTCGACCCGGCGTCGCGAACATACGTCATTCTGATGACGAATTCCGTCCATCCGACGCAGAGGAAGGCCATCACGCCGCTGCGCCGAAGCGTCGCAACCATCGTGGCGGCGTCGATCGGTTACGACGACCGGCTTTCACTCGCATCCCCACGGCTCACCTCGCAAGCCACAAAAACAGGCCTCGACGTGCTCGAACAGGACGGCTTTAGAATCTTCCGCGGCAAAAAAATCGGCCTGATTACGAACGATACCGGCGTCGATCGCCTGGGCAAGCGTAACGTCGATGTGATGAAAGAAGCCGGGATCGACGTCGTCGCGCTGTTCGCGCCGGAACATGGCCTCGCTGGAGCAGAAGATCGCGAGAATCTCGCCGATACTATCGATGCGAAAACGGGAATCAAGGTATGGAGCCTTTATGGCAAAACGCGCCGCCCAACTCCGGAAATGCTGCGTGGGCTCGACGCATTGGTATTCGATATTCAGGATGTTGGGGTCCGTTTTTACACGTACGAATCCACCATGCTTTATGCGATGGAGGAGGCTGCGCGGGCAAAATTACCGCTTTATGTCCTCGATCGCCCGAATCCGATTACAGGTATTCACGTCGAAGGCCCGATGCTCGACGCCGATAAATTGTCTTTCGCCGGCGCTTTCCCTTTGCCGCTGCGGCATGGAATGACAATCGGTGAACTGGCCGGGCTGGAGAACGGCAGCCGCGCCCTTCATGCCGATCTGCACGTGATCCAGATGACCGGCTGGCGCCGCGACGAATGGTTCGACGCTACGGGCTTGCCTTGGGTGAATCCGTCGCCGAATATACGGAATTTGAATGAAGCCCTTCTGTATCCCGGCATCGGAATGCTCGAGTATTCCACTAACTACTCCGTCGGGCGCGGGACGGATGCGCCGTTTGAGCAGATCGGCGCCGACTGGATCCGCGGGAGCGACCTGGTAACCCATCTGGCTGGCCTGAATATTCCGGGAGTGCGTTTTTATCCGGTGGAATTTACTCCGTCATCGTCGAATTTCGCGGGGAAGAGGATAGAGGGAGTGCGGATCCTGGTAACAAACCGGGAGCTTTTCCAGGCACTCAGGCTCGGGCTGGGAATCGCGGGGACATTGGAGGCGCTTTACCCGGGGAAGATTGGGCTGGGCGCAAACAAGGACTTGATCGGCAGCAGCGGAGTGATCGCCGCGCTGTCAGCAAAGAAGGATGCCTGGCCCGCGGCCAATGCCAGGCTTCAGGAATTTCTGACCTTACGCCAGAAATTCCTTCTCTATCACTAAGGAATTTCCTGAATGAGCAGGAAAGACGCCAGCCGGGTGCCCGGCAGGCGTCACCCTTTAGATAGCTGCAATTTAAGCCGCGGCAGATGAAGTCTTCGTCTGCCCTACGACCTTTGCTTTGTTCTTGCTACCGGCTGGACGGCCGCGCTTTTTGGCTTCGACCATCCATGATGGCGGACGGCCACGGCGGCGGCCACGACCGCGAGCCAGGCGCTCAAGACTCAAAATTGCTTCCTCCAGCTGCTCTCGTTCCTGGCGTAATTCTTCCAGAATTTTCGAAACGTCCATCGATCGCTCCTGTTTTCTGTTCCGGGATTGCACCTTGCGAGTACATCCTCGTTCCATATATAGAACAATAGATGCGTTACAGCAACGGTACAGCTAAGATTTTTACCCGAATTGTATCCGCAAAGCAAGCACTATGTTCTGCTTTCAGAACGAACGGCAATTCGACCGTACCGGAACCGCTAGCACCGAGGGCTATGGAGGCCGCCGGAATCCTTTAATTCCACTCGGCCTCTCCAATAAAAATAGAACGGTAATCCCAACAAAATCAAGGCAATTCCTGCGATTGATTGGCGCGGTTTGGTCCAAAGGGTACTAACCTCCAGTACTGTCGCGCCCACGAGGAACAAAAATGGAACAACCGGATACCCGAATGTCTTGTAGGGACGCGGAAGGTCCGGACGCTTGCGCCGCAGGACGAAAACAGACGCTGTCGCCATTGCATAAAGAATCCAGCTTCCGAAAATAACAAAATCGAACAGTTCGTCATATTTCCCGGATAACACCAGCAATGAGGACCAGGCGCTCAGCATCAGAATGGACACTCCGGGCGTGTGAAATGCCGGATGCACGCGCGCCGCCGACCGGAAAAAAAGACCATCGCGGGCAGCCGCGTAAGGGACTCGCGCGCCTGTAAGGATCGATCCGTTCAGCGCGGCGAAGATCGAAATCATGGCGGCGATGGAGACGGCCCCGGCCCCCGCGGACCCGCCGATACGCTGCATCATTTCGGCGGCGACAAGTTTGTGCGCGCCCACTTCGCCTGGAGAAAGGACACGAAAATAGGCCCAATTGGCGAGCATATAGATTGCAATCACGCCGGCTGTGCCGCCAATCAGCGAGATCGGGAGGTTTCTTTGCGGATTCCGCACTTCCGAAGCCACCATGCCGACGTTGTTCCAGCCGTCATACGCCCAGAGGGCGGCTACCAGCGCTGCAATGAAGCCCGCGAAAATAGAAGCAGGCGCCGGTGACGGACTTGCCGCCGCCGGCGCTGGGTGACTATAAAACAGCCCTGCCAGGATCACGAAACCGATCAGCGCCACCTTGACGGCGGTGACCGCGACCTGCACGTCGCCGCCAATCCGGACCCCCAGATAATTGATCCCGCCAAGAAGAAGGATCAGAACCAGCGCGAATACCTGCCCGTACTTGACGGGAAATGGGCCCGCGGTAAACCAAATCCGCTCAAATACGGGGACAAAGTGTGCCGTATATTCGAAGAAAGCGGTAGCCAGCGTGGCGATGGATCCGCTCTTCGCGACCCACATCTGGGTCCAGCTGTAAAGGAATCCCCAGACCGGCCCATAGGCCTCGGTCAGGTAGACATATTCCCCGCCCGCGCCTGGCATCGCAGCGGCGAGCTCGGCATAAGTGAGCGCGCCTGCCAGGGACAACATCCCACCGACGATCCAGACCAGGAAGACGAGCCGTACGCTGCCGACATCGAGAATCATCGATTGCGGGACGCGAAAGATCCCGCTCCCGATTACCGTCCCCACGACAATCGCAAGGGCTGCACGAATCCCCAGATCGCGTTTCAGCTCGGTCATTGGGATGATGCCTTTCTCCGCGCGAGCTGGCTCTGCACCAGTGAGGCGAGGCAGCCCACGCCGAATGTCACGACGCTCCCGATCAGGACCCACCACGTAAATGGGATTGTGGTTTCGAATTTCACGAAAAACATCGCGATTGCGCCTGCGATCACACCGGCGATGGCAGCGTTTTCACCGGGCCGCCGGGTTAATACGCCAAGCAGGAAGACACCCAGCAGGATACCGAGCGTAACCGACGCAATCGAAAGCCCGGATTCCAGCACTGAGCCCCAGTGGCTGGCGACGAGTCCGATTGCGGCGAGAACTCCCGCCCAGAAAATCGTCGAAAGGCGCGAAATACGCAAGTAATGCTCCGGTGAGCGGGTGGAGCGCGTAAGCGGCTGATAAAAATCGACCACTGTCGTCGAAGCGAGCGAATTCAGCGCGGCCGAGAGATTGGCCATGGCCGCGGCAATAATGGCCGCCATCGCCAGTCCGGCGATCCCAATCGGAAGCGATCCCCAGATGAATGACGGATAGAGGCGATCGAGTTCGTCTTTTCCAAAGGCCCGCCCGCCCTGGTAAACCCACAGCAACATGCCGATGGTGAGAAACAGCGCGAACTGGATGAAGATCACGATCCAGCTGGAAAGCAATGCAAGGCGGCTCTGGCTCTCGGATCGGGCGCTGAGCAATCGCTGCACGACGAGTTGGTCGGTCCCGTGGCTGGCAGTGGTCAGAAAGCAGCCGCCAATGACGCCGGCCCAGAAAGTGTACGGGGCGGTCCAGGACCAGTTGAAATCGAACATCCGGAGCTTGCCCGCGGGCGCCGCAAGAGCGAGGGCGTGCTCGAAGCCGCCGGGGATCTTCCCCACCAGCACGAAGAAACTGACGGCCGCGCCGAAAACGTACATGCCCATTTGGATAACGTCCGTCCAGATAACCGCGGTCATGCCGCCTTCGAATGTGTAGAAGAGCGTGATCGCGATGATCACCAGAATGGATGCGGGTCCGCTTGTGCCCAGAATGATCGAGATCACGATCGAGATTGCGAAGACCCGCACGCCCTCGGCCAGAGAACGGGTGATGAGGAAAATGGCAGCCGTCGTTTTTCGCGTGCGGGAGCCGAAGCGGCGTTCCATCAGCGTATAGGCCGTATACATCTGTCCTTTGAAATACTGCGGCAGAAAGATTGCCGAGATAACCACACGTGCCGCGAGATAGCCGAGGACCACCTGCAGGAACACGAAACTGCCTCCGTACGCAAGCGGAGGCGTTCCGATGATGGTTAGAGTACTGGTTTCAGCAGAAACAATCGAGAGTGCAATGGCCCACCATGGCGCGCTCTGGCCGCCGAGGAAATAATCCTTGAGCGAGCGTTGCTCCTTGCGGAATCGCGCGCCGAACCACGTCACCCCGGCGAGATACGCGACAATGACGGCGAGATCCAGAGGTCGCAAGGGTCTGGGGCGATTGTAACAATCCGGCGACGCGCGAGAAACAGGTTCGGCACATGCGGTTCCGGTACAAGATAAGGCTTGCGAAACCCAGCAGATTCCATTACGCTCTATCTGCTGTCGGGTGCGGTTTTCCAGCGCGAGGCGGGGCCGGGAACTTGCCGGTATGTGCGGGCGTCCAACACTTCAGCAGTCGCTGGGATTTGCCGGAGCGTCGGAGGTTCGGTATACTCCGCTTTGTCCACTTTGTAAAGTATATTTACGCGGATCTGGCAATCAAGAGTCGGGAGGCAACGTAACGTGTTTGATGGTTTGTCGAAAACATTAACAGGATTGATGGCGGTCACACTGCTGGCAGCCGGGGCATTCGCGCAGGCGCCCGCGGCAGCGAAGGGGCCCGCGGTGAAGGATCAGGGCGAGTACGACCTTACTGTGGCGATCCAGAAGGAGACCAATCCACAGAAGCAACTGGACCTCTTGAAGCAATGGGAGCAAAAATATCCCGACTCGGATTTTAAGGGTCGGCGCTCGATGATGATGGCCTCGGCTGAAGGTCAGATCGCGACGAAGGGCGCGCAACCCAGCGCTTCCGCGGCGGATCAGGATGCGGCGCAGAAAGCGGCGCAGGATCTCGAAGAGAATCTGTCCAAATATCTGGCGCCGGAAAACAAACCGCCGAACGTCACCGACGACCAGTGGAAGCAAGCGAGGCAGACGATGGAGATGCAATCTCACACCATCCTCGCGACTCTCGCGATGGGCAAGAAAACTCCAGCCGGCGATGCAACGGCCGAGCAGGAATACAAGAAGGAAATGGCACTGGTACCGGGAGACGCCTCTGCGACCTATCAATTGGGTGTGTTGATTCTGCGTGAGCGCAATGTCGCGCGCATCCCCGAAGGCCTCTTCTACATCGCAAAAGCTGTTCAGATTACCGGCCCGCAAGCCCTGCCGGCGGCGGGCAAGACCGCTGCCGAGACATACCTTCAGAAGGCTTATGCCGGGTATCACGGCGACGACAAAGGTCTGGACGACGTGAAGAAAGCCGCGGCGGCATCTCCGACAATGCCTCCCGACTTCAAGATTGAAAGCGTGACCGACATTGCGAAGAAGGAGGAAGGCGACGCAGCTGCTTTTGCGGCGGCGAACCCGGATATCGCTCTCTGGCGCCAGATCCGCACGGCGCTGACGGCGGCGGATGGCGACACATACTTCACGCAGATCAAAGACGCCGCGGTCCCGCCGGAAGCTGGAACGTTCACGATGTTCCGCGCCAAAGTGGTCTCGCAGCCCTCGCCCAAAGAACTGCTCGTCAATGTCGATAACCTGGCGGGCGACGCCACGATCAAATTTGAGAACCCGCTCAAAGGCACCATCGATCCGGGCACGGCGATGAAGTTCAAAGGCGTCGTGGAATCGTTTGTGAAAGATCCCTACATGCTGACGTTCACGGCCGACAAAGAAGACGTTGACGGTCTTCCCGCGACCGCATTCGCGGCTGCGACGACACCGAGGCGCCGCGCGGCTCCGAAGAAAAAATAGATCGCGCGGCATTGCTCTATCGAACGCGTCCGCCCGGGCCGATGTGGCCCGCGGACGCGTTTCTATTTATCGCGGTTGTAGACTGAGATAGCGGTATGCCTCTTTACGAATACAAGTGCCAGTCCTGCGGCAAGACGTTCGAAGTAATCCAGAAGTTTTCGGATGAGCCGCTACAGGTCCACCCGGAATGCGGCGGGCGGGTGGAAAAGCTACTCTCCGCGCCGGCTTTCCACCTCAAGGGCACGGGCTGGTACGCCACTGACTACGGGAAGGGTGGAAGCAAGCCCGCTAAAGGGGATGACTCGAAGGGCGGCGACTCGAAATCCGAAAAGAACGGTCCCGAAAAGAACGACAGCAAAGCGGATAAAAGCGAATCAAAATCCGAGAAGAGCGAATCGGGGAAAAGCGAGTCAGGGAAAAGCGAATCAAGCCCTCCTGCGACGGATTCGAAACCCGCGGCGACCACCGAATCGAAGCCATCAACGGCTGCGTGAATTTTCCGCTGCCCATTTGAGATAGCGCGCCAGATCGGCGCGATGCTGCCAGGAAAACTTCAGGAATACCCTGGGCGTAATTCCCGCCGCTTCCATCCCCGACCAGGTTTCTATCCGCCATCGAAGGTAGGGACTGCGCCACGGCTGCAGGCGATACCCCTTCAGGAGGCTCCACAGGATCCGGAACGTGGAGGCGGAACCAGCCTGCGGAGGAACGCGGCCCGGCTCGACTTCTCCAGCAGGGTTATTTTCGCGTCCGCTCACTTGCGAGCGGACTTCTGCTGGTCCTTTGTCGCGTAATAGCCGCTCCTGGTGCGCGCTACAGGGCTGCCGGGACCCTTGACCACCACCTTGATCTCCCGATACGTCCCATCGAGCGCGGGGTTCGAGGGCGTATAGGCAATCGTGAACTGGTTTCGGATGTCGTGAGCGACCTGATGGGCGATGCGCTCCACTTCGGAAACTTCCTTCGGATAAAAAACCTGCCCGCCGGTACTCTCGGCGAGAAGTTCGAGGGCGCGGCGGGCCTTTTTGGCTTCCCGCTTTTCCTCGTCCGTCAGGAGGCCGATGGCATAGATCAGAACATCGTCCTGCTGGGCCAGCCGTGTCAGTGATTCGAGCGACGTCACACTGGCGTTATCGTTCCCGTCGGTGACGACGAGGATGACTTTCTTGTCCCGTTTGGCGCCCTCCTTGAGATGCTCGACCGATCGCCACATGGCATCGCGCATGGCCGTCCCGCCGCGCGAGTCGATCTTGGTAAGGCCTTTTTCCATCAACGAGATATCGCTGGTGAAGTCCTGATCGATCCAGATTTCGTCGTTGAAGTTGACGACAAAGACTTCGTCCTGCGAGTTGGAATCTTTTACCAGAGCGAGCGCCGCGGATTCGACGCCGGCGCGCTTTTCCCGCATGCTGCCACTGTTGTCGATGATCAGCCCCATGGAAACAGGCACGTCTTCACGCTTGAAGATTTTGATCTGCTGCAAAACGCCTTTTTCATAGACCTGGAATGCCGACTTCGGAAGGTTCGTGACCAGACGGCCACCCTTGTCCGTGACCGTCACATTGAGCGGGACGAGCCGGGTGTCGGTTGTGAAGATCGCATCTTCTCCATCCTGAGCGGCTCCGTTCTGAGCGGCTGGTTGCGGCTGGGGCTTGCTTCGCTGGGCGAAAACAAAAAACGGGGCAATCAGGACGGTCGCCCCCGTCAGGGCAAACGTTATAAGGAATTTATTGCGTCGGCGCATAATAGCCGGTTCTCCAGAATGCGTGCAGAGGAGGCAATCCTCTCGGCTGTACCAGTTTGACACCAACCTTCCGATACTTGCCGTCGCGCACCTGATTTGTCGGGCTATAGCCGAGAACATATTGATTTCGAAGCTCAATTCCTATTTTGGCGGCCACATCGGGCAGCTCGTTCAAATTTTCGACAACGAAATGCCGCCCTCCGGTGGGTTCGGATAGATCGGTCAGCAGACCCGGTCCGGCCAGTTCCTCAGGCGTGCGCCCACGGTTCTGGAGCATTTCGTAAATACCGATCGCATAGATCTGGACGTCCGATTCCTTCACAAGGTTCTTGATTTCGGTTTCGGTATAGCGACTACTATTGTCACCGCCATCCGAAATCACAACCAGGGCCTTGCGCGGATTGTGAGCTTTCTTCATCGTGTGCAGGGCGAGGAGAATACCGTCGAGCAGAGCAGTCCGCCCTTTCGATTGCGTAAAGGTCAACCGGTTCTGGATTTCTTCCAGATTGTGTGTGATCGGCGTTACCAACTCGGGGCGGTCGTTAAAGACCACCAGAAACGCTTCGTCTTCCGGATTTGCCGTTTTGAAAAACTCGCTCACCGCCTGACGCGACTTGTCGAGTTTTGGACCCATACTGCCGCTGGTGTCGAAGACGATCCCGATGGAAAGAGGGGCGTCTTCGCTTCCGAACGAAACGAGCTTCTGTTCCACTTTGTCTTCCATTACTTTGAAGGAATCCTGATCGAGCCCCGTGACAAAACGGTTCAGCGGGTCGGTTACAGTGACGGGGATCAAAACTACATTGGTGTCGATCCGGATGTTCGCCCTGGGCAACGGCGCCGCAGCCTCGGCGGGTCGCGCGCGCGGCGTGATTTCCGCCGGGTCTTCCCCATAAACAACGGCGGAACAGACAACAATCAGGAGGCTCGCGGTGGCGAGCAGCAGTAAAATCGGAACCCGGCGGGATCGCATCTGGTGCTTCCCTTTCTGGTTGGAGTCTAGCATAAGGGCGCCGTGGTAAGATCGCGTGTGCATCGGAAAATCCTGGGCGTAATCCCGGCCCGGTATGCCTCTTCCCGGTTCCCTGGCAAAGCTCTCGCCAAAGTCGATTCCCGCACGATGATCGAGTGCGTGTACGAGCGGGTTTCGATGGCGCGTTATCTCGGAGCCATCGTTATTGCGACCGATGACGTGCGGATTGCCGACGCCGCGCGAGCCTTCGGAGCGCGCGTGAAGATGACCCGCGAAGATCACGTCTCCGGAACCGATCGCGCCGCCGAAGTGGCATCGACGTTCGAGGATTACGAACTGGTCGTCAACATCCAGGGAGACGAGCCGCTGATCGATCCGAACGCGATTGACGCCGCAGTGCTGCCTCTGCTTGAAGAGCCGGCCATTCCGATGGCGACCCTCAGGAAACGTATTGAAGATCCGACTGAGATCAGCGACCCGAACGTGGTGAAAGTAGTCACGGATCGCTTTGAGAACGCGATCTACTTTTCGCGGGCCACGATTCCGCATGCGCGCGGCGGAGAGGATGTCGCGCTCTACAAGCACATCGGGCTTTACGTTTACCGCCGCGATTTCCTGCTGCGGTACTCGGATCTACAGCCGGGTCCGCTGGAGCGGGCGGAGCGGCTGGAGCAGTTGCGGGCGCTCGAAAATGGTTTTACGATCCGTGTGGTCGAAACGGATTACGAATCATTCGGGGTGGATACGCCAGGAGACCTGGAGCGAGTGCAGAGATTAATCAAGGCAGGCAGTGCAGCAGTGCGGGCAGAGGTAGCGAATGGGTAGGAGACGCATGGCGCGAGCACTGCTGCACGCCCTGTCGGCAGGATTGCCAGCGCCACAAAGAACGGGTGACCGCGGAAAACGCGCCACGGGGGGCAATGGCTAAGTTCATTTTCGTCACCGGCGGCGTAGTCTCTTCACTTGGCAAAGGTATCGCGGCGGCGTCCATCGGATGTCTGCTCGAGAGCCGCGGACTTACCGTCTCCCTGCAGAAGTTCGACCCCTATCTCAACGTCGATCCCGGGACCATGAGCCCGTTCCAGCACGGCGAAGTCTTCGTCACAGACGACGGCGCGGAAACGGATCTGGATCTCGGCCATTACGAGCGCTTCACGCATTCGCCGCTCACGCGCGCCAACAACCTGACCAGCGGGCGCATCTATGAACAGATCATCCAGCGCGAGCGGCGCGGCGATTATCTTGGCAAGACTGTACAGGTGATCCCGCATGTCACCAACGAGATCAAGGCTGCCATAAAGAAGCTTTCCGGCGATGTGGATGTCGTGATCTGCGAAATTGGCGGCACCGTCGGCGATATCGAATCGCTGCCTTTTCTCGAGGCCATCCGGCAGGTGCGGCACGAAACCGGACGCGAGAACTGCATCTTCGTCCACGTGACGCTGGTGCCGTGGATCAATGCCGCGCAGGAGCTGAAAACCAAACCGACGCAGCACAGCGTGAAGGAACTGCGCGCGCTCGGCATCCAGCCGGATATCCTGCTCTGCCGCGCGGAGCGTTTTCTTCCGCCTGACATGAAAGACAAGATTGCGCTCTTCTGCGATGTCGATGTCGAGGCCGTGATCACGGCGCGTGATGTTGGCTCGGTATACGAAGTGCCGGTTGCGTTCGCAGAGGAGAAGGTGGACGAGATCATCCTCCGGCATCTTCACCTGGACTCCTCGCAGCCGCGCGACCTGGAGCGCTGGACCGCCATGCTCGACAGGATGAAGAATCCGGGCGACGAAGTGGATATCGCGCTGGTCGGCAAGTACGTCGAGTATGAGGATTCGTACAAGAGCCTCAAAGAATCGCTGCTGCACGGCGGTATCGCGCACAACGTGAAGGTCAACATCCACTGGATCGAGGCCGAGAGCTTCGAGAAGGGGCGGCTGGAAAGGGAGTTGGAGAACTGCGACGGCATCCTCGTGCCTGGCGGTTTCGGCAAGCGAGGCATCGAAGGCATGATCAATGCGATCGAATATGCGCGCGTGAAGAAGGTGCCGTATTTCGGAATCTGCCTCGGCATGCAGACGATGGTGATCGAATACGCGCGCAATGTCTGCGGCCTGACGGAAGCGAACTCGACGGAATTCAACCCAGGCGGCCCGCAACGCGTGATCTACAAGCTGCGCGAGTTGAAAGGCATCGACGAACTTGGCGGCACGATGCGGCTGGGCGCGTGGCCGTGCGTATTGGAGCCGGGCAGCTTCGCGCATAAGGCGTACGGCACCACGACGATCAGTGAGCGCCACCGTCACCGGTTCGAATTCAATCGCGAATATGAGGAGGTGCTGACGTCACGCGGCCTCAAGCTCACCGGCGAGACGCCCGATAGCACCTACGTCGAGATCTGCGAGATTGAGGACCATCCCTGGTATCTCGGCTGCCAGTTCCACCCCGAGTTCAAGTCGAAGCCGCTGGAGCCGCACCCTCTGTTCAGCTCTTTCATTGGTGCGGCGTGCCGGTTCCGCGCGCACAGGATCGCGGCGCAGGAAGCACCTCTCCTGCCGGAACCTCCATACACCGCTTTGTAGCGCGGTTCTGAACACCAACCATGGCTATTCGATTCGAAGATTTCACCAATCCCGCGCAGCTGGTCCTGATCGCCGGCCCGTGTGTGATCGAGAGCGAAGAGCACGTGAATCGGATGGCGGATGCGATCGCGGTGCTTGCCTCGGAAGTCGGATTCCCATACGTCTTTAAAGCCTCCTTCGACAAGGCGAATCGCACCAGTCTGAAAGGGTTCCGCGGTCCGGGCCAAACCGAGGGACTACAGATTCTCGGCCGCCTGCGGGCGCGCGGCTTCTCCGTCCTCACCGACATTCACGAGCTTTCGCAGGTGGCGGCCGCCGCCGAAGCTGTCGATATTCTCCAAATCCCGGCTTTCCTGTGCCGCCAGACCGATCTCCTGCTCGAGGCCGGACGCACGGGCAGAATCGTGAACGTCAAGAAGGGGCAGTTCGTGAGTCCGCAGGACATCCATCACGCAGCGGACAAAGTGGCTTCAATCGGAAATCGCCAGGTCGTTTTGACGGAACGGGGTTCTTCCTTCGGCTACAACAATCTGGTCGTCGATATGCGCGGTTTGCGGATCATGGCGGATGCCGGCTGGCCCGTGGTTTTCGATGCCACCCACAGCGTGCAGCTACCGAGCAGCGCGGACGGCGTTTCAGGCGGGCAGCCGCAGTTCATCGAACCGCTGGCGGCCGCCGCTGTGGCAACGGGCATCGCCGGGGTCTTCGTCGAAGTGCACGACGAGCCCGGCAAGGCACTGTCCGACGGCGCGAATGCGTTGCGGCTCAGCTTATTACCGGGATTCCTTCGCAAGATCAGGGCGATCGACGAAGCTCGACGCGCGGCGGAATTGGCTTAAACGGTTGAGCGGTCCAGCACGTCATAGACTAAGAGAAAGCATGTTCCCTGTCCGAAAACTTTATGGCCGGCGCGGCACGTCCGGCTTTTCCCTGATCGAGTTGTTGATCGTAATCGCGATCATTCTGATCATCCTTGCGGTCGCGCTTCCCAAGCTGACGAGTGCGCGCCGTTACGCGCAGGAGATGGCTGCAGCGAAGGCAATCACCACGATCCACACGGCGGAGACCCAATATTATTCTCAGTTCGGGCAATACGCGACGACCCTCGTGCAGTTAGGGCCGCCAGCGAGCGGCGCGGCAGGGCCCAACGGCGCGGAGTTGATCGACAGGGATCTGGCGAGCGGCGAAAAAGGCGGCTTCAAGTTCATTCTGCAGCAGACCCAGACGGGCTACGCTCTGCAGGTGAATCCAGTCGCGTTCGGCACCAGCGGCACGCATACGTATTTCTCGGACCAGAGCATGAGCATCCATCAGCACAACGGTCAGGAGCCCGCCACGGCCAACGATCCGCTGCTGGGTGAGACGCAACAGCAGCAGCAGCAACAGGCTGCACCCGAGGCGAAATAAGCACGCCCTAACGGCTGGTAGGAGCCGCCTACCGCATTCGGAGTGTGGGGACCGCCAGATTGCCTACACCTTCAAATCCGTGCGGGTCCGCAAATAGTCCACAATCTGGGCCCGCGACAGAATGCCCGCCAGCCGCCCGTTTTTCACCACCGGAAGCTGGTTCAGGTCTTCCTTGCCCATGATATCGAGAGCGTCTTTGAGCGGCGTCTCCGGCGGAACGGTATGGAGCTCTTCGAGCGGCCGCATGATGTCCGACAACACGGTATAAGGCCATCGGGCGCGGTCGATTTCCTTTACCTCGTGGGGCGTCACCAATCCCGCGATCTCGCCGTTCCGCAGGATTACGAAGCACCTGCGCCCGGTGCGGAGAAGCTCGTTATGAACGAAATGTTCGATGTTCTCCGTGCCGTCGAGCGAAGGGCAATCGTTCGTCATGACGTCGCTCACGGTAACGCCCTGAAACGCCCGCTCCAGCCCCGCGCGCACATAACTCTCGCCCGCGGCCTGCAGCAGGAACCAGCCGATGAAGGCGATCCAAAGTCCTCCAACACCGGCGCCGGAGAAAAAGCGTACGATGCCCAACGCAATGAATAGGAGGCCGACGATTTGTCCGGCCTTCGCCGCCATGCGTGTGGCGCGGTCCATGTCGCCGGTTTTCCACCACAGGATGGCGCGCAGAATGCGGCCGCCGTCAAGCGGATAACCAGGGATCAGATTGAAGCCCGCCAGCGCGAAATTGATGTAGCCGAGCCAGGAAACCATGGCGTGGAGCGGCGTGGACGCTGGTCCTGCAAAACGCTGCCCGAGGAGGCACACCAGACCGATTACCGCGCTGGCCAACGGCCCGGCAGCCGCCATACGGAATTCGACGCTCGCGGTGGCAGGTTCCTTTTCCAGTTGCGACACGCCGCCCAAAGCAAAAAGCGTGATCTCGCGCACCGGAATTCCGTGGGATCGTGCAAAAACCGAATGCGAGAGCTCATGCAGCAGAAGTGAGATGAAGAACAGCAGCGCCGTGAGGATCGCCATTGCCAGAATCAGACCCTGGCTCCAGGCGCGATTCGCAAGGTGAAACTGCGCCGAAAGCGAGGCCACTATCAGCAGCGCAATCAGCAGCCAGCTATAGTGCAAGCCGACCTGGATACCGAAGATTTTCCCCAGCCGGATCTGCGACCGCACGTCTGCATCATAGCCGCCTGATTCGCCGCGCGCCAGGCGATTGCGTACAAAGGCCGGGGGAAAACTATTCCAGGTTGAGGATTATCTTGCCGGCGTTGCCCGATTGCATGAGCTCGAAAGCCTCCGCGAAATCTTCGAACGCGAACCGATGCGTAATGACCGGGCTGATATCGAGCCCGGACTCCAGCATTACCGTCATCTTGTACCAGGTTTCATACATCTCGCGGCCGTAGATTCCCTGGATCGTCAGCATATTGAAGATCACGGTGTTCCAGTCGATCGCGATCTCGTTTGGAGGAATGCCCAACATGGCGATTTTTCCGCCGTGCGCCATGTTGCCCAGCATGTCGCGGAAGGCTGTGGCGTTACCGGACATTTCGAGCCCGACGTCGAAACCTTCGGTGAGTCCGAGCTCTTTCTGCACATTCTTCAAACTTTTTTCTCGCGGATCCACGGCCAGCGACACGCCGACTTTGCGCGCCAACTCGAGCCGGTAAGGATTCAGGTCTGTGATCACCACGTGGCGAGCGCCCGCGTGGTTCGCAACCGCCGCGGCCATAATCCCGATGGGCCCCGCGCCCGTGATCAACACATCTTCGCCGAGAACGGGAAATGCGAGCGCGGTGTGGACGGCGTTGCCGAAGGGATCGAAGATGCAGGCGACATCCGAATCGACCGCGTGCTTGTGCACCCAGACGTTCGTCATTGGCAGCGAAATATATTCAGCGAAGGCGCCCGGGCGGTTCACGCCCACGCCGCTGGTGCGCGCGCAGAGATGGCGGCGTCCGGCGAGGCAGTTCCGGCAGCGTCCGCAGATCACATGGCCTTCGCCGCTGACGAGCTGGCCGGGAAAAAAGTCGAGCACATTCGAGCCGACCTCGACGATCTCGCCCATGAACTCATGGCCGGTCACCATCGGGACAGGAATGGTGCGTTTCGCCCAGTCGTCCCACTTCAGAATGTGGACGTCAGTGCCGCAAATGGCGGCTTTTTTGACCCGGATCAGAACGTCGTCGATTCCGATCGTGGGCACCGGCACTTCTTCGAGCCAGAGTCCGGGTTCCGCTTTGCTCTTGACCAGCGCCTTCATCAATCGCCCTGTCGCCATCCATTCCATCGTAGATGGAGGGCATTGGCGATCAGACAATAACCGTTTAGTTGTCCGGTTTCTCGTTCACGTGGTCCACGACAATCACCGGAATGGATCGCTTCTGCCGGACCAGCTTCAATCCGAGCTCTTTCTCCACCGCTTCGAAGGCCGAGATTCCGTTGGGTTCCGAGGGCTCGGCTGCGCCCCCCGGCTGGTTCGGATTCGAAGCCTGGGGCTGCAGAAGGGCTTTCGGCGTCCAGCCGATCATAAAATTCCAGCCACCTGGAAGACCGGTGGCATCCGCGACCGGGTGATCCATGTAGGCGCTGGCCTGTTGCTGCAGAAACTGCGCCAACTCGGCCATGCTGGTGTTCTTGCAGCTGATCATCACCTGTATATTGGTCGCGGGCTTTGGCGCGTTGGGGTCGGGCTTGCAGCCGGAGCGCTCGGAATCATCCGCTTTTGTCATTTTGGGCTTGCCGCTGTTCAGAGTCAGGGCATATACGGTCACTTCGCGGTTTTCGGTGTGGGTCTTGAGAGCGAACTGGTCCACCAGCAGGCCGCGCAGCATTTCCAGGCCAACGCTGAGCGGCGGGGGCTGCGGCCGTCCATTGACAATGTTCGGCGCGCCTTCGCCGGTGTTCGGCACTTTCGCCGTGATATCCCATCGCTGGGACTCGAGGGACTTCGGAACACCGACCACCATATCGTTCGCAACGTTGGGTGAAATCTGCAGGGCCAGTGCGATCAGGAAGGGCAGCGTGCCGCCGGACCGCATCTGGCTGCCACCGGTATAAAGCAGTCCGTTTAAGGGACGCGGATCATCCGGGTTGGCCGGCTTGATCGCGGCCGCTTCGAAACGCGCCGCGGCGAGGGACAGTGTCGTCTGGATGCCGTCTGGATTGGGGGTGGGCTTGCGGTTCACGCTCGCGACGACCATCCCGGGGAGCTCGACGTCCTTTAGTTCCACCTTCAGACCGAGTTGTTTTTCCACGGCGTCGAACGCGGAAATACCATCGGAACCCTTCGCCGCCAGCGCGCCGCGCGCGGTCCATTCGAGGTCGAAGTCGTACGAACCTTCGAGTTTCGTCGAATCGACGATGTCGCGATCGAAGTAGCCGTTCGCCATCTGGCGGAGGTTCTCCGCAATGCCCGCCGCCGTCAGGTTGCTGCAGGAAACTTTGATGTTCGGTACAGAGGCGAGATCGCCGGGAGGGCCGCCCGGCTGCTGTTTCTGCTGGCACCCGCCTTTGTCCGTTCCGCCTGCTGCCTTCAGTTTCGACCCGCCTTTGGCGACGCTCATAACGTAGCGAGGCACCGGGCGTGTACCGCTCTTGATGACCAGGTTGAAGCGCTCGGCGAGCAGGGTGCGCAGCATGAGGTTGGCAGTCGCCAGGCTGGTGCCGTCAGGAACTTTGGCGATGACATCGAAAAGATCGCTGCTCAGCCAGCCGGGACCGCCCCCTACAGCGTCCTCCGAGACGCCGTAGGCCGAGGCAATGAGCTTGAGCATGGTCGCATCACGGTTGACGTAGCGCCCTTCGCGCAGAACACCGCCGAAATTCTGGGCAAAGGAGCTGGCGGTGGGGCTGACGTGGACATCGGCCGCATCGAATTTCGGCTGCTGCGCAATTGCAGGAATTATCAGCAGGCAGAGCAAAGCAATATTCTTCACCGTCGTAATCCTCGGTTCCTGAGTCGTTTGGGAAAGGCCCGCGGCGAGCCGTTTCCACGTTGACCGATCATTCCAACGCCCTGAGCAAATCGCGGGATTGCTCATGCTCCGCAGTTGCGTGGTCCCATCTTCCGGCCATGGGGCCCAAAAGTTCGATTATGTGCAGCAAAATCTTCCTGGGAAGTATGACGCTACGCAAACATTGATTGTGGACGCCGGTTAGCCGGGTTTTGTTACGGATTTTCGACCAGATTGCCGCGAGTGCCAGGGGCCGGCCAGTTTCCCGCCGTGATAACCTTGCTTCTCCGACCGCATCTTCACGCGGAAAACCATGAACGCCCGCATCAAAACCACCGTCGTCGGAAGCTATCCCGTGCTGCCATGGATGGCGGGAGGAACGGCTGGAAACCCCTCGCGCCCAGTGCTGCGGGATGCCATCATGACGGTCCTCAAAACGCAGGAACTGGCAGGGCTCGACCTTGTCACCGATGGCGAATTGACTCGCTTCGATCCGAGTAATCCGGAAGCCAACGGGATGGTGGATTACTTCGTGTCGCGCATGAGCGGCATTCGCAACAGTTTTTCTCCGGCGGATATCGATCAGTTCCGCATGGATCGCGCATCGGGTTACCGGCTGCTCACGCCGGGCGTTGTCATCGGCAAAGTGGGCGAAGGAAGCCTCAACCTGCTGCAGGATTACGAATTCGTCAGCGGCCTGACGAGATCGCCCCTGAAGTTCACCTGCACGGGCCCGCACATGCTGGCGCGGCTGCTGACGAACTGCTTCTACAAAGACACGGCAGAGCTGGCGATGGATATTGCCGAGGTCCTGCGCAGGCAAGTGGAATTGCTCGAAGCGGACACGGTGCAGCTCGACGAGGCGAGCATCGTCGGCTTCCCCGAAGATTCCGGGTGGGCGGCCGAAGCCATTAACCACGTGCTGGGCGGAATCCTCAATGAGACCGCCGTGCATATCTGTTTCGGAAATTATGGCGGGCAGCCCATGCTGCGCGGCTTCTGGCGCGATCTGATTCCATTTCTGAATTCACTGCGCACGGATCACCTCGTGCTGGAATTCGCGCGGCGCGGTTACGACGAATTGGTTGTTCTGCGCGACCTCGATCCGAAGATCGGCCTTGGAATCGGCGTGATCGATATCAAGGACAACGAAGTGGAAAGTCCGGACCTGATCGCTTCCCGCATCGAGATAATCGTGAATACGCTCGGGGCAAAGCGGCTGCGCTACGTGCATCCCGATTGCGGTTTCTGGATGCTGCAGCGGAGCGTCGTCGATCGCAAAATGCGCGCTCTGGTACAAGGAAGAGATTTGTTCGAAGGCCGTTTGTGAGCAGCGAGAACGCGCAAGTCCGGGCGATCGTTTTCGCACATCTGCGGGGGATCGTGCTCGCTCCGGTGGTCCGGGCTCTATCGGAGCGCGGCGTGTTTACGCTGTTTGACGACTCCTCCGAACGGGTAACCCTTGACCGAATTGTGGAGAAGACGCACGGCAACCGCGGCTACGTGCGGATCGCGCTCCGCCTGCTCGCAAGCGCAGGCTGGCTGGAACGGCCCGGCGAGACTTATGCGCTTACACCGCACGGAACCGCCGCGCTGGCATTTGCCCCGGAGCACTATCGTGACGCGGTCGCCTTTATCCCGATGGCGATCTTCCTCGAAGATTTTCTGTTTGGAAAAGCCCAGGGTTCGTTTCTGCCGTCGCTGCAGGTGCTGGTGGAAAAAGCGCTCGGCGGTTGGGGCTTGCCGGTGTCGGACCACCCCGTGATCGGCGAGCTCAAGCGGCAACTCGATGGAATGCTGGTGGGTCCGGCGATGGTGGCCTTGTCGCGCAAAGGCATCCTGAGTGCTTTGCAAAGCGGCCCTGCCGAGCTAAAGAGCATCGAGGGGAATCAATCCTGCCTCGCGACGTTATTCGATCTTCTGGCCGGCTGCGGCTGGGCGGAGCGCGTTCAGGGACGCATTGCTCTGACACCGGCGGGGCGCTATGCGGCATCGATTGCATCCGCCTATGGGGTCACGGTTTCGTATCTGCCGATGATGTCGGTGGTGAGCACGCTACTGTTCGGAAATCCACGAATTCCCCGGGTCGATGACAGCGGCGCCGAGATACTGGTCAATCGGGCCATGAATGTGTGGGGCGGCGGGGGCGCGCACGCCCAC
>DATAZF010000339.1:0-6040 GCA_036272235.1 Bryobacteraceae bacterium | reverse complement strand
CGTCGATTGATATCAGCTTCGAGCACAACACGAACTTTACTCAGAACCTTGCGACGCTGCTTTGCGAGGAACGGGTTGGTCTCGCGGTGCGTGTCCCTGGCGCGTTCATCAAAGGCAGTTTCGCCTCTAGCCCGGCCTAATCCGCCGCTGGCCTGACCTGACATGGCGGGCGAGATAAGAAGTCACAAACTTCTCGCCCGCCTACCTTTACAAAAATGCGCCTGATTGCAAATTCTCAATTGACCGGCGACTACGGATCGGTCAATGAAGGGCACGAATTCTCGTGCGCCGACGACATTGGCCAGCAGCTTCTCCGAACAGGAAAGGCTCGCCGTCCCCCGACGCCCATCGTGCTCTACGAAACCAAGGTGGTCACTCCCGAAGCTCCCGGGGTGAGCGCGCGGCAACCCTTTCGTGACATGCCTTTGTCTCACGAGAAACCGTCGGCTGTGGCTCCCGAAGGCGATCGAATGCTTCCTCGGGCAAACTTACCAGCACCGCGAGCTGCTGATCGTGGCGGACGGGGAAGACATCCGCGATCTGATTCCCGATGACCCACGAATACGGCTTTTGTATCTTACTGGCGCCGCAGACATCGGCGACAAGCGCAACTTTGGATGCGATCGCGCAGCCGGCGAGACTATCGCGCATTGGGACGACGATGATTTCAGCGCGCCAGAACGCCTGTCAGATCAACTTCAGCGGCTCGAAGAATCCCGCAAAGCCGTCACCGGCTACCATTCGATGCGTTTCACCGACGGCGCGAACTGGTGGAAATACGAAGGGACTCGGAATTACAGCCTCGGGACCTCACTGTGTTACAGGCGCGACTGGTGGGCCACAAATCGATTCCCATCGCTCCAAATCGGCGAGGACAATCAGTTCGTCGCAACGGCCTGGTCCGCCGGCCAGCTTGCAACGGCGGACGCGGGCGATCTGATGCACGCGACGATTCACAGCGGGAATACGAGCCCTCGGAACATAACGGATAACTGGAAGGCATTATGAACATCTTTCGAGAGACAGATAAGTTGAACGGTTGCCCAGCTCTGCCTCTGGCGGTCGAGGCGTGGGGCGAACTCCTCCGCGATGGACTGACCGGCGATGCCGTCATCTTGCAATGGGATCAGTCCGTTGTGTGGGTCGAGCAGGACGGCGTTCCCGTGGCTGTCATCTTGTGGGCTTATCAGGAGTACCGTCGAGAGATTTGGATCGGCCTGTCATACACTCGGCCCGAGGTTCGCGGCAATGGCCTATTCAGAACGCTTTATCAGCGCATTGTTGCTATTGCAAAAGAGAAAAAGGCGATTCGGATCGCCGGCGGCGTGAACGTCGGAAACGCAATCATGCGAGAAGCCGCCGAGAGGTGCGGAAGGAAGGCGGACTACATAGTGTACTCGCAAGCCGTGGAGCAATCGTGCGGCTGAATCTCGGCGCATCCGACAGGCGGATCGATGACTTCCGTTCCGTAGATATCGTTCCGCCAGCCGACGAAATCGCGGACCTGTCGAAGTTCTGGCCGTGGCCCGACAGTTCGGTGTCAGAGGTATTCGCCTTTGACGTGTTCGAACACCTGCCCGACAAGCGGCAGACGATGAATGAGCTCTGGCGCGTGCTCGTCCCGGGCGGCATAGCCACCATTGGTGTGCCGGATGTGACGGACGGTGACGGAGGGCACTGCGATCCTACTCACCTGAGCTACTGGACAGGCAGCGACTTCGAGTACTTCGAGTATGGCGACTATGCCCGGGAGCGCTTCCGCGGCAGTGCATACTACGGCGTCATCGCCGACTTCGAAGTATTGATGTTCGAGAAGGTTCGGCATCAGCGGAAACGCGGCTACAGTGTGGAGATTCGAGTGAAGCTGAGGGCGGTGAAATGAGCGGGCTTTCTGTGGTTATTCCGACAAAAACCTTGTCGAATGTGGCTGCATGCATTAAGGCTGCCCGCGATGCAGGAGAGTCTTCACGCGTTATTGTAATCGACGACTTCGATAGCGCGGTTAAGCGGGGAAAGTTTTTCGACAAGTTCGTCTATGCCAACAGGTCGGCCTCCGACGCTTTGTACCTGGTGCCGGGCTTGAGGCCCTTCATCTTTTCGCGCAATTGCAATATCGGCATTCGGGCCTCGGATGAAGGCGATGATCTGATCCTATGTAACGACGATGCGCTACTGCAGACGCCTGGTGGATTTACCGCTATGCAGCGCGTGGCGCGGGAAAACCCGGCATTCGGCATTATCTCCGCGACGACGAACCTTGCTGGGAATCCGGATCAGCAACCCCAAGGAATCGGACTCCGCGACGCCGGCAGCAAATCTGTCGCCTTCGTCTGCGTCCTGATCCCGCGGCGCACGCTCGACACTGTCGGGTTACTCGACGAGCGGTTCACGGCCTACGGCTGGGAGGACAACGATTATTGTCGGCGAGTTCGGGATGCAGGCCTGAAGGTCGGAATCTTTGACGGCTGCTACGTCGATCACGGATCGCTGACAAGCACGTTCCGTGGCGCGCCCGGCGCGGCAGGGAATATCTCTGCCGGCGCGGAAATCTACCGGGCGAAGTGGGGCGACCTCGCTTGAAGATTCAGATGCTCCCCCGATACACCGCTGCTGCGGCATCCTCGCGGCTACGCGTGTTCCATCTCGCTGTCGAGGTGAACCGGCTGTGCCTGGCGGAATGCGTTATCGGGCCATTGCAGACGTCTGCAATGGCCGATGTGGTCTTCATGCAGAAGCTGGACTCGCAAGATATCGTCCGAAGTCACCAGCGATCGCTCTACGATTTCGATGACGTCTGGGATCTGGCCTTACTGAATGACGCGGCCGGCACTGTGCAAGCATTCACGGTGGACACCCCCCGTCATGGTGCGTTGGCGCCGAAGCACTGGGAGCTCCTGCCCGACATGATTGACTACGAGCCAATAGCCCCTTGGCCGGCAGCAGATCCGTCCGGGCTCTGCTGGTTTGGTAATTTTCCGAATTATGCCAGCGTAGCCGACTTGATGTCCCGCGCTGGCGAGTTCAGTGCGCCAATGACAATCTCGGACGCCGACGTTTCAGGGTTCCCGAATATTCATTGGTCGTATCGGGATTTCCCGGACACATTGAGATCCGCCGGCACCGCACTGCTCTCCCATCGATGGGCGGATCCCGGCAAGAGCGCGAACAAGATGATTGCTGCGGTGACGCTCGGCGTGCCATGCATCATCAATGAGAGCCCGGCATATGAAGCGCTCGCCCGCGCCGTTGGGCTCGAGTGGGCTATTGTGCGCGATGCTCGGGAACTTCGTGAGGCGTGGACACGGCTGCAGGATAGCGAGGAGCGACGAGCATACCTCGCTGCCATCCAACCGCACGTTTGGGATCTCTACCGGCCGGAGACAATTGCTCGCCGGTTCATGGAAATTGTGGAGGGCTTGAATTGATCCCGGTATTTCGGCCACAACTCGACGCCGATGCTGTCTGGGCTCAGCTCCGCCCGGTAATCGAGAGTGGCTGGCTCGGACAGGGGCCAAAGGTCGAAGAGTTGGAGGCGGCGCTCGCGGCCGAGTTGGGCGTGAAGCACTTCATCCTGACCAGCAGCGGCACGGCCGCGCTGCATCTGGCTGTCAAGGCACTTCGCCTGCCGCGTGGTGCCCGGGTGCTGACGACGCCGATTACCTTCGTCAGTACAAACGCGGCGCTTCTCTGGGAAGGTCTCGTGCCGGTATTCGGTGAAGCAGACGCCGATGGCCAGCTTTGCTCTGTTGGTCCATGGGAGCACCAGACGGTCGCGACCATGGCGGTACACCTCGGCGGTGCGAGATGTTGGATCGAGGAGATTCCAGGCACCCCGGTGATCGAGGATTGCGCCCACGCATTCGGTGCGCCATGGCTTAAAGACAGCCACCCGCTCATGCGGACGTGGAGCTTTCACGCGGTCAAAAATCTCCCAATGGGCGATGGCGGCGGGATTTCTACGAACGACGATGAGATCGCGGCGCAACTCCGGCGCCTGCGCTGGATGGGGATCACGAAGAGCACTCACGCACGCAACCAGGGCGGCTACGCCACGGAGTACAGCATCCCCGAGCTCGGCTGGAAGTACCACATGAACGATGTCACCGCTGCCATTGGGCTGGCCACCCTCCCATTGGTTGCAGGCCAGGTGCGGCGCCGGCAAGAGATCGCCGCGCGATACAGGGAGGCATTCCCCGACAATTCGCCCTCCTATCTGCCGGCGGATTCTGCCTGCCACTTTTACCCGTTGTTTTTTGACGATCGCGCGGTAGTTGAGGAGAGACTGCGCACCGCCGGCGTGGCATTCAGCCGCCACTACCGGCCGAACTTCCTGTATCCGGACTTCCGCGGCTACCCGGTCCCCGGCTACGAGTCGGCGATGAGGTATTGGGACCGTGCGTTGATCCTCCCGATGTTTCCGGGAATGACGGACGCGGAGATCGAGCACGTAATCAGCGCGATCCGCGGGGAAGGTTTGCGGGTGGCAGCATGATCTACGTCTACACCTCGATCCTCAACGGCTGGGACAATCTTCGTCCACCAGCTATTGCAAGCACGGCAGGCGCGCGATTCATCTGCTTCACCGACGTGCCGGTGCTCCCGGCTGTCGGGCCGTGGGAATACCGGCCACTCCATCCAGCCGGTGTCGCGAGCCGAACGGCGCGCGTCCCGAAGATCCTGCCGCACCTCATGCTGCCGGCCGATACAGAATACTCGATTTATCATGACGGGAACCTGCAACTGCGCGTCGATCCGAACGAGATCATCAGTTCCCTGCTGAGATCCGCCGACTGGGCAGCCCATCGTCACCCGGCCCGCGATTGCATTTATGCTGAGGCGCGGGAACTGCTCGAGGCAAAGATCGGTACGCCCTCGCTGGTCAAAGCGGAAATCGAAAGATACAGCGAAGCTGGGCATCCCACCTCGGAAGGCCTCTGGGCCAACGGATTTCTCGTCCGAAGGCATACGCCCGCGGTGGCAGCCCTTAATGAACTCTGGTGGAGGATGTATTCCGCCGGCTGCGAGCGGGATCAATTGTCGTTTCCGGTGGCGCGGAAGGTGGCCGGCGTGAATATCGCCACCGTCGACGCGAACATATACCAGTCGCCTTACCTGAATTTCTATTGGCACGCAGCCTGGAAGGACCAGCCAACCAGTGTCGAGTTTCGGGGTGAGCGGGCAGTGATCAGACAGAGATTGGCGCGCCTGCATGGCTTGACCGGCGGCTCGTCGACATACCCGGAATACTGATCCGATGAATATCACAGGGATGCTCAGGGTGCGCGACGAAGCGCGCTGGATCGAAAGAGTTATTGCATCGATTCAGCCGCTCTGCACCCGAATAGTCGTGATGGATGATCACAGTGTCGACGGTACGCGGGAACTCTGTGCGCGCATCCCGGGAGTGGAAGCGCTTCGGTCGCCGTTCGAAGGGCTCGATGAGGCGCGCGATAAGAACTGGCTGCTCGATCAAGTCGGGCCGTCGGAGTGGATTCTCGCGATCGATGGTGACGAGGTTCTCGCGCCCGGCGCGCAGACCGCTCTCTTCGCCGCGATGAACTCACCGGCTACCTGTCTGAGTCTGCCGATCCTGTATCTCTGGGACAGCGAAGACCAGATCCGCGTCGATGGCGTCTACGGCCGATTCCGCCGCGAGAGTGCGTTCCGTCCGAACGGCGCGCGCTTTGAGTCAACTCGCCACGGGGGTAACTTTCATTGCGGGAACGTGCCGTCGGCGTTGCGTGGCGCGCGACAGCCGGTTAATGCGCCGCTTCTGCACCTTGGCTATATGAATCGGGAGGACCGCTTGCGCAAATTCTCCTGGTACAACGAGCAGGATCCGGGCAATGCGGGAGAGGACAGCTACCGGCATGTCGTTCAGGGCGACATCCCGGAAGTACCCGCGACGGCCACACTGAGGCATGCCGGGCCGCTCCAATTGGAGGCGTTATGTTCCCGAGCGGCTTAGGAGGCTATCACTATTACGGCCGACACTCCTCTTATGGGAGTCTCGGCCTCACGGAAGCGTCGCCGGCTCAAT
>DATAZF010000338.1:0-5810 GCA_036272235.1 Bryobacteraceae bacterium | reverse complement strand
TTTCCTTCTTCGATGGTGTGGAGGCTGATGGCGTAGTTGGCGGATGCCTTGACATCGCCGGTGCCGCCGTGAGCGGCCCGCGAACTGGTCTCCGCGACATAGACGCGCACGGTGTTGACCGTATTCGCGTCGGTCTCTTTGAAATAGGCGCCGGAGGGCAGCCCAATCACGAAGAACAGAAACTGATGCGAGGCACGGACGCCGATGCAGGCCTCTGTTCCCATCATGGTCGGCCGGATATAGAGACTGCCTGGCTCTTTTGGAACCCACTCGGCGTCGGTCCGCGCTAATGCCTTTACGGCTTCCACGAAAAACTCGGGATCGACGGTTGGCATCGCCATCCGCTCAGCAGAGCGCGCGAAGCGGCGCGCATTTTCCATTGGCCGAAAAAGGGCCACTTTGCCATTGGCCCAGCGATAGGCTTTCATGCCTTCGAAGATCGATTGGCCGTAATGGAGCACAATGGCAGCCGGATGAAGCGAAATGTTGTGCGATGGCTCGACGCGCGCATCCTGCCAGGATCCGTTTCGATATTCGGCAACGAACCAGTCCGGGGCGAAGGTCTTGCCGAATTCCAGTTTGGCGGGATCAAGATCAATCCCGACTGCGCTGGGCTTTTGAGCGAGTGGGGACGTGATTTGAATGTCCAACGTGGTCATGCACAATTGTAACCCGAACCCCGCAGGCGGGCATCTGGTGACACAATCATGACGATGAAGAAAACGGCGTTGTTGTCAGGTTTGATCGTTCTCGCGGCGTGCTCGCGGAATCCGCAGGCGAATCTGCAATCGGCGGGTGACGCGATCAATGCCGAATCACTGTTGACGGAGACAAAAAAGCTTTCGTCCGATGAATTTGAAGGACGCAAGCCGGGGTCCGATGGCGAGCAGAAGACCATTGCATACCTGCAGGGGCAGTTTCATCAGATAGGTCTGCAGCCGGGTAATCCGGATGGCACCTATCTGCAGAACGTTCCACTGGCGGGCATCACATCGAAACCCTATTCGGACATTGCTGTGAAAGGCAGGAAGCTCGCGCTCGTCGAGAAGAAGGACTATATAGCGCTTTCCGGCCGGTATGTGCCGCAGGTCGACGTGAAGGGTTCCGACATCGTGTTCGTTGGCTATGGAGTGGTTGCGCCCGAGTACGGCTGGGACGACTACAAAGATGTGGACGTGAAGGGGAAAACCATCCTGATGCTGGTCAACGATCCAGCCGTTCCGGATCCAAACGATCCTTCGAAACTCGACGAGAAGATGTTCAAAGGCACGGCCATGACGTACTACGGACGCTGGACTTACAAGTACGAGATTGCCTCGCAGAAAGGCGCGGCTGCGGCCATCATCATTCATGAGACGGGTCCGGCGGGTTATCCGTTTGAAGTGGTAGCCGGAAGCTGGGGCGGCGAGAATTTCGGGATTCAGCGCCCGGACAACAACCTGGGACGGGTGCCCGTGGAAGGCTGGATCAGCTTCGACAAAGCGACTGAGCTCTGCCGAATGGCGGGGCTCAATCTGGCGGCTTTGAAGAAGGCCGCCATTCAGAAAGACTTCAAGCCCGTAAAACTGCCGGGCGCAACGGCCAGTTTTCGAATCGACAACACTCTGCGCAAGATCGATTCACACAACGTGATCGCGAAGCTGGAGGGCAGCGATCCGGCGCTGAAAAACCAGTATGTGATTTACACGGCCCATTGGGATCATCTGGGGCGCGATCCGGATCTCAAAGGCGACCAGATTTACAACGGGGCGGACGACAACGCGACAGGGACTGCGGGATTGCTCGAACTCGCGCGGGCGTACAAGAAGTTGTCACCGGCGCCAAAGCGGTCGATTCTGTTTCTTTCGGTCACAGCCGAAGAACAGGGGCTGCTTGGTTCGGAATATTACGCAGTTAACCCTTTGTACCCGTTGAAAAATACGCTCGCCGACATCAATATGGATGAGTTGAATCAGTGGGGAAAGACGTCGGACATGACTCTGATCGGCCTCGGTAATTCGACGCTCGACGATACGGCCGTGGAGGTTTTAAAAGCGCACGGCCGAACCGCCACTGGAGATCAGGATCCTGGCAAAGGGTCGTACTATCGGTCGGACCATTTCGAGTTCGCCAAACAGGGGGTTCCGGCGCTCGATCCCGAAGCGGGGCGGCAGTATGTCGGGAAACCGGAGGGTTACGGCACGCAGAAGGCCGATTACTTCACCGAGCACGACTACCATAAGCCGTCCGACGAGGTAAAGCCGGATTGGGATCTGGCGGGCGCGGTCGAAGACTTGCGGGTGTTCTTCGAGATCGGCAACAAAGTCGCGGACGATCCGAAGTTCCCGGAATGGAAGCCAGGGACGGAATTTAAGGCCAAGCGCGACGAAATGGTGAAATAATACACATTCCGATGTCGATGCATCGCTACATTCTGCATAACGGAACAATAAAGGAGGCTGCCGAAGGCGGCCTTTTCGCGGGCCAGTTGGGCTTACTTGCCGGCTGGGGTGTGTTTACCACTTTGCGAGTCGCAGAGGGCGCTTTATTCGCATGGGAAAGACACTGGGCGCGGATGTCGCGCGATGCGAAGCTACTGAATGTCGAAATCCCGCCGGATCCGCATCGCCTGGAGCAGGAGATTGTCCGGCTTGTGGAGCAAAACCAGGTGGCGGACTGCACGGCGCGGGTCGTAGTGGTCCGCAATGGCCCCGGATTCTGGCAGGGTCCGACGAGCGGACTGGCGAGCGACGTCATCGCGCTCACGGCGGATTCGAAGCAGTGGGGAAGCACCGTCCGCCTGGGGATTCAACCCCACGCGCGTTACGCCGCGAGCGATTTCACCCGCGCGAAAGTGCTGTCGTGGGCGCACAACCTGCGATGGGCTGAGCGGGCGCAGGAGGAGGGCTTCGACGAAGTCATCCTGTTGAATGAATTCGGCAGGGCGGCGGAATGCACCTCAGCGAATATTTTCGCGGCTTTCGGGTCTGAAATCGTGACGCCACCGCTGAGTGAAGGTTGCCTGCCGGGCATCACGCGGGAAGTGCTGGTCGACGAGGTCCGGGTGCCGGATCTCCGAATTGTGGAACGTCCGTTGACCGTAGAAGAACTGAATGACGCGGACTCGGTATTTATCACTTCGACCACGCGGGGTCTGTTACCTGTGCAAGCGATCGCGGGCAGGGAATTGAATCGGCGCGGTGATGCCTGTGAAAGGCTGAGCGGGGCTTTCGAGGCATTTTTGAACAACGATATCGCGCGCCGGATGCATGTGGTACGCGTCTAAACTATGTCGGCCGCCTGCCCGAAGTGCGGAAGCCGTTATCTGCGCCCTTCGCGGGCGCGTAACTTTTCCGAGGAATTTGGCAAGCTGCGGCTGACGACTCCTCTGCGGTGCCTGCACTGTAAAGAGCGCTTCTTCACACCGATCATTGTTTGGGCCGATCTTTTTTTCGCAAAATGCCCGGTCTGCCATCGTATGGATCTGAATGGATGGACGGGGAAGACTTATACGAATCCTCCATTCTGGGTGGCGATGAAAGTCAGGCTGGGGGCCAGAAAATGGCGGTGTGAATACTGCCGACTCAATTTCGCCAGTTTCCGCAACCGCAAAGAAGTGTTCACGTTCAAGCGCTGGAAACGATTCGGTCCGCAGGCGGAAGAACATCGCAGGCCGGAAACGGACGCTACGCAAAACGACTCTGCCCCGGTCGAGGAGAGGGTGAACGCCGGGGCAGGGGCGGGCGACGACGAGACGATGTAACCCGCCGCGCGGTTGTACGAGCGGAAGGGCCGCAAACTGCCACGTGTGAGCGCCGTAGAGTTTTGGCAGTCGCTAAGAGCACCGCCTGTTAGACTGCGGGTTCATGCGCTTCGTGACATTCGAGCACAAAGGGATCCAGAAAGCCGGTCTTGTCGTGGATGATCGCGTCGTTGATTTAACGAATGCTGGTTTTCGCGACATGCTTTCGCTCCTGCAAGGCGGGGCTGAAGCTTCCCGAAAAGTAGCGGAGTTCAGCGCGGCGGCGTCCGCGAGCATCGGGCTGGCGGAGATAAGACTGCGCGCGCCGATTCCGAATCCACCGAAGATTCTTTGCATGGGGCTGAACTATCGCGATCATGCGGAGGAGGCGAGGCTGGAGATCCCAAAGTATCCCGTGATATTTCCAAAATATGGCAACACGGTGATCGGATCGGGCGACGACATCGTGCTTCCGAAAAACTCGCGCAAGCCGGACTATGAGGCCGAGCTCGGATTCGTAATCGGCAAACGCTGCCGCCACGCGACGGCGGAAGACTGGCGCGAATATGTGTTCGGGTACATGAACTGCAACGACGTCAGCGCGCGCGATTTTCAAATGGCGGTGTCGCAGTGGACCATGGGCAAGAATTTCGATACTTTCGCGCCGATGGGGCCGTGGCTGGTGAGCGCGGATGAGGTTGAGGATCCGCACAATCTGAACATCTCGCTGACTCTGGATGGCGAAACCATGCAGGGCTCGAATACGCGCGAGTTGATTTTCAAGATTCCGGAGACGATCGAGTTCCTTTCGAGCGTGATGACACTGGAGCCAGGCGATGTGGTTCTGACGGGGACACCGGCGGGAGTCGGGTTTTCACGGAAACCGCCGAGGTGGTTGACGCCGGGCGTCGAGGTCGTGGTGCGGATCGACGGCCTGGGGGAACTGCGGAATCGTTGTATCGCCGAGTGAAAAACGCCGGGCGGAAAGACCGCCGGCGGTACATCCTCATCAGTGGGCGGCGACGGGGGCGGCGTTTTTCGGTGGACGCTGCATGATGAATACCAGAGGTACCAGACACATGATCACTACGGCTCCGACCGAAATGATGTCGACGTAAGCGAGGACTGCCGACTGTCCGCCAATAGTCCGGCTCACAATCGAATATGCCCGGGCGTTGGCTTCGTTGGAAGGAATTCCCTGCGCGGTAAACGTTTGTGTGAGCCCGGTAATTCTCTGCGTAAAGGCCGGATTGTAAGCCGTGGCATGGGCGCTCAAATAGACCTGGTGCTTCTGCGAAAGCCGCTGCAGCCCGGTGCTCAGCATCGAGATTCCGATACTGCCGCCGAGGTTCCGCATGAAGTTGTTCATACCCGCGACCTGATTGCTTTTGTGGCGCGGAATGCCCATATAGGCAAGCGTGCTGATGGGAATGAAGAGAAAGGCAAGCCCGACGGTCTGGTAGACGCGGTACATGGCCGCTGTCCCAAAATTGATCTGCGTGTTGATCGTCGTCATGTGAAAAAGCGCGAGGGATGTGGCGGTGAATCCCGTGGCAATCAGCAGACGCGGATCGACGCGCGATATGAGTTGCCCGACGATGGGCATCATGAAAATCAGGACGACGGCGCCGGAGGACAGCGCCTTGCCGGACTGCTCCGCTGTGTAGCCCATCAAGACCTGCAGAAACTGGGGGATCAGTACAGTGGTACCGAACAGCACCATGCCGAGTATAAACATCATGAAGGCCGAGGTCGCGAAGTTACGCGAGCGCATGAGCTGCAGGTCCATGATCGGATAGGCGTGCGTCCACTCATTGATCGCGAACCAGATGAGCGCGCAAATCGAAATGGTTAGAAGTACGATGATTTTCTTCGAAGAAAACCAGTCCTCCTCCTGGCCCTTGTCCAGGACGTACTGGAGACAGCCGATACCCACGGCGATCAGGCCGAGGCCCATGTAGTCGATCGGATTGCGCAGGGTTTTTTCCTGCTCGGTCTTCATATATGGCGGATCTTCGACGATCCGATTGGTGAGATAGAGGGACAGCAGGCCGACGGGCACGTTGATATAGAAGATCCAGCGCCAGGA
>DATAZF010000337.1:0-8160 GCA_036272235.1 Bryobacteraceae bacterium | reverse complement strand
CACATAGGCGGGGGCGTTCCGGGGGAGCGCAGGAGCAATGTGAACGAGAACCGGAGCATGAGCACCCGGAATCGCCCTCGTCACATCATCTGGAGCAAGAAGCGTGCCAATCAAATCGTAATCGTGAGACTCCGTAATCTTCAACAGACGCATCTGCCCGGGAGCAGGCTCCGCGCCTTCGAAGTCGTTAATCAGGACGGTCCCGTCGATCTCCGGCGCTTGCGTCGACATGCGCGCCTGCCACAGCAGATCCGTGTCGGGCGAGCGGCCTTCCACCAGCACCGCCACTTCGCGGCCGATCATGCGGCGATTTTTCGCCCGCGAAATCCGCCGCTGGATAGCCATCAAACTGCGCTTCCGATTTGCGATGGTGCGGCCATCGACCTTTCCGTCGAGCGCGTAGCTTCCGCTTGTATCCTCGTCCGAGTAGGAGAACACTCCCAGGCGATCGAGCTGCGCTGCTTCCACAAACTGGCACAATGTCTCGAAGTCGGCCTGCGTCTCGCCGGGGAAGCCCGCAATGAAGCTGGTGCGTATTGCAACATCCGGAATCGTCCGGCGGATCCGTTCGATCAGCTTGAGGAAAATATCGCCTGAAGCGCCGCGTTTCATTCGCTTCAGCACCGGCGCGCTGGCGTGCTGCAGAGGCATGTCGATGTACTTCACGAGGTCGCGATGTTCCGCGATCGTATCGAGCAGCTTCTGCGTTACTTTATTCGGGTACGCGTAAAGGAATCGGACCCACTTGGGCTGCGGCGTTTCGATCTGCGCGAGACGCCCGAGCAATTGCGCGAGGCCATCTTTCAGTCCGAAGTCTTCGCCGTAGCAGGTCGTATCCTGCCCGATCAGATTGATCTCGCGCACGCCCTGCGAAAAAAGCCGCGTTGCTTCCGAAATCACCGACTCAAACCGCCGGCTGCGGAACTTTCCGCGATATTGCGGAATCACGCAAAATGTACACGGATGATCGCAGCCCTCGGCGATCTTCATGTAAGCGAAGTGCCGCGGTGTTGCCAGAATGCGCGGCGTCAGATCGTGATAGAGATACGGCGCATTGTCGGCCAGCGGGCTGTCGATCCCCTCGCAGACTTCCACGATTCTCTCGACTTCGTTGGTCCCGATAATAGCGTCGACTTCGGGCATATCCTTGCGGATGTCGCCGCGATAGCGCTCGACCAGACACCCCGCCACCACCAGACGTTGCGCTCTGCCGACCTTCTTGTACTCCGCCATCTCGAGAATCGTGTTAACGGATTCCTGCTTGGCCGGATCGATGAAGCTGCACGTATTGACGACGAGGACATCCGCCTGATCGGGATGGGTGGTAAGCTCATGCCCGCGCGCCGCGAGCTGGCCCATCATGACTTCACTGTCGACGAGATTCTTGGGGCAACCGAGACTGACGAAACCGACTTTCATGAACAGGGAAGTTCGTGCCGAATGCACGAACTCCTTCTATTCTAGCAGGGTGCGGAAAAACAAGGTTTCCGCGGCGGCCCCTCTCAAGCCGTGGGATTCCACACATACTTGCCCTGCTTGTTGATATATCCTTCCCGGCCCGCCAGCCAGACCGGCGCCAACCCGCCCTCAAACGTTCCGGCCTTGTCGAACTGCGGATTGATTTCGAACTTCCCGTCCTTGCCGATGAACCCGAACCGTCCCCCGACGGCCACGAGCGCCAGCCCATCGTTGAAGTCGCCAGCCGCGTTGAATTGCGGCTGGATGACGAACTTCGCATTCTTGTCGACATACCCATAACGTCCCGCGGAGCCAACCACCGCGCGACCGTCATGAAAATCCCCCGCGACATCGAACTGAGGATTGATCACCAGCTTGCCGGACTTGTCGATATATCCATGCTGCGTGCCCACTTTCACCGCCGCCATGCCTTCGGAAAAACTATCGGCTTCGTCGAATTGCGGCATGATGACGAGCGCGCCTTTGTTGTCGATATATCCCCAGTGGCCGTTCACCTGAACTGGCGCCAGGCCGTCTCCGAACTCTCCCGCGCCTGTGTAAGCCGGCTGCACGGCAAACTGTCCGTCTTTTTTCAGATAGCCCAGCATGCCCGCGCTGCCGGCAACCGCCAGACCTTCATCCGGAGAGAACACGTCGGCGACATCGAATTGCGGCGCGATCACCAGCTTGCCGGAACGATCGATGTAGCCCCATTTGCCTCCGACCGATACCGCCGCGAGATTGTTCGAGAAGTCGCCTGCTGCGTCGAATTGCGGGGTAATGGAAACCTTGCCCGCGTGGTCGATATATCCGTAGCGCCCGTTCATGATCACGGGGTGAAGACCCACACCCGAGGAACTGCAGGAAAAGAGCAGCGCGGCACCCCCAATAAAAACGCAAAGTGTGAGAGTCCTCATAGATACACGCCTCCTGGAGCTTTATTGCACGTTGGCATCCAGTTCGGTTTGGACCTTTACGCGCTCATTGATCCGAGAGGGTTACAGCAATGGCGTTCAACAACAGGAAGAATTTACTATTTGCGGGTCTGATTCTTTTGCTCGCCGGCGTAGCCGCTGCGGCATGGATTCACAACTCCGATAGTGCTCCGGCGCCCGTAGTTGTCACTCAGCCATACGCGGCCAGCCCGGAGCCCGTCACCAAAATCTCAAACCCAGGTGACGGATACTATCCGAGCATTCCGCCTCCGGTTTACGTGAGGCAGGCCGAAGCGCCTCCCCCGGAACCCGTATATGAATCGGCGCCTGTAACCCATCGTACGTATCGTACCTATCGCGAACGGAGACGCCACCACGAGCGTTCAAAGAAACATTCGATTGAAATCGTGGCCGGGACCGCCGCCGCCGGGGCCGCAATCGGCGCTATCGCCGGCGGTGGACCGGGCGCGGCCATCGGCGCAATCAGCGGAGGCGGCGCCGGCTTCGTCTACGACCGCCTGACACACAAACACTGACGTATTTCCGCAGATATGTCCCACTGGCGGTCTTGCCGCCGGGGGCCTTCAACAAAGACTTCAACTCGTCGCGCTCGCCCGCTTTCCCAGCAGAAGATGCATTGCCATTGGGATCTCGTCCGGATGCGTCGCGCACCACACGATAATCCGGTTCAACCGCGTCTCATCATCCGCCAGCCCCGCGATCTCGACCAGTTCCGCTTCCACGACCTCAGGTTCTCTCATGCAGCTTTAGCATCGCACGGTCGCGCAATCACCAGCCTGCGTTATTTGAGCCGGAAATTGACCTCGATGGTGGCACGTACCGCGACCGGCTCGCCGTTGCGTTTGCCCGGCTCGAAGTGCCACTTTTCCACTGCCAGCGCCGCACTCTTGTCGAGTCCTGCATCCAGGCCTTTGACCACATTGATGTCGTGCGCCAGCCCATCCGTTCCGACGACTATCGAGAGGATCACCGTGCCGTTGATCTTTGCAGCCGTCGCGTCTTCCGTATAAACAGGATCCTCGCGGTACAGGATTCGCGGCGCCGTGACGTCGCCCCCCACCTTATAGGGAGACTCGGCTTGAGCGATGCTCTTCGTCGGACTCACTACGCCAATGGCGCCAAACGCGATCGCGAATACGACCGCTGTCCGAAGGAAACTGGTGCGTGAAGTGGTGCGCGCGAGGCTGCGATCGAGCAGGCGCGTAATTCGGCTTTTCAGATTCATTTGAGTTGTCATGGCACATCCGTTCAGAAGGTCAGGGGTTGAAGTTCGCGCCACCGCCAGTAATGCTTCGGCGTATGTCGCGGGTTCGAATCCGGAGAAAAGTATCGCGTCGTCACAGGCTGCCTCCTGTTCATCGCGCAAGCGCCCGAACAGAATCCACGCCAGCGGATGAAACCACCACACGGCACACGCGATCTGCGCCACGAAATTCGTCCACAGGTCCAGGCGGCGCACATGCATCTGTTCATGCCTCACCGCGGCATCGAATTGCCACGCCGGCCATGCAGCCGACGCCCGTGGCATCAGGATCGCGGAATCAACCAGGCCACAGACGATCGGAACACTGACGTCAGCGAAATAAACGCCGTGGCCAAAGCAGACTTGATCGAAGCCGGCCGGTGCCGCGTCGCGCACGGCCCTTGCTGCGCGGGCATGGCCGATCGCGAGGCGCAGCATGAATACGGCGGTTCCGGCGGCCCAGAGGCCGAGGAAGACAGCCGCGAGAGACCAGTGTCCGGCAGATGCCGCTGTTGCAGACACCGCTGCGCCTTTGATTACCGGCAGGGGAATAGCCAGGACCCGCGCCGGCAGGAGCGCCGTCAAAGGCAGGATCAGCGACCCCGCGGCCGCGCACACACAAACAAGATGACGTAAAGCCGCTGTCGATCTCCGCATCGCGACGAGGGCCACGAGCGCGGCCAGAAAAAGCACAGTGATCTTTACGAGCACGAGCGGCATCATGACTTTTCTTTGCTTGATGGCTTCCGATGCGCCTTGCGAATCAGGCGTTCCAGGTCTTCGAGATCCTGTTCCGACAGCTGCCCTGTCGAGGGATCGAGAAATGCCGCGGCCGCTGCTTTCACCGAGCCATCGAAGAACGTCGCTACCAGCCGTTCGATGGCGGATTTCTTCGCCTTCTCTCGCGCCACGACCGGCAGGTAAACGTAGCGCATGCCTTCCTCGACGTGACGGATATGACCCTTGCGCTCCAACACCCGCAGGATCGTCCGCACCGCCGAGTAGCTCGGCTGGTCCGGCAGCCTCTCCTGGATCTCGGGCCCGCTGGCCCGTCCCATCGCGAAAAGGATTTCCATCATCTGCCGCTCCCGCCTGGATAGAGTTTCTGTCATTTTCGAGCAGCCTCAACGGCCTGCCGGATCGCGCGGATTACAATTTCCGGCTGGCTGATTTCGATGGAATGAAAGCTTTTGGTGGCCATGATCTGCGTGCTGTTACGCGAGAGCGCGAGCAGGCTGGCTTGCAGCTTCGCGTACCCCGGCGTATCGTTCGCCGTGCTGACGACGACCAGCGGCAGACTACCCAGGGTGGCGTTTCCGGCTTCGGCCATGCACGCCTTCGCCAGTTCGGCAGTGGGAAGCGCAGGATTCCGCGACATGGCCCAGCGGTGAAGTTTGCGCGCTGCTTCCGGCAAATTGTCAAAGCCGGGCTCGTCGTCAACGCCGATCGCGATGGGCGCAGCGTAAATTACCGCTGGTGGGCTGTCCGGACCGGAGGAAGCTATTCGGGCCGGTGCCGCCCGCGCAGGGATGAATGCATGGTCGACGAACACAAGCCCGGCGACCTCGCTCGGATAATCCCTCGCGTATAAACGCGCATAGAGGGCGCCGGTCGATAAACCCGCAAGCACGTAAGGGCCATCGATTCCGCCTTTATTCAGTACTCTGTGCAGCTCTCCCACACGGCCGGGACATGTCGGCTCCGGCCCGGGATCGCTCCACGCATTTCCCGATGCATCGTACGTACACACGCGTGTCAGCTTCGCGATCTCCGGTTGCACCAGGGACCAGTCGAAAGAAAAGCCCCCTGCGATCACCACTGTGGGCGTTCCCGAGCCTGTGCAGTAGAGATGAACCCGGTAACCGCCGGCATCGACCAGAACACCGGGCGCGTCCTGAGCGCTGCTGACGCCGGAAAGCAGTAGCAACAGCGGCAGGATCCGCATCATTGCCGCTTCCATGAGACGACCTCGCCGCCGGCGAGAGGCAGTCGAAGTATGGCCTGGCTCGAACGCTCGAAATCGACCCGAGTCGGCCGGCCATTGTAAGGTCTCTCGATCGCAAGCGTTGCAAGCACTGCCTCCGGCTGCCTTTCGCCTGCGCCGCGCATTGCTTCGGCAAGGTTCGCCCCCCACCTCACCAATACCTCAGTCCCGTTGATCGTCACGGGCACCACCGCATTGAGCGCAACGCGGCGCGGAATGGCGATGCAGGAATCCGCTCCCAGTGTTTCGCACGACGCGCCCGCGTCGAGCTTCGCTGCCAGGCTCGCCAGTTCCGCCCGCGTGGGCGCTGCAATCGCCAGCGCCGTATATGCTGTTTGCCCCGACTTGACGAACAGCCGGAAAAAGGCCGCATTCACCGGGAATCTGAAGTAATCCGTTGCCGGTTGCGCGTGCCTCTCGTTTGTCTGGTCGATTCGGCGATCGGCGTAAAGCGGTGCGATCGTGTAACCAGGCCCCAATGCCTTCGGCTGTACAGCATAGAGCGCCGTTTCGTATCCGATCAAATTATCCGCGTTCAGAGTCACCGCGAGTTGGTTGCCTTTGCCTGCGGTTTGCTGTTCAGTGAATACCGGCGCCGCTTCATCCTTGAGGATCGGGCTGACAACCTGCAGCCGCACGGGCGGCACGACATCCGCCGGATAGAGCGCATGAAAAGCCATTTGCGGATCCAGTGGCAGCGCTTCGGCGGCGCGCGCCGCCAGTTTCGGCGCTTGACCCGCTGCGATGCAACCCTGCGATTCCGCCTGGGCCGCCCAACTCGCAAGCCAGCCATCGGCGCTGCTGTTCTGGAACTGCTCGCGATTGACGGTCGCGACGACACGCCTTCCCTTTACGCGAATGCCGGGTGGACAGTGGCCCTTGCCCGCGGCAATATCGGTCTTCAACGTTCGCTGCGCGAGATCCGCTTTCGCGACTCCCGGCGGGACAAGCACCTGGCTCGAATCATTGCCCAGAACGCGCCAGTTCGTCGAGACAGGTTTGTGCGCGGCGCAGCCGATGCAGAGAAGACAGGCGGCGGTGAGAGCAGCGCGCAAAAATAAGCGACCTGCGTATAAATTAACATCACCGTCCCTGCTTCGTCAATCGCGTTTCTTCCGCGGTTCCTTCCCGGGCAGCGCCGCCGGATTCTCCTGCACTCGCTCGCGATACCGTCCCCGCATACCCGACCCGAGCGCCACGGCCGATTCCCCATACCTGTCCCGCAGCCGGTCGGCCGCTTCGAGTGCCTGCCGCCAGCGCTCCGAACGGCCGCCATCCATCAAATCGAGTTGCCCCTGATCGTGCTCGAACCCCGACGTTTGCACTCCCAGCAGGCGGATCGTGCGTTTCACGTCCCAGTTCGCATGTAACAGCTCGCGCGATTGCCGAACCAGGTCGATATCGAGCTGCGTCGGCGACGAGAACGTATGCGCCCGTGTGATCGTCGAGAAATCGGAATACCTGAGCTTGAGCTGTAATGTTCGCGCGTGCAGGCCGTGCTCGCGCAAACGCCGCGCCACTTTTTCCGCCAGATGCGCCAGTGTCGCTTCGAGCTGGACCGCATCCTTCGTATCGGTGTTGAACGTATGCTCGTGGCTGATCGATTTCGGATCGCCCCGCTCGCCGATCTCGGAATCGAACCAGCCGCCGGAATCGAGCCCGAGGGCTTTTCCGGCCAGTGCCAGCCCCCATTTTCCAAAGCGCGCTTCGAGGACGTTCTCTTCAAGTGCCGCCAGATCGCCGATCCGGCGAATGCCCAGCGCGTGCAGATTCTTCTCCATCACCTTGCCGACGCCGGGCACCTTACGCACTTCGAGAGGCGCGAGAAATTGCGCTTCCACGCCCGGCAGCACACGGAGGATGCCGTTCGGTTTGGCCTGATCCGACGAAATCTTGGCCACGAGGCGCGACGTCGCAATCCCGATTGAACAGTTCAGCAATGTCTCTTTCTTGACGGCTTCATGAAGCGCATGGGCCGCTCGCAGGGCCGGGCCGTGCAGGCGCTCCGTGCCGGTCATATCGAGATAGGCTTCATCGACGGACGCCATTTCAACCAACGGCGAAAACCGGCGCAGGATCTCGAACACTCGGCCCGAATAATCGCGATAACGTTCCGGATGGCCTTCCACGAAGATCGCGTGGGGACAGAGCTTGTACGCGGTTCGCAGGGGCAGGGCAGAGTGGACGCCGAACTTGCGCGCCTCATACGACGCGGCCGACACAACCCCGCGCTCGTCGCTCTTGCCGCCGACAACCACGGCTTTGCCTTTGAGCGAAGGATCGAACAGCTCTTCGACGGAAACGAAGAACGCGTCCATGTCGACATGGAAAACCGTCCGCATCACGCCCGCGCACTCACCTCTTCTCGCAAACCAGCACCCGTGCAATCCCCGCGAGATCGGACAAGATCCGCAGATTGCCCCAACCGGCGGCAAGCTCCGAAACCGCCTCCGCCTGTCCGATACCCAGTTCCAGTGCGAGAATCCCACCCGCCTTCAGCACGCGCCACGCCTCCGGGA
>DATAZF010000336.1:0-18490 GCA_036272235.1 Bryobacteraceae bacterium | reverse complement strand
TCCCAGCGAAATGACCTTTCCGTTGATCGGCGCGTTATTAATCGCGTTCGTTGCGAAGACGCCGGTGAGCAGTGCCCCCAGCGTTCCACCCGCGCCGTGAACGCCGAAAGCGTCGAGAGTATCGTCGTATCCGAACACGTGTTTGACCGACGTTACCATCAGGAAGCAGAAAATGCCTGCCAGCAGCCCAATGAGCAGCGCGGGCATTGGCTTCACAAAGCCGGAGGCCGGAGTAATGGCGACCAGACCGGCAACCGCGCCGGAGATGCCACCGAGCATGCTGGGCTTTCCGGTCTTGAGCCACTCAGCCGCCATCCAGCCCAGGGCCGCGGAGGCAGCGGCGAAATGAGTTGCCACAAAAGCGCTCGACGCAAGACCGCTCGCGCCTACGGCGCTGCCTGCGTTGAAGCCGAACCATCCGACCCACAACAAACACGCGCCGATGACACTGAGCACCATGCTGTGCGGCTTCATAGCTTCCTGCGGATATCCGGCCCGCTTTCCCAGATAGAGCGCGCAGACTAAAGCAGACACCCCAGACGTAATGTGCACCACCGTCCCGCCCGCGAAATCGAACGTCGGCACGCGGCCGCCGAGGTACGCATTCAGGAATCCGCCTTTGCCCCACACCATATGCGCCATCGGGAAGTAAACGATGAATGACCACAGCACCGTAAACAAGGCCATGGCGCTGAACTTGATCCGCTCCGCATAAGCGCCGGAGATCAGCGCGGGCGTAATGATAGCGAACATCAGTTGATAAACCATGTAAGTCAGTTGCGGAATGGTGCCGGCATAGTCGGCGTTCGGGTCTGTTCCAACGCCGTTCAGGAAGAGGTATTTGAGACCTCCGATGAACGGGTTGCCTTCGCTGAAAACCAGGCTATAGCCGGCGAAGGCCCAGATCACAGTAATCAGCCCCATCATTATGAAGCTGTGCATCATGGTTGACAGCACGTTTTTGCGCCGGACGAGGCCCCCGTAAAACAGTGCCAGGCCCGGCCCCGTCATCATCAGCACGAGCGCGGCGCTCACCAGCATCCATGCGTTATCGCCGGCGGACTGGGCGTTCTTCGCGGCAGCTTCCAGCGCCGTAAGGCGGGCGTTCAGGTCAGGCGTTGCCTGGAGCAGCGCAATGGGTATGATCATCGATTCCTCTCTACCTGGAGAAGCTTTTAGTTCCGCGACAAGGCGGTCTTAGATCATATCAATCAGGTATAAAATATGGGTTGTCACCGGATCAAGTGCGCCGGCGTGACCATTGGCGCAGTTTAAAGGTCGGCTTATCCGGGACAAGCCTGACCATGAGGCTTCGCTTCTGGTCAAGACGGCCGGCGATACATTCAAACCCGGACGCCGATTCGCCACAATCCGTAGGCGACGGCCTGGCGGAAATACTGCCACCATTCTTTTGGAATCGTCGTGTCACCCTGTTCCCGCGGCGATCCCCAGGCCGTAAAGCCCTCGCGCTGCAGAATCCGCTTGACCCGGAAAACGTGATAGCCATCGCTGACGATGATGCAGGAATGCAGACTCATGCGCCGCAGAATCTCGGAAGCCGCGCTCAGGGACCAGGCGGTTGACTCGCCCTCGTCTTCAACGATGATCGATTCGGCTGGCACACCGCGATCGATCAGATAGGAGCGTCCGACGCCGCCCTCGGTAAATGAAGGGTCTCCGCCCGGCCCGCCAGTAGTCATGATATAGGGCGCGAGGTGCTTCTGGTAGAGAGTCACGGCGTGGTCGAGCCGTAGTTTCAGCACGGGCGAGGGGTGCCCGCGATACTCGGCAGCGCCCATCACGATGATCACGTCGGCGGGCCGGGCTTCGTCGAGCGTGCTCTGGCGGCCGATCCGAATCGTCAGCGAGATGAGATAGCCCAGCGCGAACACGACAAGCACCATCGTGAGCAGCGTGACCGTGCGCTTGAGGTGCGTTATTCTTATGTCAACATTGTAAGCGCAGGTGCGAGCATACCGCCCGCGGCTCTCTTTTCACATAAAATGGCACGATTCGAGCAGGTAACCAGCGCGGCCAATCCTCTGGTTAAAGACCTGCGGCGCGCCATCGCCCATGGCGGCCTCACCGATGAAGGCTGGTGCATCGCGGAGAGTTTTCACCTTCTTGAAGAAGCGTTGCGGAGCGAACGAAATGTCCGTGTCGTCCTGTCATCGGAATCCGTCAAAACCACGGTGGACCGCCATGTGTCGGGACTCCGTGGATTGCGCACCGTCGTTTTGCCCGATCGCCTGTTTCAAACGGTAGCGGCTACCGAGTCCAGCCAGGGTGTGATCGCCCTTGTGGAGCCGCCGGAGTGGTCGATCGAGCAGTTGTTCCGCGGCCAGAGCCTGGTGCTCGTTCTTGACGGCCTGCAGGATCCCGGCAACGCCGGCGCCATCGCGCGCGCCGCGGAAGCTTTTGGCGCGACCGGCCTGTTGTTCGTTAAGGGGACGGTCAGTCCGCTCCATCCCAAAACGCTGCGAGCTTCCGCCGGCTCGCTTTTCCGCATACCTTTCGTATCCGGAATCGACGCCGCCCTCACGCGGGCAGCTCTGAAACAGACGCGCGCGGATTTTTACGCGGCGATGCCGTTCTCAGGCTCCCAGCAACTCGCGGGCGATGTCGATTTCACGCGCAAGTGCGCCATTGTCATAGGCAGCGAAGGCCGCGGCGTCAGCAAGGAATTGCATGGAATCGCCCGCGACATAGCCATTCCAACAGTTGGCGTTGAATCGCTGAACGCGGCTGTGGCGGCCTCGGTGCTGCTCTACGAAGCGCGCCGTCAGCGAGTGCGCGAGGTCGTCAGCGCTTGAGCCTCTTCGACGCCAGCCCTTTCGGCGATCTGCCGGCGGACCCAAAAAATGCCGCGGCACGCCCCCTCGCGGACCGGCTGCGTCCCGAAACTCTCGACGATTACGCGGGACAGGAACACATACTCGGTCCTGGCAAGCCGTTGCGTTCGCAGATCGAGCGGGATCAGCTCACTTCGCTTATTCTCTGGGGGCCGCCGGGCGTAGGAAAGACCACTCTCGCGCGCATCATCGCGCGACTAACGAAGAGCGAGTTTTTGCCCTTCAGCGCCGTGCTGGCCGGTATCAAAGAGATCAAAGCCGTGATGGCCGACGCGGAGCGGTTGCGTAAGCTCGGGCGGCGGACGATTCTCTTTATCGACGAGATCCACCGGTTTAACAAAGCCCAACAGGATGCCTTCCTGCCTTACGTCGAGAAGGGCGACATCATTCTCATTGGCGCGACCACGGAGAATCCTTCCTTCGAAGTGAATGCCGCGCTCCTCTCGCGTTCGAAGGTCTACATGCTCCGGGCGCTCACGACGGAAGAGATTGTGGGCCTGCTGCGAAAGGCTTTGCCAGTCGTCGGTGTTGAGGCGCCGGACGATCTTCTCGAACAGATTGCAATGGCGGCAAACGGAGATGCGCGTTCGGCTTACAACACGCTGGAGGTCGCCGCCAGCTCCGGCGCGATCACACCGGAATCGGTCACCGATGCTCTTGGACGCAGAATGCTGCTCTACGACAAGACCGGCGAAGAGCACTACAACCTGATCTCGGCGCTGCATAAGTCCGTGCGATCGAGCGATCCGGACGCGGCTCTTTACTGGCTCGCGCGGATGCTCGAATCCGGCGAAGACCGTATGTACATTGCGCGGCGCGTGGTGCGGATGGCGATTGAAGATATCGGCCTCGCCGACCCGCGGGCGCTCGAGCAGTGCATGGCGATGCAGCAGTGCGTGCATTTTCTGGGAATGCCCGAAGGGGATCTCGCGATCGCGCAGGCCGTGATCTATCTGGCGGTGGCGCCGAAATCCGACGCGTCTTACAAGGCGCTCGGCGAAGTTACGAAAGAAGTCGAAACGGGGCGCGCCGAGCCTGTCCCGATGCATCTCCGCAACGCGCCGACGAAGGCGATGAAGTCGTGGGGCTACGGTTCGGGCTATCAGCACGCGCACGCGTTCGACGACGCGATCAATCAAATGGAATGCCTGCCGGAATCGCTTGCGGGACGGACCTGGTATTACCCCACCGATCGCGGCGTCGAGAAGCGCATCCGGGAGCGGCTGGAAGAAATCCGCTCCCTGCGAAATCGGTAAACGTCAAATTGAATACTCGATTTCGACCACCGAAAAATGGTCGAGGGTAAAGCACAAAGGTCGGAAGAACACCGCGCTTTTCCCGGGTTTGATTGACTCCTCTCTCAAAACGTCATGCAGAAATTGGAGCCGCTGGTGTTCGAGTTAACCATCCGCACCACTGCAGGATCGAAGGATCCAGGGTAGGCGAGTAAATTACCGCCGCTCGCGTTGGACCCGCTCGTGGATAAAATGACCGGTGTCGAAGCGGCATCGACGGGACAAATCGCCTGCGAGTTCTCGACATGAATCGCTCCCCATGTGGCGTCCCCGGACGTCCGGAAATCCATACAGGCGTTTCCCGCGATAATCCCGTGCGAGACAGAAACCGCCTTCACGCAACTATCGGTCACGCTGGATATCGAGTTTTCGAGCACCGAGAAGTGATCGAGCGTAAGGTACAGGTTAATGGCGTCGCCTGCGATATTAGAGAGCTTGTTCCGCGCGATCGCAAGATTCAAGCTCTGCCCCCATTGATGGATGCCGCTGGAATTGCGGATCGTATTCTCGCTGGCAGTCGTGTTCTGCGTCGCCTCCAGACCGATCGAGTAATAGGACGGGTTGGATTGATTCGTAATCGCGTTGCCGCGCACATCAATACTGTCGGGTACGAACGCTTCGTCCGGAGTGAAGTTCCGGACGATGATCCCGTGAAAACCCGGGCCAGTGATCGTATTGCCGGAGACGTTGCCGCGCAGCACGCCGGCGATCTGGATGCCGTTTTGCGCGGCGGACTGGCACTGATTGCGCGAGAGCGTGACGTCGTGGACCTGCGTGCCGTCGGCGGTGACGGAGATCGCGGCTATGCAGTCCATGCCGACGCCTGCGATCTGAAGCCCGTCCACGGTCACGGAGCTTGCGCCGCTTGCCACATACACTCCATAGCCTTTCACGCCATTCACAAAGCCGCCGCTGATCTCAACCTGCTGAGATCCGGCGCCCGACACCACATACCCATCTCCCGCAGCGCCCTGAATCGAATTACCCAGGCCATAACAGAACTGGCAGTCGGAAAAGAAGACGGCGGCGGCATTGTTGGCGAGCACCTGCGCGGCGGCTCCCGAAATGAAGCGGCAGCCCTGAATCCCGCTGTTCGCGCCCGTGAAGATCATTGCGGCAGAGGCGTCGGTGGTAGCTTTCAGTACAGCGCCCCGGTCGCAAATCACGTTGGTTGCACTCCCGAAAGTAACGGCGCCGGAATGTGCGTAGGTTCCCGCGTGAATGCGCAGCGTGCCCCCGCCCGCGGAATTTAGTGTCGCGGCGGCACTGGCGAAGGCCGCCTGGTTATCCGTGATGCCGTCGCCCGTTCCCGCAAAGTCCACCGTGGTCTGGGCAGCGACCGGCGAAACGAGGATGAAGGCCGCGACAATTATGGCGAGGATTGCGCAAAAGCGCGTCCCGGCTGAATGATGTTGTTTCATCGATATGGACTCCTCAATACCTGAAGACTAAAAGCGTCGGTGCAGGGAAAATCCTGCAATGATGCGGCCAGGTTATCACGAACTTTACTCATCCGCGCGTGACGGACCATACCGCGCTTCGGCCCGTAATTAGAACATTGGTCCCGAACCGCTCTTTTCGGCTTCGTGGGTGTTAGGATCGTCAAACAGCAGGTAAGCCGTGCTCCCCTTGACCGATCGGCGCCATTACAACGCTGATCTGTTTCACACCCGCATGGCTGACCGCTCATGAAATTCCCAATGACGTTACCGTGCAGGCCTTCGCGAAGCCCGCCGGTATTGCCGCCGCGGCGCAGCAGGTCGACTTATAGGCGTCCGGACCCTTTTCTCTGCGACAGTCCTGCGGAGTTGCAACCCCGCGCAGAATGACATCCCAATGTCACTTGCTTTGCGCGCACGACTTATACAGAGCAGGTTCGCGGGTTACTTGAAATAACGCACTGGAGAAATTACCGCGTTCGCTTACACGGGGCGCACCAGAGCGCCGCCCTCTGATTGTGCGGTTGACGTCAGTCTGCAGCGCATCCGATTCGCAGAATCCCACCGGCGACAAGCTCGCCGGCAACACATGTCTCCCGAGAGATTAACGTTACTTGCGGACGGTCTTCCCGTGGAATTCTTCTTCGGTGACCTGGTCAAGCCAGGTGATCTTTCCGCGCGTGACGTTGTATTGCGTGCCGGCTTTTTCAGGCGATGCCCCGTGCCAGTGGGCCACACCTGGCGGACACCAGATGGTTTCGCCGGCGTGAAGTTCGGTTATCGGCCCGCCCTTCTGCTGCTCGAGCCCGACGCCTTCTTCGACCAGAATCATCTGGCCTTTTTCATGGATATGCCACCGCGTCCGCGCACCCGCGTCGAACTTGATATAGGTGATCTGGCCGGGAGGAGTCTCCGTCAGCCGTGTAATGTTGCCAATGAAATTCGGATTGGGCTGTTGGGCGAAAGCCGCCATTATCAATCCAGTTAACAGCAGCAGCAGTTTCCGGCTCATGTCGAAGAATCCTATCATGAACATTCGCTGGATTCGAACCGCATACCTGTATACACTCGTTTGCATGTCGACAAGAATTCTTATACTCATCATGGCTCTGGCCGCGGCTGCGAGCGCGCAATCGAAACTGACTTTGAAAGTTCACACCGGAGCCGGCGTCATCGGGTATGACGTGAACTCAACGATGATCTCTGGTGAGAAAGACATGATCGTGATCGATCCGCAGTTCAGCCTCAGCGAGGCGCATCGTCTGGCCGCGGAGATTCTGGAATCGAAGAAAAATCTGACGACCATTTACGTGACGCACCCGCATCCGGATCACCTGTTCGGGCTGGCGGTCCTTCATGTCGCCTTTCCCACGGCGAAGATCGTTGCGCTTCCTGCAACGGTAAAAGGAGCGAAAACCGGATGGCCGGCGCGGCAGAAATTCTGGTTCCCGACCTACGGAAACAACATCCCGGGGCCGGAGCCGGTGCTGCCCGAGGAACTCTCGACGCCCTCGCTCACGCTGGAAGGCGAAACTTTTCCGATCACCGGTGGAGTGCAGGGCGACGGTCCGGGAAACAGCTTCGTCTACATACCCTCTTTGAAGGCTGTGATTGCGGGAGATACGGTCTTTGATCACGTCTACTTCGGAGTTGCAAAGGACAAAGCTCGCGAGGACTGGATGAAGACTCTGGACCAGATCGCGGCTCTGCAGCCCACGATCGTGGTCGCCGGGCATGAGGGGCCAGGGGCAACGCGGAACATGGCGGCGGTCGCGTTCATGAAGAAGTACATGGCGGATTGGGATGCGAACGTCGCGTCGTCGAAGAACGCCGCTGAGATGCGGGCGAAGGTAGTGAAGCAGTATCCGCATCTCGGCATGGAGTTCACGTTAAACGACCGCGTGGCGACTTATTTCCCAGCCAGGCCTTAGGAACGACGCCAGCGGAACGAGCCGCCAAAGATTTATCCGCTCAATAACCCGAAAACCGAACATCGGTCGGCGCGCGGGTGCGTCCGGACGCAGATATTGCGAAAGTACTTTAATATACTTAAACGAAAATGCATCGAATTGCCGAATTCAGCTCAGAAGAGTTTGTTGTGAGCGATGAACCCGCTGCCTACAGCGTCGAAGGCCCGGCATTTGCGGCGATCGCCTGGATTCCATATTATCGGTCGCTATCCGCGCTGCCGTCCAACTCCGAATTTCTGCAGCACCGTGGTGCGCACAGCCGATATGGTTTGCCACCGGCATTTTGGGCGATGTTCTACTCGGGAAATCCGACAGACGACTGGCTCAGCAATCCGGCGGCTCGCGACATCAAGAGCCGCGAGCAGTTATTGGAATTCGCTCAAACCCGGAATTATCGCGGGTTACTGGCGGTAGATTCCCTGCGGCTGTGGTTTTCTGAAAATAGTCGGCTTTCCAAAATTACCTTCGATCTGCTTTGGAAGATCGGCTACACCCGAATACCGATGGCAAATGGATATATGCAGGGTGGTGCGCCTCACGGCCCCGCAGGCAGTAAACACTTTGCTCTTTTCAATTCGGATGGCGGCAGTCAGACATTGATGATTTGGCTCAGGTACAAGATGGGCAGATTGGCGGATCTCGGAGGATTCGCCATGAGCGGACAATGGGCTCCGTCGGCTTTCCTGCAAATTGAGTATCGCTTCAACGGAAGTATTCCGCACTCTGTGCGTTTCCTCGGTAGCCACATCCCAAGTCTTTCGATGTACGTGAAATGGAAGGGCCTGAAAGTGCATGACATGGTTGGAATTCGCCGTGAGCAGATCGACGGTTTTTTCAACGCCGGAAAATGCACCGATGCGCCGGACGATCTGCTGGGGACGTGGGAGGCTGATTTCGAATCTGAAGGGGCTGGAGGCAACTGGTCCATTTGAGTTGGTACCGCCTGTAGCCGTCCGCCCGTTCACGCGCATTGCGGAAGTTTTTGCTGTGTTTTTAGTTTGGTTTAGCACGTCTTCGGTGTCGTGGCATCAGTTCAGGAGTGGTACATTTTGGGGCATCCAGGGGACTTGTAAAGGAATCCTGACTCCGGTGCGGTACTGGCATAACGCATGCTTATAAAGGCTGCGAGGAGTCCGGAAAGATCGGCAGCACATCTATAAAGCAATGCCGGGGATAAGCCGATAGCTCGTTTGAAGGAAGGAATCCGAAAGTATGGCCTCACCACAACAAGTACAACTAGCGGACCTCCCGGTGACCGGGATCGTAGGCCCGTTTGCCGAGAGGTTATTGCGTGAGTTCGTGGAAACCACGCGTTTTGATGATCTTACGGTTGAACCTGAATCGATCGAACTCGGCGAAGATGTCATCAACCAGACGGTGGTAATGGATTTTCGCGTGTCCTTTCCAGGTGCGGCATCGCGTGAGGTGCCAGTCGCTGGAGGGCGAATGATTATTCCGAACGGGCCATTGCTAACTTATTCATTTTGCCCTGGTGATTCGGTTGCCGAAAACCTCAATGCTTTCAAGGAGTTTGTGCGACAGCACGCAGGGTTGGCCGCGAATCCGCCAGCCACGCGTCATGGTGCGTCGCCTGGACCAAAAACACCATCGAACCACCAGACAGAGCTTTAAATTCCTCCGGAGTTCATCGCCCGACGGTCACCTCAGAACTTTCCCTGAAGATCCAAAATAATGTCCGAAAAATAGCCTGCATGCTTGCATGCAAACCACCCAGTTAGCGCGTAGCCCGATCCGTTAAATAACGGAAACAAGGCAAGGATGGATTGCGCCCGGAATCATAAATTTGATATCGTCTCCCTGTATTGCATGCAGCGCCTGGCAGCTACATTTATTGGATTTTTTATTCTCGCAGCGTACTCGGCCCATGCCGATTCGCGGCTGGCGCAGGCTGCGCTCGATGAGGATAAAGCCGCCGTCCGCAGCCTCCTTGCGGGGAACGCGGATCCGAACGGCGTGCTTCCCGATGGCACCAGCGCCCTTCATTGGGCGGTGCGCGCCGACGATATCGATACCGTCAGTGCTTTAATTGCGGCCCACGCGAACGTTCGCCTGACTGATCCGGATGGCGTTTCTCCGTTGGCGCTGGCCTGCGCGAATGCCAACGCAGCCATGATCCGTAAATTGCTGGCAGCGGGGGCGGATGTGAATTCGCCGGACCCTTCCGGCGAGACTGCCTTGATGATTGCGGCGCGCATTGGCAGCATCGAGGTCCTCAAAGTTCTGCTTGACGCGGGCGCCGCGGTCAATACGCGCGATCGGGTGTCACAGCAGACCGCCCTGATGATCGCAGTCCGCGAGAATAACACCGATGCGTCGAAGCTGCTGATTGAGCGGGACGCGGACGTGAATGTGACGACGCGCGTGGGCAAAGCTCCAGCGCGGCGGCCTCCGGGCGCCGGTGGCGGATCGCATGGCGTTGGGATCGTGCGGAGCGGATGGCCGGATCGAGGCTATCAGGACGCCACGCCAGGCGGAATGACTCCGCTGCTCTATGCAGCGCGTGACGGCCGGGTTGAAATTGCGCACCAGTTACTCGCGGCAAAGGCCGACGTCAACCTCCCCGATGCGAACAGGATCGGTCCATTGCTGATGGCGATCACGAACGATCGCATGGATGTCGCGGCGCTCTTGATCGAGCACGGAGCGCAGGTCAACGTTTCCGACTTCTGGGGCCGGACGCCGCTCTGGGCCGCGGTTGAAATGCGCAATCTGGAACTCGGCCGCAGCGGGCAGAATGGGGTCGACCGCGCCGGCGCATTCGATCTGATCAGAGCGTTGCTGGCGCACGGGGCGAATCCGAACGCGCGGACGGCGGAAGTGCCTCCGACACGGCGCTTCATTATGGGGCTCGGCGATTTGTCGTGGGTGGATTTCACGGGGCAAACGCCGTTTCTGCGCGCCGCGCTTTCCGGAGACACCGCCGTGATGCGGCTGCTGCTTGAGAAGGGCGCGGATCCGAGCATTCCGACGTTCGCGGGAACGACCGCGCTGATGGCGGCGGCGGGCGTGAACTGGGTCACCGGCCAGACCTACGCCGAATCGAAAGAAACGCAGATGGACGCCGTGAAGCTTTGTCTTGAAAAAGGTGCGGACGTGAACGCCGCGAACTCGATGGGTCTCACCGCGGTTTTCGGCGCTGCCAATCGCGGGTCGGACGATATCCTGGAATTCCTGGTGTCGAAGGGCGCGCGGCTCGATGTGAAAGACAAAGAAGGACGGACGCCGATGGTGTGGGCGGAAGGCGTGTTCCTGGCCACAAATGCGCCGGAGCGGAAGCCCTCGACGATTGCACTGCTTCAGAAGCTGGCGCGATGACGAAGTACCGCGCATTGAATAAGAGGACCGGCAACAGGATCGCCGCTACAAGAGCAACGGCGGTAAGTCGGATCTGCGTATTTCTCTTCGCGGCTGCCTGCTTCGGGCAATCGCGGGAATTTCTGGATCACTACTGCACCGGGTGCCATAACGAAAAGTTGAAGACGGCCGGGCTCATGCTGGATCGGATGGACCCCGCGCAGCCGGCACAGCATCCCGAGGCATGGGAGAAGGTGGTTCGCAAACTGCGGTCCGGCATGATGCCGCCTGCAGGCGCGGCGCGTCCGGAGCGGGCGACCATCGACGCGTTCACCGCGAAGCTGGAGACAGCGCTGGACCGCGCGGCGGCTGCCAAACCGAATCCGGGAACGACTGTCGTTCACCGGTTGAATCGCGCGGAATACGCGAATGCGGTGCGCGACCTGATTGCGGTAGACGTTGACGCGGACACGCTGCTTCCCGCCGACGATTCGAGCGAGGGTTTCGACAATATCGCCGCTGCGCTCGGCGTCTCCCCTGCCCTTCTCGAGCGCTACGTATCGGCCGCCACGAAGATCAGCCGCGCGGCAGTGGGCGATCCTTCCATCACTCCAGTGACGGCAACGTATCGTGTACCCGGCGATCTTTCGCAGACGGGCCACATCGAAGGACTGCCGCTCGGAACGCGCGGCGGCTTTGTCTTCCGGCACACCTTCCCGCTGGATGGCGAGTACAACTTCAAAATCAGGGCGCGCAGTGCGGGGATTGGAGTGGGCGCGGGCGCCGGGCCGGTGCCCTTGGAAATAACGCTCGACGGCGCGCGGGTTCCGCGGACCGGGGGTGGAGACATGCATCTCGCGGTGACGGCCGGCCCTCACACCATTGGCGTGGCGATGCCGAAGCAGAATTCCGCGGGCGTCGACGATGTATATACGGTGTTCGCAAACAACGCCGGCGTTTCCAGCGTGGCGATTACGGGTCCGGTGAATCCAACGGGGCCGGGGGATACGCCGAGCCGGCGGAAGATTTTCATCTGCCACCCGAATGCGCCGGCGGACGAGACTGGCTGCGCAAAAACAATTCTCTCGGCGCTGGCCCGCGGCGCGTACCGGCGTCCGGTGAAGGATTCGGATCTTGAAACGTTGCTCGGGTTTTATCAAACCGCCCGAAATAACGGCGGGAATTTCGAGCGCGGCATCGAAGCGGCTCTGGCGCGAGTGCTGATCGATCCCTGGTTTGTATTCCGGTTCGAGAAGGAGCCCGCGGGCGCAAAGCCCGGCGCGATTTATGCCATCGGCGATGTCGAGTTGGCGTCGCGTCTATCGTTCTTTTTATGGAGCAGCATTCCGGACGACGAGTTGCTGAAGCTTGCGGAACAGAACAAACTGCACGAACCGGCGGTGCTCGCGCAACAGACGCGGCGTATGCTGGCGGATGCGCGCTCCGAAGCGCTGGTGACGAATTTCGCGGGGCAGTGGCTCTACCTTCGCGAATTGAAGAATGCGAAGCCTGAGGCGCGCGAGTTCAACGACAATCTCCGGCAATCGTTCCGGCGCGAGACCGAGATGCTGTTCGAAAGCATCATCCGCGAGGACCGCAATGTCGTCGATCTGTTGAATGCGGATTACACGTTCGTCGATGAGCGACTGGCGAAGCATTACGGCATGCCCGGCATCTATGGAAGCCGATTCCGGCGCGTGACGTTGACGGATGATGCGCGGCGCGGTCTGCTGGGGCAGAGCAGCATCCTGCTCGTAACCTCGGTCGCGAACCGCACTTCGCCCGTGGCGCGCGGCAAGTGGGTGCTTGAAAATATTCTTGGCACTTCGCCGCCGCTGCCGCCGCCGAATGTGCCGGCGCTGCCGGATGATGGCACGTCCGCGAAGGTGACGTCGGTGCGCGAGAAGATGGAGGCGCACCGGAATAATCCCGTATGCGCGGCTTGTCACAAGATCATGGACCCCATCGGATTTTCGCTGGAGAACTTCGACCTCACCGGCAACTGGCGTGCGAGCGAAGGCGGTGTGCCGATCGATGCGTCAGGGCAACTGGTGGATGGGACGAAGTTGACGGGTCCGGCGAGTTTGCGCGCGGCGCTGTTGAGCCGGTCGGACGTTTTTGTTTCGACGCTGACGGAGAAGCTGTTGACCTACGCGGTGGGCCGCGGGCTGAAGTATTACGACATGCCGGCGGTACGCGCGATTACCCGGGATGCGGGAGAGAAGGACGACCGCTTTTCGGCGATCGTACTGGGAATCGTGAAGAGCCCACCCTTCCGGATGAAGATGAAGCCGGTGGAAGTGAGTGCGGAAATGAGGCAGCCACAATGACTTTCATTACGAAGAAGCATTTGCCGCGCAGAACCTTTCTGCGGGGCGCGGGCGTTGCGATCGGGCTGCCGTTGCTCGATTCCATGGCGCCCGCACAGACCCGGCTGGCGACTCCAAAGAGCCGGCTGGCCTGTATCTATGTGCCGCACGGGGCGACGATGGATAAGTGGACGCCTGCCGCGGACGGCAAAGGTTTCGAGTTCACCGAGATCCTGAAGCCGCTCGAAAAGTACAGGGACCGCGTGAACGTATTCAGCAATCTGGCGCATCCGCAGGCGGGCGGTGTTGGGAGCGATGCGGGCGCGGACCATGCGCGCTCGGCCGCCGTGTTTCTGAGCGGCTCGCATCCGGAAAAAGAGAGCGTTCACGTCGGCACGACGATCGACCAGATCGTCGCCGCGCGGCTCGGCCAGGATACGCCTTTGCCATCGATTGAGCTGGCGATCGAGGAGAACGGACTGAATTGCGGGTCCGGTTACGGGTGTGCTTATACGAATACAATTTCGTGGAAGACACCCACACTGCCGCTGCCGATGGAGCACAATCCGCAAGTGCTTTTCGAGAAGCTGTTCGGCGACGGCAATACCGCGGTGGAACGGGCCGCGCGCAAGGCGGAATCACGCAGTCTGCTGGATTCGGTGATGCAGGAAGTCGCGTCGTTGAATAAGGAGCTGCCGGCATCTGACCGCGCGCGCATCAGCGAATATCTGGATGACGTGCGCGAGATCGAACGGCGAATCCAGAAAGCCGAGAACCAGACGCCGAAAGATTTGAAGGTGCCGCAAGCGCCGGTGGGCGTGCCCGAGGCCTTCGACGATCACTTCAAGATCATGTTCGACCTGCAGGTGCTGGCGTTCAAGGCGGAGATTACGCGCGTAGCCACGATGATGTACGCGCGGGATACCAGCGGCTCGGTGTATCCGCAAAGCGGCGTGCGCGACGGGTTCCACGTGGCGTCGCACCACTCGAACAACCGCGCGGCCATGGACAAGTTCGCGCTGATCAACAACTATCACATCGGGCTGCTGGCTTATTTCCTGCAGAAGCTGCAATCCACGCCGGATGGAGACGGCACGCTGCTCGACCACTCGATGATTCTCTATGGCAGCAGCATGAGCAACGGGAATCAGCACGATCACGATCCGCTGCCGGTCGTGCTGGCCGGTGGCGCATCGGGACAGCTTATCGGTGGGCGGCATCTGACGTTCCCGGCCCATACTCCCATGTCGAACCTGCTGCTCAGCATGATGGATAAGCTCGGCGTGCAGGAGAAATCGTTTGGCGACAGCACCGGACGGCTCGAAATATGAACCGGCGCGAGGCCCTCGGATTAGTAGCCGGTTCGTTGGCCGCGCGTGCGTTCGCGCAGAGCGCTGGTCCGCTGCCGCTGAATACGACAGGACTCGAACATCTCGGGATGACGGTGCCCGATCAGAAAGCGTCCGCCGAATTCTATGGACGCATTTTCGATCCGCAGCTGTTTCAGGAAAAGGACCCGCCGCCGCGATTTTATGTCCGGCTGGGAACGGCGTACCTTGCGTTCGGAGGCACTGCGACGCCGGGCGCGCCGGCGAAAATCGATCACTTCTGTGCCCTTGTGAAGGATTACAAGCCGGATGAAGTGCGGGCCGCGGTGGAGCAGGCGGGTGGGACGATGGGGTCCGGGCGGCTTGGAATGCCGACGGATGCCGACGGGCTGCGATTGCAGTTGCTGGGCGTGCCGGGTGGGCTGGCGCGCACAATCGTTCCCTCGACGCGGATTACCACAGACGACGCGGCCCTGCAGGCAATCGGGCTCAACCACATTGTGCTGACCGTTTCGGATCTGGACAAGGCTTCGGCATATTACGCGAAGTTCTTCGGCGCGCCGGTTTCAAGGAGCAGGAAGCCGGAACGGATTTGGTTTGGCGTGGCGCATACGCGGCTCGCGCTGGAGCCCGTGGCGTCGGGGAGCAAGCCGGCGATCGAAAGGGTGTCCGTCAAGGTCGCGGGCTTCGAGCGGCGCGGGATCATCGGGAAGCTGAAGAAAGTTGGCGTGGAGACTGTAGCCACGGGCGACGGGAACGCCGTACGGTTCAAGGACCCCAACGGATTCACGATCGAGCTGACTGGCGCCGCTTAAAGCATTTTCAAACCTGCAGCTGTAGGCAGGATGGCATCCTGCGGGCGATTGGTAATCGCCCCCCACGATCGACGAGTACCGTCCAACACGCTCGCCAACCGCCCCCTGCATGGCATAGCGGTTCGATTGCTTTTGTTTTACGCCCGGCAGGCTGGCAAGCCCTAGCGGCCGCGGCCGGCGGGGCGCGGTTCTGACGCCGGCGGAACAATACTCTTGATCCGCATGGACGTCACGATACTGCCATAGATTTCGTTATTGTGGCCGTAGTTCAGAATCAACAGGGCCATTCGGAGATTGCGTGTCTGGCGTCCGTTCTCCTGCGTGATGTTCACCATCTCCGCGCCGGAGGCGTCCGTAAGCGCCGCATACACGGGGTCGCAATACGCGAAGGCGTCCGTAGCCGCCTTGATGAACTCCGCCTTGGTCGTCAGCTTTTCGAGGTTCGTTCCCGCGTTCGGGTTCTTCTCGCCTTTGGCCTGCGAGCACCAGAGGAAGTTAAAGTTGGCAACGTGGCCGATCTGCTGGCCGAATGTGCGGACTTCCTCCTGCGCGCCCGGCCGAAGCGAATAAAACTCTTCGGGCATCTTCTCGGCGGATCGCAGAATATTGTTGTGGTTGTTGGTGAAGGCGCCGCGCAGCCATGTGGAGAGCGGATTTGCCGGTGCCGGAGCGGCCGCGTTCTGGGCAAATGCCGGAGCCGCGAGAAGACAGAGTACGATTGCGATGCGCTTGCTCATTTTCCTGACTTTATACCATGTTCGTTTGAAGTAATATCGTGGGGAGTATGAAGCGTCTCAAACCTGTTGACGTTGTCATCGCCGGCGGGGGCTGGACCGGCCTGCTGATGGCGAAGGAAATTACATCCCGCACGCCGCTTTCTGTGGTTGTGCTCGAACGCGGGCCGGCGCGCAGGACAACGGACTACGCGACCGGCATGGATGAGCTCGACTACATCGTCAAACTGCGGATGATGCAGAACCTCGCGGACGAGACGCTCACGCACAGGCATTCGGCGAAAGCGGCGGCGGTCCCGGTGCGGCAGTATGGATCGTTCCAGCCCGGCACCGGCACGGGCGGCGCGGGCGAGCACTGGGGCGGGCTTTCGTTCCGGTTCACTCCCGAAGTTTTCCGGCTGGCAAGCCACCTGCGCGAAAAGCATGGCGAGTCGAAGTTGCCCGCGAACATTGCGGCAAAGGACTGGGGAGTTACTTACGGCGAGCTCGAGCCTTACTACTGGCGCGCTGAGCAGTTGATGGGCGTTGGCGGCAAGGCCGGAAATCTCCAGGGCGTCAAGGTGCCGGGCGGGAATCCGTTCGAGGGTCCGCGGGCGCACGAGTATCCGCTGCCGCCGCACAAATCGACATACGTGACGTCGCTGTTTCAGAAGGCGTGCGTGGATCTCGGGCACCATCCTTATCCGGTTCCTACCGCGACAGCGAGCCAGACTTACAGGAACCCCGACGGTGTGACGCGCTCGGGATGCCTCTATTGCGGGTATTGCACGCGCTGCGGATGTATGGTCGGCGCCAAGGCCCAGCCGACGAATACGTTGATGCCTCTGCTGGCTAACCGGAAGAGCTTCACGCTGCGGAACGGGTGCCAGGTGCGGCGCGTGTTGCATGGCAACGGGCGCGCCGAAGGCCTGATGTATCTCGACGCGGCCGGCGAAGAAATTGAACAGCCGGCGCGGATCGTGATACTCGGTTCATGGACGCTGAATAACAACCGCCTGCTGATGATGTCGAAGCTCGGTGAGCCTTACGATCCCGCGACGGGCAAAGGAACGGTCGGGCGGAACCTGACTCACCAGGTCAGCGCGAATGTCCGCTTCTTTCTGGATAAGCCGCTGAATAATTTCATGGGGTCGGGCGGCCTTGGTTTCGGCATCGACGACTTCGATGCGGATAACGCCTTCGATCCGGCGAAAGGCCTGTTGCGCGGCGGCACGATGCGGGTCACCAGTACGGGCGAGGGTCCGCTGGCAAGCTTCGGAAGAACGCCGCCGGGTGAGGTCAGGGCCGACTGGGGCGCGGCGTGGAAGAAGGCGGCGCTCCAGTGGAACGACAAGTCGTCGTCGGTGGCTTTCGAAGGCGGACATTTTCCGTATCGTCAGAATTATCTGGATCTGGATCCCACCTATACGGACAAGTTCGGCGACCCGTTGATCCGGCTGACTCTGGACTGGACGGACCATGAACGGGCGCAGACCGATATGGCAATTCGCGCGGCCTCCGAAATTGCGCGCGCGATGGGCGGAAAGGTTGGCGAGACGCGCGGTGTGGGAAACCGGTACTCGGTAACGTTCTATCAGAGCACCCATGTGCAGGGCGGGACGATCATCGGCGCCTCGCCCGAGAACAGCGTGCTGAATACGTCGATGCAGCACTGGCAGATGCCGAACCTGTGGATGACTGGTGGCTCGACGTTTCCCCAAAGCGGCTCGGGGAATCCCACACTGACGATTATTGCCATGACCTATCGCGCAGCCGATGCGTTGATCGATCGATATTTGAAGCATCCGGAGTCGCTGGTATGAAGCGCCGCGAATTTCTTACCGTGCCGGTGAAGAGCCTCGGCGGCCTGCTGATTTATACGCTTGCCGGCGAGCCCGTGCGAGTCGCAGCCCAGGACAAGGGACAGGTTCGGATCCCGCTGCTGTTTTTATCCGAAGCAGAAGCGCATGTTGTCGCCGCCGCCTGCGCGCGCATCTTTCCGACCGATGAATCCGGCCCCGGCGCGACCGAGGCGAATGTCATCGTCTATATCGACAGGCAACTCGCCGGGCCATGGGGCAAAGACAAGTACCGGTATACGAAAGGCCCGTGGGTTGAGTCCGTCGCCGAGCACGGTTACCAGGCGAAGGAGAATCCACGGGAGATTTACCAGGCCGGCGTTCCGAAGCTGGGCGCGGACTTTGCGAGCGCCACGCCGGAAGAGCAGGACAAGCGCCTGCGCGCCATCGAGAAATCGATTTTCTTCCGGATGCTGCGGACCCACACCATCGAAGGGATGTTTTCCGATCCGCTGCACGGCGGCAATGCCGGGCTGATCGGCTGGCAGTTGATCGGGTATCCGGGTCCGTTGATGAGTTACCGCGACCAGATCGACAAATATCACGGGATGCCGTTTACCGCAAAGCCGAAGAGTCTGGAGCAAGTCACCGGGAA